>DASUDS010000020.1:0-48160 GCA_036275455.1 Porticoccaceae bacterium
GTCGCCTTCGACCAACTGCGCGTCCAGCACCGCCCAGGGGTGCCCGCTGGAAAGATTGTCATAGACGACGACCTCGATCCCGCGCTCGCGCAATTGCCGGGTTACATGGCTGCCGATGTATCCGGCACCGCCGGTGACCAGAACCTTCATGCGCGCGTTCCTGTCATGCCGCTGCTCCGCTCACACTGCTGCTCCTGTCATGCTGCTGCTTCTGTCATTCCTGGGTTCCTGCCCCGTGGTTCTCTGCCGAGAGCGTCCGCCATGGGTGGACCTCCTGCGGCCCGGTGCGATGGTACAGGACGTCGGGGCGGTGGTGGCCGCGCCCCGGTGCTTGCCTCGGCCATCTCTCCGGTGACGGTATCCAGGACGCACAGGGCTGGCCATTCTTGACGGCAGCTGGTACTCGGCATGTCGCGCGCCCGATGTGCCCGGTTGGCGCTTGAAACACTGCCGGACAACCCAATATTGGCGCTCGACAGCCAGACACCGGGAGGTAGGCGAGCGTGGCGACCGATGAGCATTCCCCAACAGAACCCGAATCCAGCCTGGGCGCAGCGGGTGCAGAGGGCGCGGCAGCGCCAACCGCGGAAGACCCGGCGGCACTGAAGGGCCGCATCGAGGCGCTGGAGCGGGATCTGGCCGCGGCGCGGGAGCAGGAGTTGCGCGTGCTCGCCGAGGCGCAGAATCAGCGCCGCCGGGCAGAGCGCGACGTCGAGGCTGCCCACAAGTTTGCCCTGGAAAAATTCGTCGCCGCGCTGCTGCCGGTGGTGGACAACCTGGAGCGCGCCCTGGCCGCCATCGATCGCACCGGGGAGCAGGGCCAGGCCCTCGCCGAGGGGGTCGAGTTGACCTACAAGAGCCTGCTCGAAGTGCTGCGCCAGCAGCGCGTCGAGGTGGTCGATCCGGTCGGCGGCACCTTCGATCCGGCGCTGCACGAGGCGGTGGCGATGATTCCGCACCCCACCATCGCGGCCAACGGTGTGGTGGAGGTACTGCAACGCGGCTACACCCTCCATCAACGCCTGGTGCGCCCGGCCATGGTGGTGGTTGCCCAGGGTGCGCCGGGAGGCGGTAGCCAGGGTTGAAATCGCCGGCCTGAGCCACATATAGACCGCAATTCGTCAGATACCTGCCTCGGCAGTTGGAGAAACTCGCAATGGGAAAAATCATCGGCATCGATCTGGGTACCACCAACTCCTGCGTCGCGATCCTGGAGGGTGGCACGCCCAAGGTGATCGAGAACGCGGAAGGGGCGCGTACCACGCCATCGGTGGTCGCCTATGCGGAAGACGGCGAAATCCTGGTGGGCCAGGCGGCCAAGCGCCAGGCGGTGACCAATCCGATCAACACCTTGTTCGCCATCAAGCGCCTGATCGGCCGCCGTTTCGCGGACGACGTGGTACAGAAGGACATCAAGATGGTGCCCTATACCATCGCCAAGGCGGACAACGGTGACGCCTGGGTCGAGGTCAAGGGCAAGAAGATGGCGCCGCCCCAGGTGTCGGCGGAAGTGCTCAAGAAAATGAAGAAAACCGCCGAGGATTACCTCGGCGAGCCCGTGACCGAGGCAGTGATCACGGTGCCGGCGTATTTCAACGACTCCCAGCGCCAGGCGACCAAGGATGCCGGGCGCATCGCCGGGCTCGAGGTCAAGCGCATCATCAACGAGCCGACTGCGGCGGCGCTGGCCTACGGGCTGGATCGCACCGGCAAGGGCGATCGCGTGGTGGCGGTCTACGACCTCGGCGGCGGTACCTTCGACATTTCCATCATCGAGATCGCCGATGTCGATGGTGAAACCCAGTTCGAGGTGCTGTCCACCAATGGCGATACCTTCCTTGGGGGCGAGGACTTCGACCTGCGCCTGATCGATTATCTGGCGGAAGCCTTCAAGAAGGACAATGGCATCGACCTCAAGGGCGATCCGCTGGCCATGCAGCGCCTCAAGGAGGCCGCCGAGAAAGCCAAGATCGAGCTGTCGTCGAGCCAGCAGACCGAGGTCAATCTGCCCTACATCACCGCCGACGCCACCGGTCCCAAGCATCTGGTGGTGAAGCTCACCCGCGCCAAGCTGGAATCCCTGGTAGAACCCCTGGTGGAGCGCTCCATGGAGCCGGTGCGGACTGCGCTCGCCGATGCCGGCAAGAGCGCCAAGGACATCGACGAAGTGATCCTGGTCGGCGGCCAGACGCGGATGCCGATGGTGCAGCAGCGGGTGTCCCAGTTCTTCGGCAAGGAGCCGCGCAAGGACGTCAACCCCGATGAGGCGGTGGCGGTGGGCGCGGCCCTGCAGGGCGCGGTGCTGTCCGGCGACGTCAAGGACGTGCTGCTGCTCGACGTCACTCCGCTGACGCTTGGCATCGAGACCATGGGCGGCGTGGCGACCCCGCTGATCGAGAAGAACACCACGATTCCGACCAAGAAATCGCAGACCTTCTCCACCGCCGACGACAACCAGACCGCGGTGACCATTCACGTGGTGCAGGGCGAGCGCAAGCAGGCGGCGCAGAACAAGTCGCTGGGCAAGTTCGATCTTTCCGACATTCCCCCGGCGCCGCGCGGCATGCCGCAGATCGAGGTGTCGTTCGACATCGACGCCAACGGCATTCTCAACGTGTCCGCCAAGGACAAGGCCACGGGCAAGGAGCAGTCCATCGTCATCAAGGCGTCCTCGGGGCTTTCCGAGGACGAAGTGCAGAAGATGATCAAGGACGCCGAAGCCAACGCCGAGGCCGACCGCAAGTTCGAGGCGCTGGTGCAGGCCCGCAACCAGGCCGACGGCCTGGCCCACGCTGCGCGCAAGACCCTGGAAGAGGCGGGTGACAAGGCCAGCGCCGAGGAGCGCACTGCCATCGAGTCCGCGCTGGCCGAGGTGGAAGGCGTGCTCCACGGCGACGACAAGGACGCCATCGAGGCGGCGGCCGGCAAGTTGTCCCAGGCCTCCGCCGCGCTGGCGCAGAAGCTCTATGCCGAGGCCACGGCCCAGCAGCCGCAGGAGGGCGGCGGCGCCCAGGCGGAATCCGCTGCCCAGGGCGATGTGGTCGATGCCGAGTTCGAGGAAGTGGACGACGCCGACAAGCGCAAGTAACA
This sequence comes from Porticoccaceae bacterium, assembly GCA_036275455.1. Taxonomy (GTDB): domain Bacteria; phylum Pseudomonadota; class Gammaproteobacteria; order Pseudomonadales; family Porticoccaceae; genus JAGPUQ01. The sequence goes on from DASUDS010000020.1 coordinate 3,091, forward strand.
CGAACCGGGCGTTGTCTTCCGGGGAGTACCAGACGCAGGCCTTGGCCTGCGTCTTTGCTATGAAAGGACTGCAAATTGTGCGGCGATGCCGGCGCCGCCATCACGAGACGAGCGACAGAAGTCATGGCGAAACGGGATTACTACGAAGTGCTGGGCGTGGCGCGCGATGCGGGCGAGGGCGAGATCAAGAAGGCCTATCGCCGGGTGGCGATGAAGTACCACCCCGATCGCAATCCCGATGATCCCGACGCCGAAGGCAAGTTCAAGGAGGCCACCGAGGCCTACGAAGTCCTCTCCGACAGCAGCAAGCGCTCGGCCTACGACCAGTTCGGCCACGCCGCGGTGGATGGCAGTGGCGGCCAGGGTGCCGCCGGTGGCGCCAGCTTCAGCGACATCTTCGGCGATGTGTTCGGCGACATCTTCGGCGCCGGACGGCGCGGTGGCCCGGTGCGCGGCAGCGATCTGCGCTACGACCTGGAGCTGACGCTCGAGGAGGCCGCGCAGGGCACCACCAGTCGTATCAAGGTGCCGACGCTCGCCGTCTGCACCACCTGCGATGGCAGTGGCGCGCGCCAGGGTACCGCGCCGATCCTCTGCGGCACCTGTCAGGGCAGTGGCCAGGTGCGCCGCTCCCAGGGCTTCTTTGCGGTGCAGCAGACCTGCCCGAGCTGCCGCGGCCGCGGTCGGGTGATCTCCGATCCCTGCGCGGGCTGCCATGGGCGCGGTCGCATCGAGGAGAGCCGCACCCTGTCGGTCAAGGTGCCGCCCGGCGTCGATACCGGCGACCGCATCCGCCTCTCGGGCGAGGGCGAGGCGGGCCCCAACGGCGGGCCGTCCGGCGATCTCTATGTCCAGGTGGTGGTCAAGCAGCACCCCATCTTTCAGCGTGATGGCGCCGATCTCTACTGCGAGGTGCCGATTTCCTTCGTCGATGCGGCGCTCGGCGGCGAGCTGGAAGTGCCCACCCTTACCGGTCGGGTGAACCTGAAGATTCCTGCCGAGACCCAGACGGGGCGCTTGTTCCGGCTGCGCGGCAAGGGCATCGTGCCGGTGCGCGGTGGTGGCCCCGGCGATCTGCTGTGCCGGGTGGTGGTGGAAACGCCGGTAAATCTGTCCGGCGCACAGAAGGATCTGTTGCAGGCGTTTCGTGCCAGCCTCGAGGGCGGCGGCCACTCGCCGCGGGAGAGTTCCTGGTTCGACACCGCGAAAAAATTCTTCGAAGGCTTCACCCGCTGAGAAGGCTTCACTTGCTGAGAAGGTTTCACTCGCTGAGTAGGCTTCATCAAATGAGAAGGCTTCACCCGCTGAGCGCCCCCTGGAAATCATCCTCAGGCGGTCGCAGTCCAATGGTGGAATTGATCAGAACAATCTGAGGCAACTCAATGATTCGTATAGGTGTTGCCGGCGCAGCCGGGCGTATGGGGCGGGTGTTGATCGAGGCGATAGCCAATCATCCCGGGGCGCAACTCGGCGCGGCATTGGAACGGCCCGGCGCGGCGGCCATCGGCAGCGACGCCGGGGTGCTCGCCGGGCTGGAAGCGGCCGGGGTGTTGGTCGCGGATGACATCGGCCAGGTCATCGCGGATTGCGACGTGCTGATCGATTTCACCGCGCCGGTGGCGACGCTCGCCCACGCGCGGGTCTGCGCGGCGCGCGGCAAGGCCATGGTGATCGGTACCACCGGCTTCGACGCCGCCCAGCGTGCCGAGCTGGATGCGCTGACCGCGGGCATTCCCCGCTGCATGGCGTCCAATTTCAGCACCGGGGTCAATCTCTGCTTCCGCTTGCTGGACATCGCCGCGCGGATCATCGGCGAGGACTCGGATATCGAGATCTACGAAGCGCACCATCGCCACAAGGTGGATGCACCGTCCGGCACCGCGCTCAGCATGGGCGAGGTGGTGGCCGCCGCGCTGGGGCGCGATCTGCGTGAGGTGGCGGTGCATGGCCGCGAGGGCCAGACCGGTGCCCGCACCCGCACCGAGATCGGCTTCAGCTCGGTGCGCGCCGGGGACATCGTCGGCGATCATACGGTGCTGTTCGCGGCCGACGGCGAGCGGATCGAGATCACCCACAAGGCTTCCAGCCGCATGGCCTTTGGCCGCGGAGCAGTGCGTGCGGCGGTGTGGCTGTGCGGACGGCCGGCGGCGCAGTACGACATGCAGGACGTGCTGGGGCTGCGTGAGTGATCGGCGGCCCGGTGACGGCGGGGCGGGCATGCCGGTGACGGCGAGACGGATACGCGGGTAACAGTGAGACGGGCATGAAAGTCAGCGATCTCGAGTTGCGCGCCGGCGGGCACCGGTTGGTGGCGCGGGTGTTGGGCGACATCGTTCCGGGCCAGCCGACGCTGGTGTTCCTGCACGGCGGCCTGGATTGCATCGCGATGTGGCGTGGATTGCCCGAGGCATTGGTCGTGGCCACCGGTCTGCCCGGTCTGGTCTATGAACGCTGGGGTCATGGCGGCTCCGACCCGCTGGAACTGCCCAAGGTGGCCGAGCATCGCCTGCATGAAGCCGGCGCCACGCTCGGCGACGTATTGGCTGCCACCGGCGTCGATGCCGCGGTGCTGGTGGGCCACAGCTATGGTGGCTGTCTGGCGCTGCTCGCCGCGGCACTGCATCCCGGAGTGGTGCGTGCGGCCGTTGCCATCGCACCGCAACTGGTGATGCACGAGGTCGCACAACAGGGTTTGGCCGGGGCCATTGCGGCCTGGGAATCCGGCAAGCTGCGCGTGGCCCTGGAGAAATACCATGGCGCCAACACCGACAGCCTGTTTCAGGGCTGGATCTCCGAGACTGCGGATCACCGCATGGAAGCACGCTACCGGGCGCTGCTCGAGCAAATTGCGCGTCCGGTGGCCGTGGTGGTCGGCGATCGGGATGAATATGGTTATCTGCCCAACCTCGAGCTGGTTGCAGGCGCCGTGGCGCCGCAATGGCGCCGCATCGAGGTCGTCCCCGGCTGGCGGCATCACCCGCATTGGCACGACCTGGCGGGGGTAACCGAGTGCATCGCCACGCATCTCGATGCGATGCTTTGAGCCTGTTCCACCCATTTCACACTGGACGGCCTGGGGCGCAATAGCCTAGAATCCGCGGCGTTTGATAGCTGATCGGGGCGCAGCGGCCGGCCACCTCGGAGCATTCGGGAAGCGAGATGAAGCGAGACTTCATCTCGCTTTTTTACAGCCCGGATTTGCCGCCTGAGGAGCAGCCAGGCTCGTTGCCCGGCCTTCCAGACCGTCGGAGATTACGTTGAGCAGCCCGTTGTGCCGTCCGCCCGCCATCCTGGTCCTCGCCGATGGCACCGCGTTTCGCGGCAGCGCCATTGGTGCGGAGGGGCTCTCCGTCGGGGAGGTCGTCTTCAATACCGCGCAGACGGGCTATCAGGAGATCCTCACCGATCCCTCTTACGCGCGCCAGATCGTCACCCTGACTTATCCCCACATCGGCAACGTCGGCGTCAATGCCGAGGATGCGGAATCCGGCGCCGTCTGGGCCGCCGGGCTGGTGATTCGCGACCTGCCCCTGCTGGCCAGCAACTACCGCTGCGAAGAAACCCTCGACGCCTACCTCAGGCGCCACGGGATCCTGGGCATCGCCGATATCGACACCCGGCGCCTTACCCGCCACCTGCGCCAGACTGGCGCGCAGAATGGCTGCCTGATGGCCGGCGACATCGATTTCGATCGCGCGCTCGCCGCGGCCCGCGCCTTCGGTGGCTTGCAGGGGCTCGATCTCGCGCAGGAGGTCTCTACCTCCGCAACCTATCCCTGGCGCAGCGGCTCCTGGCGCCTGGGCGTGGGCCATGCCGAACCTGCCGAGCCCGGGCGTTACCGCGTGGTGGCCTACGACTTTGGCATCAAGCGCAACATTCTGCGCATGCTGGTGGATCGTGGCTGCGAGTTGACCGTGGTGCCGGCCAAGACCCCGGCCGCCGCAGTGCTGGCGCAACGACCGGATGGCGTGTTCCTGTCCAATGGCCCCGGTGATCCCGAACCCTGTGACTACGCGATCGCTGCGATCCGGGAAATTCTCGCTGCGCGGGTGCCGGTGTTCGGCATCTGCCTGGGCCATCAGCTGTTGGCGCTGGCCTCGGGCGCGCGCACACTGAAAATGAAATTCGGGCACCACGGTGCCAACCATCCGGTGCAGGATCTGGCTCGCGGCACGGTGATGATCAGCAGCCAGAACCACGGCTTTGCGGTGGACGAAGCCAGCCTGCCGGCCGAGCTGCGCGCTACCCATCGCTCGTTGTTCGACGGCTCGCTGCAAGGCATCGAGCGCACCGACTGCCCGGCATTCGGCTTTCAGGGGCATCCCGAAGCCAGTCCCGGGCCCCACGATGTGGCGCCCTTGTTCGACCATTTCATCGATCTCATGGCCCGGCATCGGGCCGGCTGACCGGCAACAGCGGGAGCTACATGCCCAGACGCGACGACATCCGCAGCATTCTCATCCTCGGTGCCGGTCCCATCGTCATCGGCCAGGCCTGTGAATTCGATTACTCCGGCGCCCAGGCCTGCAAGGCGCTGCGTGAGGAGGGCTACCGGGTCATCCTGGTCAATTCCAATCCGGCCACCATCATGACCGACCCGGCGATGGCGGATGCCACCTACATCGAGCCGGTGGAATGGCGCACGGTAGCGGCCATCATCGCGAAAGAACGCCCCGATGCCCTGTTGCCGACCATGGGTGGCCAGACCGCGCTCAACTGCGCCCTGGACCTCGCTCGCGAAGGCGTGCTGGAGCAATACGGGGTGGAGATGATTGGCGCCACCCGCGATGCCATCGACAAGGCTGAAGACCGCGAGCGCTTCGACAAGGCGATGAAGGCCGTGGGCCTGGAGACGCCGCGGTCGATGATCGCCCACAGTCTGGAAGAAGCGCTCCAGGCACTCGACCGCTTCGGCTTCCCCTGCGTGATCCGACCGTCGTTCACCATGGGTGGCTCGGGCGGCGGCATCGCCTACAACCGCGAGGAGTTCGAGGAGATCTGCAAGCGCGGGCTGGACCTGTCGCCAACCAGGGAACTGCTGATCGATGAATCCCTGATCGGCTGGAAAGAGTATGAGATGGAGGTGGTGCGGGATCGCAACGACAACTGCATCATCGTCTGCTCGATCGAGAACCTCGATCCCATGGGGATCCACACCGGTGACTCCATCACCGTGGCGCCGGCGCAGACGCTGACCGACAAGGAATACCAGATCATGCGCGACGCCGCGATCGCGGTGTTGCGCGAGATCGGCGTCGAGACCGGCGGCTCCAATGTCCAGTTCGCGGTCAATCCCGCGGATGGCCGGCTGGTGGTGATCGAGATGAACCCGCGGGTGTCGCGGTCCTCGGCCCTGGCTTCCAAGGCGACCGGTTTTCCCATCGCCAAGGTGGCGGCCAAGTTGGCCATCGGCTATACCCTCGACGAGCTGCGCAACGAAATCACCGGCGGTGCCACGCCGGCGTCCTTCGAGCCCAGCATCGATTACGTGGTCACCAAGGTGCCGCGCTTCGCGTTCGAGAAGTTCGCCCAGGCCGATCCCCGCCTGACCACCCAGATGAAATCGGTGGGTGAGGTCATGGCCATCGGCCGCACCTTTCAGGAGTCGCTGCAGAAAGCGTTGCGCGGCCTGGAGGTCGGGGTCAGCGGTTTCGACGAGAAGGTCGATGCGACCAGCTCGGATGGCCTCGCCACCATCCGCGAGCAGCTCGCCGGCTCCGGTTGCGAGCGGCTGTGGTACGTCGCCGATGCCTTCCGCGCTGGCATCGGCCGCGACGAGGTGCAACGCGCCACCGCCATCGACCCCTGGTTTCTGGTGCAGATCGAGGATCTGGTGCGGGAGGAACAGGCGCTGGCCGGCAGCCAGGTTGCCGATCTCGACCGTGACACCCTCTATCGCCTCAAGCGCAAGGGTTTTGCCGATGCCCGTCTGGCGCGGCTGCTGGGCTGCAAGGAAGCCGAGGTTCGCGAGCAGCGTCACGCCCTGGGGCTGTATCCGGTCTACAAGCGCGTCGATACCTGCGCCGCCGAGTTCGCCACCGATACCGCCTATATGTATTCCACCTACGAGGAGGAGTGCGAGGCCGAACCCAGCGCACGGCGCAAGATCCTGGTGCTGGGCGGCGGTCCCAACCGCATCGGCCAGGGCATCGAATTCGATTATTGCTGCGTGCATGCGGCGCTCGCCATGCGTGCCGACGGTTTCGAGACCATCATGGTCAACTGCAACCCGGAAACCGTGTCCACGGATTACGACATCTCCGACCGCCTCTATTTCGAGCCGGTGACCTTGGAGGACGTGCTCGAGATCGTCCGCCTCGAACGGCCGGAAGGGGTGATCGTGCAGTTCGGCGGGCAGACCCCGCTGAAGCTCGCGCGGGCGCTCGAAGCCGCCGGGGTGCCGATCATCGGCACCAGCCCCGACGCCATCGATCGCGCCGAGGATCGCGAGCGCTTCCAGCAGATGATCGACAAGCTCGGCCTGTTGCAGCCGCCGAATGCCACGGTGCGCTCGGTTCCGGCCGCGGTCGAGGCGGCGGCCCGGATCGGCTATCCGCTGGTGGTGCGGCCGTCCTATGTGCTCGGCGGGCGGGCCATGGAGATCGTCTATGCCGAGGACGAACTGCTGCGCTACATGCAGCAGGCGGTGGCGGTGTCGGAAGAGGCTCCCGTCCTGCTCGACCATTTTCTGGCGGCGGCCGTGGAAGTGGACATCGACGTGGTGGCCGATGGCCGCGACGTGGTGGTCGGCGCCATCATGCAGCACATCGAGCAGGCCGGCATCCACTCCGGCGACTCCGCCTGCTCGCTGCCCCCCTACAGCCTGCCGGGCGAAGTCATCGAGCGCATGCGCGCCGTCGTGGAGGCCATGGCCCGCGAGCTGGGCGTGTGCGGCCTGATGAACGTGCAGCTGGCCTGGCAGGACGGCGCGATCTACGTCATCGAGGTCAACCCGCGCGCCTCGCGCACGGTGCCTTTCGTGTCCAAGTGCATCGGCGTGTCACTGGCTCAGGTCGCGGCTCGTTGCATGGCGGGGAAGACGCTTGCCGAACAAGGGGTTACCAGGGAAATCATCCCTGACTACTTCAGCGTCAAGGAGGCCGTGTTCCCGTTCAACAAGTTTCCGGGCATCGATCCCATCCTCGGCCCGGAGATGAAATCCACCGGCGAGGTGATGGGGGTCGGCGCTACCTTTGCCGAGGCCTACGCCAAGGCCCAGCTCGGTGCCGGTGATGTCCTGCCGGCACCCGGTGGCACCGCGTTCGTCAGCGTCCGCGACCGCGACCGCCCCGACGTGGTGGCGGTAGCCCGCGAGCTTCACGAGCTCGGCTTTCGCCTGGTCTGCACCAGGGGCACCGCCGACCTGGTCGCCGCGGCGGGCATTCCCGTCGAGGTGGTCAACAAGGTCAAGGAAGGCCGGCCGCACGTCGTGGACATGATCAAGAATGGCCAGATCGACCTGATCGTGAACACTACCGAGGGCCGCAAGGCGATCGCCGATTCGGCTGCCATCCGGGCCAGCGCCGAGAGCAAGGGGGTGTACTACACCACCACGCTGGCCGGTGGTCGGGCGGTGTGCATGGCCCTGCGCCATGGACCGGTGAATGCGGTGCGCAGCCTGCAGGAATTGCATGCCGGAGTGAAAGCGTGAACAAGGTTCCCATGACCGCGGCCGGTGCCGAGCGCCTGCGTGCTGAGCTGGAGCAGCTCAAGCGCGTGGAGCGGCCGCGCATCGTCGCGGCCATCGCCGAGGCCAGGGCCCACGGCGATCTCAAGGAAAATGCCGAATATCATGCGGCCCGCGAGCAGCAGAGTTTCGTCGAGGGGCGCATCCAGGACATCGAGGGCAAGCTGAGCCATGCCCAGATCATCGATGTCGCCAAGCTGCCGCAGGACGACAAGGTGATCTTTGGCGCCACGGTGACGGTGATCAACCTCGACACCGACCAGACTCACGTCTATCGGATCGTCGGCGACGACGAGGCCGATGTCCGCTCCGGCAAGATTTCCTATCAATCGCCGATTGCCCGCGCCCTGATCGGCAAGCGCGAAGGCGATGAGGTTGCGGTACAGACCCCGTCCGGTACCGTCGAATACGAGATCGACCGGGTGGCCTACGAAGCCTGAATGGCTGGCACGCCTTGCGGTGCCGGAAAGCGCCCGGTGAACGTGCGTGCGCTGAGGGTTCCCGCGCTGACCACCGCAATGACGGCAAGCCTCGCGACGACAGCTTTGCATACAACGACAGCTTTCATATAACGACGACTTCCATAACGACAGCTTCCATAACGACAGCTTCCATAACGACAATTCCCGTAACGACGGTGACAGCAAAGCAGAGGTCAATATGCGTCTGAAAGCACCCCGGGTTCCGCCGGTGGAACCCGAAACCTGGACCGACGAGCAGCGCGAGATCTTTGGGGGCCTGCGGGTCAACAATCGCATCCTCAACATCTTCAAGACCCTGGCCAATCATCCCAAGCTGGGCAAGCGCTGGCTGGCTTTCGCCAATCACATCATGGGCAAGTCGACGTTGACCCTGCGCGATCGCGAGATCCTGATCCTGCGCATCGGTTGGCTGTGCAAATCCGGCTACGAATGGGGCCAGCATTTCCTCATCGGCCTGGAGTGTGATCTCAGCGCCGAGGAAATCGAGCGCATCAAGCGTGGCGGCGATGCCGACGGCTGGACCGAAGCGGAGCGTCTGTTGCTGCGTGCCACCGACGAGTTGCATGCCGATGCCTTCATCAGCGATGCCACCTGGAAGGGTCTGCAACCGTTCTATTCGACCGAGCAACTGCTCGATATCGTGTTCACCGTCGGCCAGTACAATCTGGTGTCGATGGCGCTCAATACCTGCGGCGTCCAGCTCGACAGCGGCATGACGCTGGATCCGGAGCTGTGCAAGTACTCGCCCTGAGCAAGTGCTCGTCTTGAGCAAGTACTCGTGCGGAACAATCCCGGCCAAGGCTTCGGACAACCGGCTACGGCTCCAGACAGCTTGAAGCAGTGGTCGGGACGGCCGCCGCCGGACCTCTTCTCAACCCGACTCGTGGAGACACCATGAATTACGCGGATTACCAATACCTGCTGTTCGAACACAAACCCAATGGCGTGCTCGTCATCACCATCAACCGTCCGGAGGTGATGAACGCCACCAATGGCCGCCTGCACTGGGAGCTGACCCAGGTCTGGGACACGGTGGCGCGTGACGACGAGACCAACGTGGTGGTGGTCACCGGCGCCGGCAAGGCGTTTTCCGCTGGCGGCGATCTGAGCTGGATCGAAGGGGTGGTGGGCAAGGCCGACAAGGTGCGGCAGATCCAGAAGGAAGCCGCCGACATCGTCTACCGGATGCTGGATCTGGAGAAGCCGATCGTCTCCGCGATCAACGGGGTGGCGGTCGGTGCCGGCCTCGCGGTCGCCATCATGGCCGACATCAGCATCATGTCCGAGACCGCCAAGATCACCGATGGCCACGTCAAGCTGGGCGTGGGGGCAGGCGATCATGCCGCCATCATCTGGCCGCTCCTCTGCGGCATGGCCAAGGCCAAGTACTACCTGATGACCGCGGAATTCATCGACGGCAAGGAAGCGGAACGCATCGGGCTGGTCAGCCTGTGTTGCCCGCAGGATCAGGTGCTGCCGCGCGCCCTGGCGATTGCCGATCAGCTGGCGGCCGGAGCGCAGCAGGCGATCCGCGGTACCAAGAGCACCCTCAACGGCTGGATCAAGCAGGCTGGACCGATTTTCGATAACTCCCTGCGCATGGAAATGCAGTGCTTCCTGAGTCCCGATGCCGCTGAAGGCGTGGCTGCGGTGAAGGAGAAGCGCCCGGCCCGGTTTCCGTCCGCGAAAGGGAACTGAGGTCCGCTTCAGCGGGATCAATCCGGTTCCGGCGCCGCGCCTTCAGGCGCGGTGCCGGTGCTTAACGGCAGCGTTGCGGGTGCTGATCCGTGTTGATCGAGCGGAAAGCGCGGGTTCTCGGAGGCCGATCAGGCCTTGCTCGGTCAGGCCTTGATGGATCAGGCCTTGCCATTGCCGCCGTGGCGCAACAGGTTGGACAGGCGTGGATCGGGTCGCGTTGCCTTGCGATAGAGCAGTACCACATGGCCGATGGTCTGCACTGGCTCGGCGCCGGTACTGGTGGCGATGGTCTCGGTGAGCTGCCGACGCCGCTCCCGGTCCGGCCCCGGAATGCGGATCTTGATCAACTCATGGTCACTCAGGGCGCGCTCCAGTTCGGCTTGCACGCTCTCGGTGAGCCCCTTTTCGCCCAGCGTCACCACCGGGTTTAGCCCGTGACCGATTCGGCGCAACCATTTTCTGGTGTCGTTGTCGAGGCGCATGTGGTGTACTCGGCGAAGGGCGCGGAATTTTAGCAGAAGCAGTCATGACCAAGGCCAAAAAGGGCAGCAGTCGGCGCTGGTTGGCGCAACACGAGGCGGATCCCTATGTGCTGGCCGCGCGCCGCGAGGGTTATCGCTCCCGCGCCAGCTACAAGTTCCTCGAACTTGATCGGCGCTACCGGATCCTGCGGCCCGGCCAACGGGTCGTTGATCTGGGCGCGGCGCCGGGCGGCTGGTCGCAGGTGGCGGCCGAGCGCGTGGGCCCCCAGGGCCAGGTGTGGGCATGCGATCTGTTGCCGATGGCGCCGGTCCCGGGGGTCTGGTTCGTGCAGGGTGATTTCACCGACGCCGAGGTGCTTGCGACCTTGCGCGATGCCATCGGTGGCGCGGCCATCGATGTTGTAATTTCCGACATGGCGCCCAATATCAGTGGCATGCGCAGCGTCGATCAACCGCGGGCGATGTATCTGGTGGAGCTGGCCCTGGAATTTGCCCGGGAGTTTCTGAAACCCGGCGGGGTCTGGGTTGCCAAGGTGTTTCAGGGCGAAGGCTCGGATGTCCTGCTCAGGGAGGTCCGCAAGGCGTTCCGGCAGGTGCGGGTGTGCAAGCCGGAGGCATCGCGAGCGGAATCCCGCGAGGTGTATTGGGTGGCGGAAGGATTCCGGGGGGCGTCTGCCGGCGGGATGCCGCTATAATCGAATTCAGGTCGCTAGGAAGGAAGTTGGCCGCCGACCGGTGCAGCCGCCTCCGTCTGCGAGGACGATACAGTGAGCGAAATGGCAAAAAATCTGGTTCTGTGGTTGATCATCGCGGCGGTATTGCTGTCGATCTTCCAGAATTTCAAGGGCGGGCCGACGCCGGAAACCATCACCTACACCAATTTCGTCGATGAGGTGCAGAACGGTCAGGTGCGCAGCGTGGTCATCGATGGCGTCGAAATCGAAGGCGAGCGCCACAACGGCGCCAAGTTCCGCGCCATTCGTCCCGATGTCTACGACAGCGGCCTGATGAATGACCTGCTCAACAACAACGTCAATGTCGAGGGGCGCGAACCCGACAAGGCGAGCTTCTGGCAGCAGCTGTTCCTGGCGGCATTTCCGATCCTGCTGATCGTCGGCATCTTCATGTTCTTCATGCGCCAGATGCAGGGAGGCATGGGCGGCGGCCGTTCCGGGCCCATGAGCTTCGGCAAGTCCAAGGCGCGATTGCTGAGCGAGGATCAGATCAAGACCACCTTCGCCGATGTCGCCGGTGTCGATGAAGCCAAGGAAGACGTGCGCGAACTGGTGGAATTCCTGCGTGACCCGAGCAAGTTTCAGAGCCTGGGTGGCCGCATTCCGCGCGGGGTACTGATGTCCGGGCCGCCCGGTACCGGCAAGACGCTGCTGGCCCGTGCCATTGCCGGCGAAGCCCGGGTACCGTTCTTTTCCATTTCCGGCTCGGATTTTGTCGAGATGTTCGTGGGGGTGGGTGCGTCGCGGGTGCGCGACATGTTCGAGCAGGCCAAGAAGCAGGCGCCCTGCATCGTCTTCATCGACGAAATCGACGCGGTGGGTCGCGCACGTGGCGGTGGCTGGGGGGGCGGCAACGACGAGCGCGAGCAGACCCTCAACCAGTTGCTGGTCGAAATGGATGGTTTCGAGGGCAACGAAGGCGTGATCGTGATCGCCGCCTCCAACCGTCCCGACGTGCTCGACAAGGCGCTGCTGCGCCCGGGCCGCTTCGATCGCCAGATCTTCGTCGGCCTGCCGGACATCCGTGGCCGCGAGCAGATTCTCAAGGTGCATGTGCGCAAGGTGCCGCTCGACGAGCGCGTCAATCTGGGCGTCCTGGCCCGGGGTACGCCGGGGTTTTCCGGCGCCGATCTGGCCAATCTGGTCAACGAGGCCGCGCTCTTCGCCGCACGCGCCAACCGGCGCCTGGTCACCATGGAGGAATTCGAGAAGGCCCGCGACAAGATCATGATGGGTGCCGAGCGCCGCTCCATGGTCATGTCCGAGGAGGAAAAGGCCAATACCGCCTACCACGAGGCTGGGCACGCCATCGTTGGGCGCCTGACGCCGGAGCACGATCCGGTGCACAAGGTGACCATCATTCCGCGAGGCCGCGCTCTGGGCGTTACCCAGTTCCTGCCGGAGGAGGATCAGTACAGCCTGAGTCGCCGCAAGCTCATCAGCATGGTGTGCAGCCTGTTCGGAGGGCGCATCGCCGAGGAGCTGATCCATGGTCCCGATGGCGTGACCACCGGAGCCTCGAACGATATCGAGCGCGCCAGTCAGCTGGCGCGGGCCATGGTGACCCGGTGGGGATTGTCGGCGCGCCTGGGGCCAATTCTCTACGGCGAGGAAGAGGGTGCCGCCCAGCCCTTTGGTGGCGGGCGGAATTTCTCCGGCAATACCTCCCAGCAGATCGACGAGGAGGTGCGGCAGATCATCGACGAGTGCTATGGCACCGCGAGGCGTCTGATCGAGGAAAACATCGACATTCTTCACGCCATGAAGGCGGCGTTGATGGAGTATGAAACCCTGGATTCCGATCAGGTGGACGACCTGATGGCGCGGCGTCCGGTTCGACCCCCGCGGGATTGGCATGACGGCAATTTCGATCGTGGCACCGGTGCGGCGACGCGCGACGGCGGCGAATCGGTGATCGGCGGGCCGGTACCCGGCAAGTAGTCCGTTGACGGTCGAGCGGATCGGCGGCGGTCCGGAAGCGGCCCGGCCGCGTCTGATGCCCCTGCCGGCCACCGGCGGGCCGCTGGTGATGGCCATTCTCAATGTCACTCCGGACTCCTTTTACGATGGCGGGCGGCTCCATGGCGTCGCGGGCCCGCTTCTCGATCGGGTGGTCGATTACGCGGCTAGGTGCGTGGCGGCGGGTGCCGACCTGCTCGACGTGGGGGGCGAATCGACGCGTCCCGGTGCCGTGCCGGTGCCAGAGGACGAGGAACTGGAGCGGGTGATCCCGGTTGTCGAGGCGTTGGCGCGACGGTTTCCGATGCCGATTTCCGTGGATACCAGCAGTCCGGGAGTGATATGCGCCGCGGCTGGCGCGGGCGCGGCGCTGATCAACGATGTCCGCGCGCTGCGCCGGCCAGGGGCGGTTGCGGCGGCCATAGCGGCGGGCTTGCCCGTCTGCCTGATGCATATGCGTGGCGAGCCGGCGACCATGCAGGCAGATCCCCAGTACCAGGATGTGGTTGCCGAGGTGCGCGACTTTCTCGCCGAGCGCGTGCAGGCCTGTGTGGCAGCGGGGTTGGCGCGCGATCGGTTGCTGGTCGATCCGGGGTTCGGCTTTGGCAAGACGCTCGCTCACAATCTGGCCTTGCTGGGTAAGCTGGGGGAGATTTCATCGCCCGGGATACCGGTGATGGTGGGTTTGTCGCGCAAGCGGATGATCGGCGAGTTGACCGGCCGTCCGGTGGCGCAGCGGCGTGCTGGCAGCGTGGCCTTGGCCATGGTGGCGGCCCTGCGGGGCGCTGCCATCCTCCGCGTACATGATGTCGCCGCGACGGTCGATGCATTGAGAATTTTTGCCGCGGTGGGCGATTTGCCGCCGCGGAAGATGGTGGAGCGAGCGTGACGGAGCGGAAATTTTTTGGCACCGATGGCATTCGCGGCCGGGTAGGGGAGCATCCCATCACCGCGGATTTCGTGCTGCGCCTGGGCTGGGCGGCAGGTCGGGTGTTTGGCCAGGGCCAGGGCCGCGGTCGGAAGCGGATCCTGGTCGGCAAGGACACGAGAATTTCTGGATACCTGTTCGAATCCGCCCTGCAGGCCGGCATCATCGCCGCTGGCGTGGATGTCAGCCTCTTGGGGCCGATGCCGACCCCGGCGATCGCGTATCTGACCCGAACCTTTCGGGCCGCTGCCGGGATCGTGATCAGTGCTTCGCACAATCCCTTTGACGACAACGGCATCAAGTTCTTCGGTACCGATGGGCGCAAGCTGGCGGACGCCGTCGAGGCCGAGATCGAAGAATACCTGGATCAGGACATGGCGACGGTGGTTTCCGAGCGGCTCGGCCGGGCCAGCCGGATCGGCGACGCCGCCGGGCGCTACATCGAATTTTGCAAGGGCACGCTGCCGTTCGGGTTTCATCTTGGCGGGCTGGATGTCGTCGTCGATTGTGGCAACGGCGCAACCTATCACGTCGCTCCGGACGTGCTCACGGAGTTGGGCGCCCATGTTCACCCCATTGGCGTCGAGCCCGATGGCCTCAACATCAATCACGAGTGCGGATCGATGCATCCGGCGCGCCTGCAACGGGAGGTGGTCAATCGCGGTGCCGATCTGGGTGTTGCCTTCGACGGCGATGGAGATCGCGTGATTTTCGTCGATGCCACGGGAGACCTCCTGGACGGCGATGAACTGCTCTATATCCTCGCGACTCATCGTCAGGCATCCGGCGGCTGCAACGGGGTGGTGGGAACCCTGATGAGCAACTACGGATTGGAGCTGGCATTGGCCGAGTTGCAGGTGCCCTTTGTGCGAACTGCCGTTGGCGATCGCTATGTCATCGAGGCGATGGCGGAGAATCGCTGGTTGCTCGGTGGGGAAAATTCCGGACACATCATCTGCGGCGATCTGACCACCACTGGCGATGGGTTGGTGGCCGCATTGCAGGTTCTGCGCGTCCTCGCCGAGCGCGAGTGCCCTCTGAAAGAACTGCGCAGGGGAATGACGAAACTGCCGCAAACGATGGTCAATGTCGCGATCAGTCGCGGGCAAACTCTTGGCGACTGTCCGAAGACCGCCGCGGCGGTGATGAGCGCGGAAGAGAGATTGGCCGGACGGGGGCGCGTGCTGCTGCGGCCGTCGGGTACCGAGCCCGTGGTGCGGGTGATGGTGGAGGGAGAAGATGCCGAATTGGTGCGGCAGCTCGCGAGCGAATTGGCCGATGTGGTTGCATCCCAGGCTGGATAGAAGCCGAATCGGTTGCTTGGGAGAGGGATTTTTCTTGTTAACCCCGGCCAAACTGGCTACTATTCGCCGCCTTTTTGACGTGAACCATGCGTAATCCCTTGGTGATTGGCAATTGGAAGATGAACGGCTCCAGGCGGTTCATTGCCCAGTTGCTGGAGTCAGTAGTCCAGGGGCTCGACAGAGACACCAGCGTTGAGATCGTCGTGTGTCCGCCATTTGTCTATCTCGGCGAAATGGCGCAGCGCTTGGCGGCGATCGGGCTGCGGATGGGTGCGCAGCACGTCAGCGAATACGAGAGCGGTGCCTTTACCGGAGAGGTGGCTGTTGCCATGCTCGCCGAGGTCGGTTGCCGTTATGTGCTGGTAGGGCACTCCGAGCGCCGGGCGCTGTTTGGTGCGGACGACGCCCGGGTTGCCAGGCAGTTTGCTATGGTGGTCGGCGCTGGGCTCACCCCGGTCTTGTGCATTGGCGAAGATGCGATTCAGCGCGGGGCAGGCCAAACCTGGCCGACGTTGCGCAACCAGCTCGCAGCAGTGGGCTTGATTGGAGCGGGCGAGGTGCCGCCGGAGATGCGCGGCGCGGTGATCGCTTATGAACCGATATGGGCCATCGGTACCGGCAATGCGGCTACGTCCGCGGACGCCCAGGCGGTGCATGGCCGGATTCGGCAGGAGCTGGGTACGGGCGGAGAGCAGGTGCGCATTCTGTACGGTGGCAGTGTGACGGCGGAGAATGCCGCCGAGTTGCTGGCGCAGCCCGATATCGATGGCGTGCTGGTTGGAGGGGCGTCCTTGCGGGCGACTGAATTTGTTGCGATCTGCGAATTGGCGGCGATGGCTTGATGGAAACGCTGATAATCTTGCTGCACATTTTGGTCGCGATAGCGATCATCGCTTTCGTGCTGTTGCAGCAGGGAAAGGGTGCCGAGGCGGGCGCCTCCTTTGGGGCGGGAGCTTCGCAAACCCTGTTCGGGAGTGCCGGGAGCTGGAACTTTTTCAGCCGGGTGACGGCGGGGCTTGCGCTGCTGTTTTTCCTGACCAGCCTCGGGCTTGCCATCCTGGCAAAGAACAAGGCGGATGGTGACGATGGACTGCCGCCTGAGCTCAGGTTGCTCGATGCTCCTGCAAAGGAAATCGAGGAAATTCCTCAGGTCGAATCGGGCGTAAGTGAAATTCCTGCCGCCCCTTCTGCAGCGACGGCCGATGCAGTCGACCCGTTGCCTGGTGGCCAGAATGTCGGCGGAGCAGAAGTTGGATCGGAAGATGGGGCGGACGCCAAGGATAGTGCGGCGGAAACCAAGGATGGCGCAACGGAGAGTTCGGCAACCCCCCAGTGATTGAGCGGGGGGTTGTCGGTGTGTTGCCGAGAAGAGCGAGTACAGGTTCGAGTGCATTTGCCCAAGTGGTGGAATTGGTAGACACGCTATCTTGAGGGGGTAGTGGCGCAAGCCGTGCCGGTTCAAGTCCGGCCTTGGGCACCATCGGATCTTTTCTGTTTTTTCGGACAATGCCCGTTGCGATGACCGTGGCAATGCGGAGATTGCCTGGTCACCGCGCGGAAAAAAGGATTTTTGGCGTGATCGTGGCAGTTAGTGGATGATTTTTCTTGACCTGACGCGATGCCCGCTCTTACAATTTGCACCCCTTGCGATGAAGCTTATCAGGGCCATGGCAAGCAGCGTCGCCGGAAGATGGCGGGACGTTGAACGATTTGTTGATGCGGGGTGGAGCAGCCTGGTAGCTCGTCGGGCTCATAACCCGAAGGTCGTAGGTTCAAATCCTGCCCCCGCTACCAAATACGCCTGTTGAGGCGGTTTCAAAAAGCCCCTGGTTTCAGGGGCTTTTTGTTTTCTGGTGCCCGTGAAATCGATGTGCACCGGAGGGCTGTCCGGGAGTGAGTGCAGCTATGTCGCGTGATGCCAAGTTAACCGCGCTTATCGAGCCAGTGGTGCAATCGTTCGGCTGCGAGCTGTGGGGGGTCGAATTTTCTGCCGCGGGTCGACGCGGGTTGTTGCGCGTCTACATCGACAAGGAAGGCGGGATTGAGATCGGTGACTGCGAGAAAGTCAGTCGCCAGCTGGACAGTATGCTGGACGTGGAAAACCCGATTCTGGGCGAATACACGCTGGAAGTTTCGTCGCCAGGTCTGGATCGCCCGCTCTATGATCTGGAGCAGTTTCGCCGCTTTGTTGGCCACGAGGTCAGCGTGAAGCTGCGCAAGGCATTTGAAGGCCGTCGAAAATACCAGGGCGCCTTGACGGCAATCGAAGATGACGAAATTGTCATGGTGAGCGGCGAACACGAATACGTGTTTCCGTTTGCCGATATCGAACGGGCAAATCTGGTGCCCAGGTTTCACGGAAACGCATGAGAGCATGGGGATGAACAAAGAGATCCTGCTGGTTGCCGAGGCTGTGTCCAACGAAAAGGGCGTGGCCGAGAACGTCATTTTTGAAGCCATGGAACAGGCACTTGCCATGGCGACCAAAAAGCGTTTCGACGAAAATTCCAACATCCGCGTCACCATCGACCGCCGCACCGGGGACTACCAGACATTTCGCTGGTGGGAAGTCGTCGGCGACGATCAGCTGGCGGAGCTGGGCACCCAGTTCACCGTGGAAGAGGCACATGAAGTCGATCCCGCGCTGAAAGTCGGCGACATCCACGAGGAGCAGATCGAAAACGCGGAATTTGGTCGCATCGCTGCACAGGCTGCGAAACAGGTCATCGTGCAGAAAGTGCGCGACGCCGAACGTGCCCTGGTGGCCAGGCAATACGAGCATCGGGTGGGCGAATTGCTCGCCGGCATCGTCAAGAAGGTCACTCGTGATCACATCATCGTGGATCTCGGCAACAACGCGGAAGGGTTGCTGTCACGCGAGGATCTGGTCGGTCGTGAGGTATTTCGCATCAACGACCGCGTTCGCTCCGTGCTCACCAGCATCAATCTCGAAGGTCGCGGTCCGGTGCTCCAGTTGAGCCGCAAGTGCAACGAAATGCTGGTGCAATTGTTTCGCATCGAAGTTCCCGAAATCGCCGAGCAGGTCATCGAGATCCGCGCAGCTGCCAGGGATCCCGGCGCGAGGGCAAAGATCGCGGTCAAGACCAAGGATGGCCGTATCGATCCTATCGGTGCCTGTGTCGGCATGCGCGGTGCGCGCGTGCAGGCGGTATCCAATGAGCTGGATGGCGAGCGCATCGATATCGTGCTTTGGGACGACAACCCGGCGCAGCTGGTCATCAATGCCATGTCGCCGGCGGAGGTCGAGTCCATCATCGTGGACGAGGACAGCCATGCCATGGACGTGGCGGTGGCGTCCGACAATCTCGCCCAGGCGATCGGTCGCGGTGGCCAGAATGTTCGCCTGGCCTCCGAGCTAACCGGCTGGAAAATCAACGTCATGAGCGTTGATGAAATTCAGGCGAAGCAGGAAGAGGAAGCCGGCAGTACCATCGAGCAATTCATGGACAAGCTCGGGATCGACGAAGACGTCGCCGCGGTGCTGGTCGAGGAAGGGTTTTCGACACTCGAAGAGGTCGCCTACGTCCCGCTGGAGGAATTGGCGAGCATTGAGGGATTCGACGAGGATATCGCGGAGGAACTGCGCGCCCGCGCCAAGGATGCCTTGTTGACGCGTGCGCTGGCTTCCGAAGAGGAATTGGCCGACGCGTCTCCTGCCGAGGATTTGTTGTCCATGGCAGGCATGGATGACACCCTGGCCTATAAATTGGCCGCACGCGGTGTCGTGTCCATGGAAGATCTGGCCGAACAGGCGGTTGACGATCTGCTGGAGATCGAAGATATGGATCCCGAGCGCGCCGCCCAATTGATCATGACCGCACGTGCGCCCTGGTTTGAGAAGGATGAAGCCTGATCGACCAGGCCACGAGTGAGGAACCAAACCCATGGCTGAATTGACTGTCAGTGAACTTGCCAAAGTCGTCGACGCGCCGATCGATCGCTTGTTGCGGCAGATGCGGGCCGCAGGGCTGCCCCATGAGTCCCCCGAGCAGCTCGTCAATGATGAAGACAAGCAGAAGCTGCTGGGCTACCTGAAGAGCCTGCACGGCGAGGAAGCCCAGGAACCGCGCAAGATCACCTTGCGCCGCAAGACCGTGAGTACGCTCAAGGTTGGTGCCAGCAAGCGGACGGTAAATGTCGAGGTGCGCAAGAAGCGCACTTATGTGAAGAAGGACGATGCGCAGGAGGCTGCGGTCGAGGAGGATCAGCAGGCGCCAACGGTGGTGGAAGCCAGTCCGCAGCCGCTCCCCCCTCCCAAACCGGAGCGGGCGATTCCACTCGACCCGGAAGCAAGGCGGATCGCGGCCATTGAGGCGCGACGCAGAGCCGAGGAAGAACGTGCCGCCGAAGCGGTCGAACGCGAGCGGCAATTGCACGAAGCGCAGTCGACAGAGCAGAAGGAAGCTCCTGCTGTTGCGGAGTTTGCCGTGATTCCGGCTACGGATGTGCCCGTCGCCGCGGATGCCAAGGGTGGCCGGAAGCGCGACAAGCGCGAGCTGGAACCCGGGGACACCGAGGAAGAAAAACTCAAGAAGAAGAAACCGCTCAAATCCCAGCGCAAACAGCGCGGTGAGGAGCCGTTGGTAGCGCTGGCCGACGATGCCGATGACGAACGCAGGCCGCGGTTGCAGTCGCTGAGGCCGGCCGTTCAGGCCCGTAACGTCCATGTTTTTCAAAAACCTGTCGGGAAGATCGTGCGCGAAGTAGAGATCCCAGAGCAGATCGTCGTCGCCGATCTGGCGCAGAAATTGGCGATCAAGGCAAATGTATTGATTCGCGAATTGATGAAGATGGGCACCATGGCCACGATCAATCAGTCGATTGATCGCGATACAGCCGTGCTGGTGGTGGAGGAATTGGGGCACAAGGCCGTATTTGTGGCGCCACGCGAAGTCGAGGCCGAAGAGTCGCTGCGTGAAGCACTCAACCTTGCCAGTGGCGAGGCGCTGCCGCGCGCGCCGGTGGTCACGGTCATGGGCCACGTCGATCACGGCAAGACCTCACTGCTGGATTACATCCGCAAGACGCGGGTGGCATCTGGCGAAGCCGGTGGCATCACCCAGCACATTGGCGCCTATCACGTCGACACCCCCAACGGCAGCGTCACCTTTCTGGACACCCCGGGCCACGCGGCGTTTACCGCCATGCGCGCGCGCGGGGCGCGGGTCACCGATGTGGTGATCCTGGTGGTAGCCGCCGATGACGGTGTGATGCCGCAGACCAAGGAAGCCGTCGAGCACGCGCGTGCCGCGGGTGTGCCGCTGGTGGTGGCGATCAACAAGATCGACAAACCCGCTGCCAATCCGGATCAGGTGCTCAACGAATTGTCCGCACTCGAGGTCGTTCCCGAGGAATGGGGTGGCGACACCCAGTGCGTGCGCGTCTCTGCCCATACCGGAGAGGGCATCGATGCCCTGCTGGAAGCAGTGCTGCTGCAGGCCGAGGTACTGGAGCTGAAAGCCCCCGCCGATGTGCCCGCCCGTGGCGTGGTGATAGAAGCGCGCCTGGATCGCACGCGAGGGGTGGTGGCGACAATGCTGGTGCAGGCGGGAACCCTGCGACAGGGCGATTTCATGCTGGCTGGCGAGAGTACCGGCAAGGTGCGCGCGATGATCGGCGATGCCGGAACAGCAGTCAGCGAGGTGGGTCCGTCGATGCCGGTGGAAGTCCTTGGCCTCGATGTGCCGCCGCAGGCTGGTGACGAATTCTATGTCACCGGCGACGAGCGCAAGGCCCGCGAAATCGTGCAGCTGCGCCAGACCCGGGCGCGCGAGGAACGGGTTGCCCGCTTGCAGGCGGCGAAGCTCGAAAACGTCTTCGCCGGTTTCGAAGGCAAGGCACGCAAGGTGCTGCCCATTGTTGTCAAGGCGGATGTGCGCGGCTCCTTGGAGGCGTTGATGGCCGCGCTCAACGATTTTGCCACCGACGAGGTCGGCGTCAGTATCGTCAGCTCCGGGATCGGTGGTCTGACCGAATCCGACATCCATCTCGCCGTCACCACCGGTGCAGTGGTGCTCGGTTTCAACGTGCGTGCCGATGCGGCGACCCGACGACTGGCCGAAGCCGAGGGTGTAGATATCCGCTATTACAGCGTGATCTATAACCTGCTCGACGACGTGAAGCAGGCGCTGTCGGGGATGTTGGCGCCCGAGGTCCGCGAGGAAATCGTCGGCATCGCGGAGGTTCGCGATGTGTTTCGATCGCCCAAGTTTGGCCAGGTCGCGGGTTGTCTGGTGGTCGAGGGTGCGCTGCATCGCAACAAGCCCATTCGGGTGTTGCGCGACAATGTGGTGATCTTCTCGGGTGAGCTCGAATCGCTGCGTCGCTTCAAGGACGATGTTTCCGAGGTGCGCGCCGGGACTGAATGTGGCGTCGGCGTGAAAGGTTACAACGACGTTCGCCCCGGCGATCAGATCGAGGTCTACGACGTCAAGCAGGTGGCGCGCCAGCTTTGATGAGGTGCTGAGATGCCCAGGGAATTCAAGCGCAGCGACCGGGTCGCAGATGCGCTCCAACGCGAACTCGCCGAGCTGTTGCGGATGGAGGTCAAGGATCCCCGCGTGGGCATGGTGAATATCACTGGCGCCGAAGTCAGCCGTGATCTGAGCAGCGCCAAGGTGTTCGTGACTTTCATTGGCGTCAACGAAGCCGCGGAACGGGATGCCGCACTCGCTGCGCTCAATGGTGCGGCGGGATTCCTGCGCGTCCGTCTCGGTGAGCAGATACGGATGCGCGTCATTCCCAAGCTGACGTTCATTTTCGATGGCTCGGGAGACCGGGGTCAGCAGGTGGCGGCATTGATCGATTTGGCGCTTGCCGCAGACCACAAGCGCCAGGCGGAAGGTGATTGATGGGCCGGATCAGGCGGGGGCGTCCCATCAATGGCATCCTGATTCTCGACAAGCCGACGGGGCCTACCTCGAATCAGGCGTTGCAGACGGTAAAGCGCCTGTTCGATGCTGCCAAGGCCGGCCACACCGGGAGCCTCGACCCCCTGGCCACCGGCGTGCTGCCGATTTGCTTCGGCGAGGCGACCAAATTCACCCAGTTCTTGCTCGAAGCCGACAAGATTTATGCTGCGACCTTCTGCCTGGGGATCGCCACCACTACCGGGGATGCCCAGGGAGACGAGCTGGCGCGTACCAGTGGCGAGCACCTCAGGCTCGATATGGTGGAAGCCGCGCTAGCTCCGTTCCGGGGAGCCATCACCCAGGTCCCGTCGATGTATTCGGCGCTCAAGCGCGATGGGCGCCCCCTCTACGAACTGGCACGCCAGGGCGTGGAGGTCGAGCGGCCGGCACGGAACATTCTGGTCCACGAATTCCGGATCGACGCCTTTCGGGGTGGCATCCATCCCGAGATCGAGGTGACGATCCACTGCAGCAAGGGCACCTATGTGCGTACACTGGCCGAAGATCTCGGCAAGGCGCTCGGTTGCGGCGCCCATGTAACCCGGCTGCGTCGCATCGCATCCGGCCCCTTCGGCGAGGCGGACGCGGTGAGTCTCGACCAGCTCCAGGCGCTGCGTGCAGAGCGGCCGGCCAGGGAGCTCGATGCGTTGCTGAAGCCGTTGGATGCGATCGTCGGCGACCGGCGCCAGCTCGAGTTGACCGAGGGCATGGCGTGGTATTTTCTTCGTGGTCAGCCGGTCTCGGTTCCGGAAGCGCTGCACAGTGACGTCGGTGCCGGCGAGATGGTGAGGGTATTCCGGGCCCAAGGCGAATTTCTGGGGCTCGGACTCGGCACCGGAGATGGGCGCATCAAGCCGCATCGGCTGGTGCGAAGCGCAGGAAACTGAGCAATGCCTGCGGCTGCATGGGGCAGTCGCAGCAATCCAGGGCGGCCTGTAAATATGCACGGGTCGGCCCATTTTTCGTTGGCATATTGGAGACAGAGCAATGGCACTGAGTGCACAAGAGAAGGCGGCAGTCGTTCGCGATAACGCGATTGGTGAAGGCGATACCGGATCTCCGGAAGTTCAGGTGGCGCTGCTCAGCGCCAATATCGACAAGCTCCAGCAGCATTTCAGGGAGCATGGCAAGGATCACCATTCCCGCCGTGGCTTGATCCGCATGGTCAACCAGCGCCGCAAGCTGCTCGACTATCTGAAGCGCAAGGACATCGAGCGTTACCGCAAACTGATCGTCAAGCTCGGCCTGCGCCGGTGATGCATTTGACGGGCGGCGGCTCGAGCCGCCGCCGCAAACCAAAAAGGTGAACGTGTGAATTTGGTAAAGAAGACATTCAAGTACGGCCAACATGAAGTGACCCTTGAAACCGGTCGCATTGCCCGGCAGGCCACGGGTGCGGTGCTGTGCAGCATGGACAAGACCGTGGTCCTGTGTACCGTGGTCGGTGCCCGGGACGTGCGTGCCGGACAGGATTTTTTCCCGCTCACGGTGAACTATCAGGAAAAGACCTATGCAACGGGGCGCATTCCCGGCGGTTTCTTCCGCCGTGAAGGCCGGCCCAGCGAAAAGGAAACGCTGACCAGTCGCTTGATCGATCGCCCGTTGCGGCCGCTGTTTCCGGAAGGCTTTCGCAACGAGGTCCAGGTGATCGCCACGGTCATGTCAGCGGATCGGGACATCGATCCCGATATCCCGGCCCTGATCGGCTGTTCGGCGGCGCTGGCGATTTCCGGCATTCCCTTCAACGGCCCCATCGGTGCGGCGCGGGTGGGCTATCACCCGGAGCAGGGTTACCTACTCAATCCCCGCTACAGCGAGCTGAAGGATTCTCTGCTCGACATGGTTGTCGCCGGAACCCGCGATGCAGTGCTGATGGTGGAGTCAGAGGCCCGCGAGCTGCCCGAGGACCTGATGCTGGGCGCGGTGCTCTACGGCCATCAGGAAATGCAGTCGGTGATTCAGGTCATCGACGAACTGGTGCGCGACGCCGGCAAGCCGCGCTGGGTGCTTCAGCCCGCCGCCGATCACAGCGCACTGCTCCAGGCGCTCAAGGATCAGCTTGGCGATGAGCTGGCTGCGGCCTATCGCATAACCGTCAAGCAGGACCGCCAGGCCCGGATCGGTGAATTGCGCGATGCCTGCATGGCGAAACATGTCGATGACGCGGCTGGCGTCAGCGCCAACCTGGTGAGCGACCTGTTCAAGAAGCTGGAGAAGAAGGTTGTTCGCGGCCGGATCATCGCCGGCGAGCCGCGCATCGACGGGCGGGACAATCGCACGGTGCGCCCGCTGGCGATCGAGATCGGTGCCCTGGCCAATGTGCACGGTTCTTCGCTGTTCACCCGCGGCGAGACACAGGCCATCGTGGTCGCGACCCTGGGTTCACTCCGCGAAGCCCAGATCATCGACGCCCTGGAGGGCTCGCGGCGCGATCGCTTCATGCTGCACTACAACTTTCCGCCGTTCTCGGTCGGGGAATGCGGCCGCGTCGGCGCGACCAGCCGACGCGAGACCGGGCACGGCCGCCTGGCGCGCCGCGGTATCGCCGCGGTGCTGCCCAAGGAGGACGAGTTCCCCTACACGGTTCGCGTGGTCTCGGAGATCACCGAATCCAACGGTTCCAGCTCGATGGCGTCGGTGTGCGGCTCCAGTCTGGCATTGATGGATGCCGGAGTGCCACTCAAGGCGCCGGTTGCCGGGATCGCCATGGGTCTGGTCAAGGATACCGAAGGCTTTGCCGTGCTGACCGATATCCTCGGCGATGAAGACCATCTCGGCGATATGGACTTCAAGGTTGCGGGTACCGCCACTGGCGTCACCGCGCTGCAGATGGACATCAAGATCGAGGGCATCAACGAGGAGATCATGGAGATCGCCCTGCAACAGGCCCTGGCGGCACGGTTGCATATCCTCAGCGAGATGAACAAGGTGATCGCCGTCAGCCGCAGCCAGGTGGCGGAGAATGCGCCGCGCTTCCATACCCTGAAGATCGATCCGGAGAAGATCCGCGACGTGATCGGCAAGGGTGGCTCGACGATCCGCTCCATCACCGAGGACTCCGGCGCGACCATCGACATCGAGGATGATGGCACCGTGCGGATCTACTGTGACAATCGCGAGGGTCTGGATCGGGCCTTGTTCCGCATCCAGGAGATCACCGCCGAGGCCGAGGTGGGTAAGGTCTACGAGGGCACGGTGGCCCGCATCGTCGATTTCGGCGCTTTCGTGACCATCATGCCGGGAACCGACGGGCTGGTGCACATCTCCCAGATTGCCGACGAGCGCGTCGAAAAGGTCAGCGATTACCTGTCCGAAGGCCAGAAGGTCAAGGTCCGGGTGCTCGACGTGGATGCCCGCGGCCGCATCAAGCTCTCCATCAAGGAAGCCCTGGAAGAGGGCGAACGTGCCGAACGCAAGGCCCAGAGCGTGCAATCTGCTCCGGTGCCGATCGCCGACGCACCCATGGCCGACTGATCCCGGTTCGCCGGAACACAAAAAACCCGCCGAAAGGCGGGTTTTTTGTGGGTCATCCGGGAATGGATGGCTTTTACATCGCCAGGCTGAGACCGCCGTCGACGACGATGATGGCGCCGGTGATGAAATCGGACGCCGGGCTTGCGAGCAAGACCGAGATCCCCCAGAAGTCTTCCGGCACACCGAAGCGCTTGACGGCGGATTTCTCCGAGCAGTACTTGACCGCGCGCAGGTTCGCGTTGGGTCCGGTGCAAGGCATCATTTCGGTATCGACGAGGCCCGGCAGGACCACGTTCACCTGGATGTTGTCCGGGCCCCAGGCGCGCGCCAGGCTCTGGGTCATGTGGTCCATGCCGCCCTTGGCCGCGGAGTAATGCACCAGTTTGGGATGGCCGATCTGGGTGATGATCGAACTGATGTTGATGATCTTGCCGCCGCCGGCCTTTTTCATTTCCGGATAGACCGCCTTGCAGCACAGGAAGCAGGAAGTAAGGTTGATGGCGATGAAGTTGTTCCAGACTTCCAGGGTCATTTCTTCGGGGCGCACGCCGTAGCTGATCGCGGCGTTGTTGACCAGGATGTCGATGCGCCCGAAGCGCGTAACCGTGGCCTCGACCATCTTGGCGACGTCCGCTTCGACGGAGACGTCGGCCTGCACCGCCAGTGCCTCGATGCCCATGGCTTGCAATTCGGCGGCTGCGCGGTCCAGTTTGTCCTGCTTGCGACCCACTACCGCGACCTTGGCGCCGGCCTTGCCGAGGCCCTTGGCAATGCCGAGGCCCAGGCCGCCGTTGCCGCCAGTGACGATGGCCACCTTGCCGCTCAGGTCGAACATGTCTAGGTTCATGATCGGGCTCCTGGTCAGATGGCGAGGCTGAGGCCGCCATCGGCGACGATGATGGCACCGGTGATGAAGTCCGAGGCCGGGCTCGACAGCAGGATCGAAATGCCTTCGAAATCGGCCGGCATGCCATAGCGGCCCACCGAGGATTTCTTGACGATGTAGTCGATGATCGGGCCGCGATGATCGGGGCCTTCGCAGGGCATCATCTCGGTATGCACCAGGCCGGGCAACAGGGCGTTCACCTGGATGTTGTCCGGGCCCCAGGCGCGCGCCAGACTCTGAGTCATGTGATCCATGCCACCCTTGGCGGCCGCGTAGTGCACCAGTTTGCCGAAACCCTTCTTGGTGATCGCCGAGCCGACGTTGACGATCTTGCCGCCCCCGGCCTTTTTCATCTCCGGGTAGCAGGCCTTGGAGCACAGGAACACCGAGGTGAGATCCACCGCCATGAACTTGTTCCAGAGTTCCAGCGACATTTCCTCGGGCTTGACGCCCCAGCTGATGGCAGCGTTGTTGAACAGGATGTCGATGCGCCCCAGGCCGGCGACGGTCTCCTGAACCATGCGGTTGACATCGTCCTCGACGGAAACGTCGGCCTGTACCGGCAGCACCTTGGCGCCCATGGCTTGCAGTTCCGCGGTGGCGGCTTGCAGCTTGTCGGCCTTGCGGCCGACGATTGCCACGGCAGCGCCGGCTTTCGCAAGGCCTTTCGCGATACCCAGACCCAAACCGCCGTTGCCGCCGGTAATTACTGCAACTTTTCCTGTCAGATCAAAGGATTTCAGCACGATTCTTATCCTCTTTCGGGTTCTCGATTAGATGGCGAGACTGAGGCCGCCGTCGGCAACGATGACCGCGCCGGTGATGAAGTCGGAAGCCTTGCTGGCCAACAGGACCGACAAACCCTCGAAGTCAGCCGGCACGCCGTGGCGTCCGCAAGCGGATTTTTCGATGGCGTAGTCGATGATCCGGCCGCGGTGGTTGGGGCCGGAGCAGGGCATCATTTCGGAATCCACCAGCCCCGGCAGCACCACGTTGACCTGGATGTTGTCCGGGCCCCAGGCGCGCGCCAGACTCTGGGTCATGTGGTCCATGCCACCCTTGGCGGCGGCGTAGTGGACCAGGCGGCCGAAGCCCAGCTTGGTGATGATCGAGCTGATGTTGATGATCTTGCCGCCGCCGACCTTTTTCATTTCCGGGTAGACCGCCTTGCAGCACAGGAAGCAGGAGGTCAGATCCACGGCGATGAACTGGTTCCACAGCTCCAGGGACATTTCCTCGACCTTCACGCCCCAGCTGATGGCGGCGTTGTTGACCAGGATGTCTACGCGACCGAAGTGATCGGCGGTCTCGCGCACCATGCGGTTGACGTCATCTTCCACGGATACGTCGGCCTTGATCGACAGCACGTTGAAACCTTCGCTGCGCAGCTGCGCAGAGGCCGCGTCAAGCTTCTCCTGGCTACGGCCGGAGATGGCCACGCTGGCGCCAGCCTTGGCGAGACCGCGGGCGATGCCGAGGCCCAGGCCGCCGTTGCCGCCGGTGATGATCGCCACTTTGCCCGTCAGATCAAAGATATCCACGCTGTTACCTCCTCGCTGGAGAGTTCGTTGATGGGAAGAATGCGGTCACCGCGCGCGATGCGGATCGCCGGAAGCGGTCCCTGTGGGCGGTGCGAGGCGGAATTCTGGTGAAATCCCGGACAAAAATCTACCCTTTGGTAACTTTCGGTCCAGTAGGTTGGGTAGCGGGCTTCAGGCGTCGGACTTGGCGGTGGCAATCTGACAGTCGGTTGAAACACTGCTGAGGCAGGTCACCTGCGGCGTTGCACGGTGCTCGATCTCTCGCCTGTCCGCTTGATAGATCTCGGTCTCCGCGCACCGTACGTGGTGTAGCCGGATATCCGCGCGACGTTTTTCAACCGGCTGCCAAGGGTCGATCTCTGTGCCATCGGGGATCGGTTATAGTCGGTTGCTGCCCGCCGATCGGCACCATGGGCAGCCCGATAGACATAATGCAAACGGGGCGGAAATAGAAACGGGGGCGTCAATAGAATGGAGCAGTTTCGGCTAGACCCCGCGGACGAATACACGCATCGGCCATCCGCGGAGCCCAATTTCAACGAGAGTGTCTACAGCAATGCCTGGGATCCGGCCAAGCGCATGGGTGCCTGGCTGCGGTTGGGCAACCGGGCCAACGAAGGCCATGCCGAGCTTTCGGTTTGCATCTACCTTCCCGATGGCCGGGTGGCCTGCCAGTTTCAGCGGCCGGCCATTGCCAGCAACGAGCGCCACAGGGCCGGCGGTTTCGATTACCAGGTCGTGGAACCCTTCCGCACGGTGGAGATGCGCTATGGCGGCGAGCTGATGCTGCTCGACGATCCGCAGCTGCTGCGCGATCCCGCGGCCCTGTTCAAGCAGGCCCCCCGGGTTGCCGGTACGGTGGAGTTTCGCCACGACGGGGTGTCGCCCATGCACGGCGGCGAGCCCACCCAGCCTGGCCAGGAAACCATGTACGGGCGCGATTTCTCCTTGGGCCACTTCAACCAGCACACCCGCACCCGGGGACGCATCAGCGTTGGCGACCAGTCCTGGGACATCGACGGTTTCGGCTGGCGCGATCACTCCTGGGGGCCGCGCTATTGGCAGAACATCTATTTTTACCGGCTGTTCATCGCCAATTTCGGTGCCGACCGGGGTTTCATGCTGCTCAAGCGCACGGACCGCCAGAACCGCGTGCACCGCGTCGGCGTGTTGCAGTTCGACGGCGATTACGAAGACATCATCGATCTCGACGTGTTCACCGAATGGGATGAGCGCAAGGACCCGCTGCGGGTTCAGCTGGGCGTGCGCACGGCGCGGCGCGCGGTGCGCATCAGCGGTGAGGTGATCACCATGGCGCCATTGCGCAACCGCCGCCAGGTGGGCGACCAGGAATTGGCCTGCCGCATCGCCGAGGGTTTCACGCGCTGGCGCTGGGAAGATGGCCGCGAAGGTCTGGGCATGACCGAGTACATCGAATTTCTCGAAGACGGCGAGCCCGTCGGCTACCCCCTCTGACGGCGATGGCGATTGATCGCGGGCCGGAGCTGTTGGCCGACTTGGCGCCGCGGCTGGAGGCGGCGGTGCGCAAGCGCTTTGGCGGCGCCGCGCGCATCGCCAACCTGGAAGCGGCGACCCTGGGGGCCTCCAACCGCACGCTGCTGTTCGATCTGGTGGAACCTGCCGGCATGCAGCGTCTGGTGCTGCGTCAGGAGACCTACCGTTCACCGGTTTCGCCTTTCCTCCCTCCCGCTGACCAGTATCGGATCCTTCAGGTCGTGCATCACCACGGGCTGCCGGTTCCCGAGCCCATGTTCGAACTGGACCCCGAGGATGGCCTGGATCGCGGCTTCGCCATGCGCTGCATTGCCGGCGAAACCCTGCCCAAGACGCTCCTGACCGATCTGCGCTATGGCGACGCCCGGCAGCGCTTCGCCGCCCAGACCGGCGAAATCTTCGCCCGGCTGCATGCCATTGCGGTGGCCGAGCTGCCGTTTCTCGCCACCAGTGCCGATACCCTGGATCCGCTGGCGGCCCAGATCGCGCGCTACGATAGCTATGGCGAGCATCATCCCGCGATCGACCTGGGCATTCGCTGGCTGGAGCGGCACCGGCCGCAGCCGCGCCCGGCGCGACTGATTCATGGTGACTACCGGGTGGGCAACCTGATTCTGGATGCCACGGGCATTGTCAGCGTGCTCGACTGGGAATGCGCGCACCACGGGAATCCGGCCGAGGATTTCGGCTGGGTGTGCCTGCGTTCCTGGCGCTTTGGCAACGTCGATCTGCCGGTAGGGGGCATGGGGCAGCGTGCCGCGCTGCACGCTGCCTACGTGGCCCATGGCGGCGAACCGGTGGCACCGGAGGAGGTGCGCTGGTGGGAGGTGTTCGGATCGCTCAAATGGGCGATTCTGAATATCATGCAGGCCGAGGGCCACGTCCGGGGCGAGCGCCGCTCGCTGCCGTTTGCCTGCTGCGGACGCAACGCCAGCATGATCGAATACGATCTGCTGATGACCATCGCCGGGCGTTACCGGTAACCGGAGGCGACGGAGATGATCACCCAGGACCAGCCGGATATCGCCGAGATCCTGCGCACCGTCGCCGAGTTTGCACGGGGTGTGGCCGCACGCAGCACGGGCAGTGAACGTTACGACGCTTTGTGCGCCGCCTTTCTGGTCGAAGTGGTGGGTCGGGAGTTGGCGGCAGGTACGGCGCCACTGCTGCGCCAGCAGGCCGAGCTGAGCGCGTTGTTCGGTGCGGCGTCTGCTCCGCAGCGACGCTACGAAGATTTCTGCCATAGCGTGCGCGCGGGTGCGCTGGATGCCGATTGGGAGCGCGCGTTCGATTTCGCGCTGCACCAGGTGATCGACAAGGTGCGGGTGACCAATCCCGCGTACCTCGAGCCCGAGCATCGTTGATCGAGTTGCCCGAATCAAACCTGGGCCCACGGGCCGGAATTTTTTCATTCAACCAGAGGAGTCGAAATATGAGTGGAATCGTGGCAGGCAAGGTGGCCGTGGTGACCGGTGGCGGCAGCGGCATCGGCCGCGCGGCATGCGAGATCTTCGCTCGCGAGGGCGCCAGCGTGGTGGTGGCCGACATCAATGTGGCCGGCGGCGAGGAGACTGCGCAACTGGTCGTCAAGGCCGGCGGCAAGGCGATTTTCGTGAAATGCGATGTTTCCCAGGCGGCCGATGCCGAAGCCGTCGTCAAGGCGGCGGTGGTCAACTTCGGGGGTCTGCACTGCGCATTCAACAACGCCGGTGTGGAGGGCGAATACGCCAAGCTGGCCGACGCCACCGAAGAAAATTTCATGCTCAACTACAAGGTCAACATTCTCGGCGTGTGGCTGTGCATGAAGTACCAGATTCGCCAGATGCTGGCTCAGGGCAGCGGTGGCGCCATCGTCAATACCGCTTCCGATGCCGGTCTGATCGGGGTCAAGAACCTTGGCCAGTATTCGGCGGCCAAACACGCGGTGATCGGGTTGACCAAGTCCGCGGCGCTCGATTACGCGACCAAGAAGATCCGCGTCAATGCCGTGTGCCCAGGTCCGATCCGCACGCCGATGCTGATGCGGGTGTTCGAGGAGAGCCCAAAAATCGGCGAAGCGATGATCGCCGCGCAGCCGGTCAAGCGCTTGGGCGAGCCGAGCGAGATCGCCGATGCCGCTGTCTACCTGTGTTCGGATCACGCATCCTACATCACCGGGCATGCGCTGCCGGTGGACGGTGGCTACATGGCCACCTGATCGGGTGGCCGGTACGGCGCGGCGCGATTGGTGCGCCGTACCGGCTTGTAACGCCCGGCCTGTAACGCCGATTTCATGAACTACCGTTTACAAGACATTGCGTAAAAACACAGTCTACAAAGTGCGGTTCATAAGAAAATGGGTAAAACCCTGGAGGCAACGACCATGACCCAACCAAACTACGAAGTGATCATCATCGGGGCCGGCGTGTCCGGCCTCTATCAGCTGCACAGGCTGCGCGGCCTGGGTTTCAAGGTCCGGGTGCTGGAGGCTGGCGACGGCGTCGGCGGCACCTGGTACTGGAACCGCTATCCCGGTGCGCGCTTCGACTCGGAGAGCTACACCTACGCCTATTCGTTTTCCGATGAAATCCTCAAGGAGTGGAACTGGAGCGAGCATTTCGCCGGACAGCCGGAGAACGAGCGCTACTTCAATTTCGTCGCTGACAAGCTGGATTTGCGCAAGGACATCCAGTTCGACACCAAGGTCACCGCGGCACATTTTCGCGACGACCAGAATCAGTGGGAAGTGACCACCGAGGCGGGTGAAAAGCTGAGCTGCAGATTTCTGATTACCGCCATCGGCATTCTTTCGGCCTATCAGTTTCCGCGCATCGAGGGCATCGACAGCTTCCAGGGTCAGTACTGGCACACCGCGCGCTGGCCCAAGGAGCCGGTGAGCTTTGCCGGCAAGCGCGTGGGCGTTATCGGTACCGGAGCGACCGGCGTGCAGGTGATCCAGGAAATCGCCAAGACCGCGGGGCAGTTGACCGTGTTCCAGCTCGATGCCAACTGGTGCGCGCCGCTCAACAATTCCAAAATCGCCGCCGCCGAGCAACCGGCGCTCAAGGCGAGTTATCCGGAACTGTTCAAGCGCTGCCACGATTCCGCGGCAGGCTTCATCCATCAGTTCGATCGGCGCTCGATCTTCGAGGTCTCGGAGGCAGAGCGGGAAGCGCTGTTCGAGAAGCTCTACGGCGAGCCCGGATTCGGCATCTGGCTGGCCAACTTCTACGACACCATGACCGACGAGAAGGCCAACGCCATTATCACCGAGTTCATCGCCCGCAAGATCCGTGAACGAGTCAAGGACCCCAGGGTCGCCGAGATCCTGATCCCCAAGGACCACGGCTTCGGCATGAAGCGCGTGCCCATGGAGACAAAATATTACGAGGTCTACAACCAGGACAACGTCACTCTGGTGGACCTGCGCGCGACGCCCATCCAACGCATCACGCCCAAGGGAATCAAGACCAGCGACCAGGAATACGAGCTGGACATGATCATCTATGCCACCGGTTTCGATGCCGTCACCGGGGGGTTCAAGCGCATCGACATCCGCGGCGTCGGTGGTCAAAAGCTGGTGGACAAGTGGGAGGGCGGCCCGGAGACCTATCTGGGCATGCAGGTGTCCGGCTTTCCCAATCTGTTTACCCTGGTGGGGCCACACAATGGCGCCACCTTCTGCAACATTCCCCGCTGTGCCGAGCAAAATGTGGAGTGGGTGGGCGATTGCCTGAAGTACCTGCGCGACCACGGCCATCAGCGCATCGAAGCCACCCGCGAGGCCGAGCTGGCCTGGACTGAGCACGTCTACGACACGGTGAAGCATTCGTTGTTGTCAAAGGCGGATTCCTGGTTCATGGGCGCCAATGTGCCCGGCAAGAAACGCACCTTCCTGCTCTATGCCGGGGGCACCGACAAGTATCGCCAACGCTGCGATGACATCGCTGCCAAGGGGTATGAGGGCTTTCGTCTCGATTGAACCGCGGGGTCGTTGCGCGGATCTCGCTCGGTGCCAAACCGTGACCCGCGGGCTGCCGATCGGTGGTCCGTGGCGGGCTCCGAAGTTGCAGGCGGGGCGCAACTGTGGTCAACTCGCGCCGCTTCGCGCAGGGGGCCGGTTCTCGCAGAGGAACCGGCCCTCGGTCCGACCGCATTTTCGATCTGATCGCACTTTCGGCCCGATTTCGCTCTCGGTCCGATCCCACTTTCGGTCCGATCTCGCTCAATGATGGCAAGCGATGCCGCGGCGGCACTTCACGAAGTGACCCGGTGTGGTGCTCGCTTTGGCTTTTTTTCCGAGTTTCCTGATAGGAGGCGAATCCAAGATGTCTACCCAGCAGTTTGACGCTATCGTCATCGGGGCCGGTATTTCCGGCATGTATCAGCTGTACCGCCTGCGCGAGCTGGGCCTCAAGGTGCGGGTTTACGAGACCGGCGACGGCGTGGGCGGCACCTGGTACTGGAACCGTTATCCGGGCGCGCGGTTCGATTCCGAAAGCTACAGCTATGCCTACTCCTTTTCCGAAGAAATCATGAAGGAATGGAACTGGAGCGAGCATTTCTCCGGTCAGCCGGAAAACGAGCGCTACCTGAATTTCGTTGCCGACAAGCTCGATCTGCGCAAGGACATCCAGTTCAATGCCAAGGTTACCGCGGCCCGGTTTCAGAAAGATGCCGACCAGTGGGAAGTCGAACTGGACAACGGCGAGAAGGCCACGGCCCGCTTTCTGATCACCGCCATGGGACCGTTGTCGGCCTTCCAGATGCCGCGCATCCCGGGCATCGACAGCTTCAAGGGCCAGTACTGGCACACCGCACGCTGGCCGAAGCAGCCGGTGGATTTCACCGGCAAGCGCGTGGGGGTGATCGGGACCGGCGCCACCGGCGTGCAGGTGATCCAGGAAGTCGCGAAGACCGCGGGTCAGTTGACCGTGTTCCAGCTTGACGCCAACTGGTGTGCGCCGCTGAAGAATTCCAAGATCAAGGATGAAGATCAGGCCGCGCTCAAGGCGCGCTACCCGGAGATCTTCCAGCAGTGCAAGGATTCCTTTGGCGGCTTCGTCCACCAGTTCGACATGCGCTCGCTGTTCGATGTGACGCCCGAGGAGCGCGAAGCCTTTTTCGAAGATCTGTACGACTCCCCTGGTTTCGGCATCTGGCTGGGCAATTTCCACGACATCATGACTGACCAGAAGGCGAACGACATCATTTCGGACTTCATTGCCCGCAAGATTCGCCAGCGCGTCAAGGATCCCAAGGTTGCCGACATCCTCATTCCCAAGGATCACGGCTTCGGCATGAAGCGCGTGCCGATGGAGACCAATTACTTCGAGGTCTACAACCAGGACAATGTTGAGTTGGTCGATCTGCGCGCCACGCCCATCGAGACCATCACCGCCAACGGCGTCAAGACCTCCGCGCAGGAGTACGAGCTGGACATGATCGTCTATGCCACCGGCTTCGATGCGGTTACCGGTGCGTTCAAGCGCGTCGATATCCGCGGCGCGGACAACCAGAATCTGGCCGAACAGTGGGCCGATGGCCCGCACACCTACCTGGGCATCCAGGTGACCGGGTTCCCCAACCTGTTCATGCTGGTGGGCCCCCACAACGGCGCCACTTTCTGCAATATTCCGCGCTGTATCGAGCAGAACGTGGAGTGGGTGACCGATTGCGTGAAGTACATGCAGGACAAGGGTTACACCCGCATCGAGACCACTCCGGAAGCCGAACAGGCCTGGACCGACCACGTCTACGAAACCGTAGCGGGCTCGCTGTTCACCAAGGCTGATTCGTGGTTCATGGGTGCCAATGTCAACGAACCCGGGAAGAAACGCACCTTCCTGCTGTACGCCGGCGGCGGTCCTGCCTATCGTGCCAAGTGCGACGAGGTGGCGGCCAGCGGCTACGATGGCTTCGTGCTGAAATAACCCGGCAAACGCGTTGGCGGCAGTCTGTCGACAGCGCGCAGGCCATTGGACAAGGGGTCGGATCCATCGGTCCGGCCCCTTGTTTTTGTGCATTGTGGCGGTGTCTGCGCGCGCAATCGGCGGCCGGTCGGTCGATGCAGCGCATTGACGCATCTGAGGCCGTATGGTCAGATTGCGCGCCGCAACGGCTTGAATCAGTAGCGCCAATTCCAGCCCTCGAGGCTGGCCCACCGAGGCCGCGCTAAGGTGCGCGGGCGCGCCAGCAGGAGTGTCCATGACGACAGCACAGCACATCGATATCCGCGACAAGGCGGCCATCGTGGGCATCGGCGAAACCGCCTACATGCGCGGTGCCGACCGGCCCTCGGCCGAGGCCATGCTCGAGGCCACGCGGGTGGCCATCGCCGATTCCGGTCTCAAGCCACAGGACATCGACGGTATCGTATTGCCGCCGGTGTTGATCACCGCCGAAGAGGTCGCGGCCAATCTGGGTATCCGCGATATCCGCTACTCGGTCGGCGTCAACATGGGCGGTGCCAGCCCGGTCACCTCGTTGCAGAGTGCGGCACTCGCCATTGCCGCGGGTATTGCAAAGAACGTAGTGGTGATGGTGGGCTGGAACGGATTTTCCGCGCTGCGCCCCAAGGCTGGCGTCAAGCACCGCGAAGTGATCTCGATCCCGGCGCTGGAACGTACCCTGACCAACTACTACGCGCCCTATGGTGCTGCGTCACCGGTGCAGATGTACGCCTGGATCGCGATGCGCCACAAACACACCTACGGCATCAGCGAGCAGGCTACCGCGGCGGTGGCCATGGCCTGCCGGCGGCACGCGCAGTACAACGAGCGCGCGCTGACCCGGGGCCAGCCGATGGATCTCGAAGCCTACCTGAGATCGCGGATGATCTCCGAGCCGTTTCGGCTGTTCGACTGCTGCCTGGAAACCGATGGTGCCTGTGCCGTGGTGGTTTCCGCGGCGGATCGGGCGCGAGATCTCAAGCACCGTCCGGTCTACATCATGGCCGCGGCCGAGGGCCATCCCTATCCGGCTGACGACATCGCCAACCGTCCGGACATGTTCCACATCGGCCTGAACAATTCCGCTCCCAAGGCGTTCGCCATGGCGGGCATCAAGCCCACCGACCTCGATTTTCTCCAAGTCTATGACTGTTTCACCTACGTGGTGCTCTTGCAACTCGAAGCCCTCGGCATGTGCGAACGCGGCGCGGTGGAGGAGTTCGTGAAGGGCGGCAACATCGAGATCGGCGGCCGCTATCCCCTCAACACCCACGGCGGGCTGCTGTCCCAGGCCCACGTCTGGGGTCTGAACCACGTGGTCGAAGCTACCCGTCAGCTGCGTGGCGATGCCGGTGAGGTTCAGGTGCCCGATGCCGAACTGGGCGTGGTCACCGGGTGGGGAGATTTCGGCGATGGCAGCCTGGCGATTCTGAGGAGATGAGCATGAGCGATTTCATTCCCAATCCCGCGCCGCGGCCGAAGCATTATCTCGACGAACAGTTCTGGGAGCATTGCGCCCAGGGCGTACTGGCCTTTCAGTGTTGCCTCGACTGCGAAACCTGGCGGCACATTCCGCGCTTCATGTGTGCCAGCTGTGGCTCCGAGCGCTGGGGCTGGCGCCAGTCCAACGGCCGCGGCACGGTCTATTCCTGGACCGTCTGCCACATGCCCATGTCGCCCGAATTCGAGAGCGTCTTTCCCTATGCGGTGCTGGTAGTGGAAATGGAAGAGGGCGTGCGCATGACCGCTGGCCTGCGCGGGCTGGATTATCAGGACCTGAAACTGGGCATGCCCATGGAAGTGGTCTTCGAGCCGCTCAAGGAAGGCGGCAAGCTTCCTTTCTTTCAGCCGCGAGCTGCGTAGTTCACTTGGAGAACTGGGTAGCTTGACCGGAGCGCTGCGTAGCTGCACCTGAGAGCTGTGTAGCTGTACCTGAGAGCTGCGCAGCATTCAGCAGCCAGCTGCGCAAATCCAGCCGGCAGCTGTGCAGCATCCCCTCGATCCGGTGCCGATCCGGCGACATGCGCCGGATCGGCCGCCAGCAGACTTCCTCCTGGCGCCATGCCTGGCCATGGCGGGCTGTCCCCGGTCAAGTCGGGCGTCCGGCCGGCGTGCTAGGCTCTCAGGAGTTTCGTTCCTCCCGGCAGGGATTCATGACCGACACCAATGCAGCCTTGCGCGCTCACTGGGACGTGGTGGCAACCCGCGAAATTTATCGGAACGATTTTTTTCGCCTGCGACGCGATAGCTGTGCGTTGACCTTGAGCCCCGAGGTTACGGCCGATCATTATGTGCTGGAGATGCCCGACGCGGTGATTGTGGTGCCGATCACCGAGACCGGGGCGTTGGTGCTGGTCGAGCAATATCGCCATGGTGCCGATGGCGAGTTTCTGGAATTCCCGGGTGGCCAGCTGGGTCAGGCCAACGAGGTGCTGGAACTGGCCGCGGCGCGGGAGCTTTGGGAGGAAACCGGCTATCATGCCGCCGCTCTGCGGTACCTCGGTGCGCAATATCCGAATCCCGGCGCTCAGACCAATCGCATTCACACCTTCCTTGCGGAGGTGAACTGCGGCGAGTTCAGGGCTCCGGACCCATTCGAAAGTCTGCGGGTCGTGGTGTTGACGCAAGAGCAATTGCACCAGCGCATTGCGCAGGGCGCAAAGGTTCCTTCGGCGACACTGGCGGCGTTGAGTCTGCTGGCGTTGGCCCGTTGAGGGCCGGTTTGGTGGCTGCTGTTGCGGTCGTCGAACAATCAGTGTGACCGTCAAACATCATGAATCAAGAGGTTAGCGATGGAAATCGGTGCATTTTATCTTCCAGTAATTGGCAGTATCGAAGAAATCGAGAAAGGCATGGCTGGCAAGAGGACCGACCTCTATCAGCAGATGCTGCGGGAGCTGTCCGAACAGGCCAAGTACATGGACGAGCACGGCTACTACGGGATGGGCACCACCGAGCACCATTTCCATATCGAGGGAGAAGAAGTCTCGACCAACCCGGTGTTGCTGGACCTCTACATCGGGATGCAGACCAGAAACCTCAAGGTCGGTCAGCTGGGCAACGTATTGCCATCGCACAACCCGGTGCGCCTCGCCGAAGACATCGCCATGGTCGATCAGATGACCGGGGGGCGTGCTTTCGCCGGTTTCGCGCGCGGCTACCAGCCCCGTTGGGTGGCGACCCTGGGACAGCAGATCGACGGCATGGCCAAGGAGGCCGAGATTGGTGCCGCGGCCTATGACAATCTCAAGCGCGAGCTGTACGAGGATCACTTCGAGATCATCCTCAAGGCCTGGAAGAACGACACCTTCTCCCACAAGAGCAAGTACTGGGAAATCCCGCCCGCCAATACCTACTGGGCCACCCATGACGTGACCCGCAAGTACGGCCAGGGTGTCGATGACAAGGGTTATCTCACCGAAATCGGCATCGTGCCCTCGACCTACAACAAGCGTGTGCCCGATCTGTTCCAGCCCTTCAGCGTGTCCGAGCGCTCCATCGTCTGGGCGGTGCAGAACGAGGTGACGCCGATCACCATCATCACCGATGTGACCACGGCCCAGCAGCATATCCGCGCAGCCAAGGACGCGGCGGCGAAGACCGGCAAGCCCTATCGGATGGGCATGACCCGGGAGATCGTGGTTGCCGATACCGATGAGGAAGCCCGCGCCATCGCCAGCCGCGCCGGGGCCTATGTGTGGTGCAATTTCTTCCAGCCGTTCGGTTTCAATGCCGCCGTTGCGCGTCCGGGCGAGGATCCGTTCAAGATTCCCAACGACTTTGAGACCATCGAAGAGCGCGGGCTGGTGATCTGCGGCAGCCCCGACACCGTGAAGCGCAAGTTGGAAAAACTGTTCAAGGATCTGCCCTGCGACTACTTCTGGCTGTTTACCTACAACGGCCTGATTCCCCAGAACAAGATGATGCGGCACTTCGAACTGCTCACCGAGCAGGTGCTGCCGCACTTCACCGACAAGGTGCGTTGAGCCCTGGCCCGGGAGTCCATCCGGGCTCCCGGGCAAAGCGCCCGCGCCGCACCCGCTACCTGCTGCCGGCGGCTGCGCCGCTGTCGTATCGGGTACAATTCCGCGGCCCGACCACCGCGACGCTGCTCGATGGCGTCGCCCCGGTACCTGCCGGGAATCAGCCGGAAGTTTTCGATGCCGATGCAAAACCGGTCCGTCTACAGCGCGGATCATGCGTTGTTTCGCGATACTGCCCGCCGCTTCTACCGCGAAGAGCTCGAGCCGCATATCGAGCAGTGGGAGAACGACGGCATCGTGCCCCGCGAATTCTGGCGCAAGGCCGGCGCCAAGGGTCTGTTGTGCTGCGGCATTCCGGAGCAATACGGCGGTCCCGGCGGCGATTTCTACTACAACATGATCTCCTCGGAGGAGATCGGCTATGCCATTGGTGGCGGCAGTTGCTGCTTCGCCCTGCAATCGGATATCACTGCCTACTATCTCCTCAACCACGCCAGTGAAGACCTAAAGCAGCGTTGGCTGCCCGGCATGGTGAGTGGCGAGATCGTCTCCGCGATCGCCATGACCGAGCCTGGCGCGGGCAGCGACCTGCAGGGCACCCGCACTACCGCCGTCCGCGACGGGGATCACTATGTGATCAACGGCCAGAAGACCTTCATCACCAACGGCCAGCACTGCGATTTCGTCATCGTGGTGTGCAAGACCGACCCGGCCAAGGGCGCCAAGGGCATGAGTCTGATCGTCGTCGAGACCGATCGCCCGGGCTTCGCGCGCGGCCGCAATCTCGACAAGATCGGCCAGAAGGCGGCGGACACCTCGGAGATGTTCTTCGCCGACGTCCGGGTACCGGTGAGCAATCTGGTGGGCGAGGAGGGCAAGGGCTTCGCCTATCTGATGCAGGAACTGCCGCGCGAGCGGCTCACCGTGGCATTCCGTGCCTGGGCCGAGGCGCAGCGTGCCTACGAGCTCACCGTGGAGTACGTCAAGGAGCGCAAGGCCTTTGGCAAGCCGCTGCTGGAATTTCAGAATACGACGTTCAAGCTCGCGGAGATCAAGACCGATCTGGCGGTGGGCTGGTCGTTTCTGGATCAGTGCCTGCACCGCATCGTCGCCGGCACCCTGACCGCGGAAGAGGGTGCCATGGCCAAGCTCTGGACCACCGAGCGCGAAGGCCGGATCGTCGATGAGTGCCTCCAGCTGTTCGGCGGTTACGGCTACATGCGCGAATACCCGATTTCGCGCATCTTCACCGATGCGCGCATCCGGCGCATCTACGGCGGTACTTCGGAAATCATGAAACTGTTCATCGGCCGACACCTGTAGCCGATTGGGAATGCAAGCCATTACCTCTGCCCATTACGACCACTGACGGGGACTGACTATGATTGGCATCACTGCCTATGGCGCCTATCTGCCGCGCGCGCGGCTGCAAAAACAGGTGATCGCGGACGCCAACGCCTGGTTCGATTCCGGCCTGCGCGGTCTCGCCAAGGGCGAAAAGGCCATGTGCAACTGGGACGAAGACGCCATCACCATGGCCACCGAGGCCTTTGCCGATGCCATGGGCCGCGTGCCCGGCAAGGCGCCGGCAGCGCTGCTGCTCGCCTCCACCTCACTGCCTTTCGCCGATCGCCAGAATTCGGTGGTGGTTGCCGAAGCGGCGAACCTTGATCCCGCCAACCTGCGCACTCTGGATATCACCTGTTCCCAGCGTGCCGGCACTTCGGCGCTGCTTGCCGCGCTCGACATTGCCGCTGGCGGGCGCGGTGACGCGGTCGTGGTGGCCTCCGAGCACCGGCTGACCAAATGTGCCTCGCGCGAGGAAATGCTCTACGGCGATGGCGCCGCGGCGCTGGCGGTGGGCCAGGGCGAACTGCTCGCCGAACTGGTGGGCAGCGTCAGTCAGCCGGTGGATTTCGTCGATCACTACCGCGCCGAAGGCAAGGACTACGACACCGGCTGGGAAGAGCGCTGGGTGCGCGACGAGGGCTATCTGAAGATCGTGCCCCGCGCCGTCAAGGCATTACTCGCCCAGACCGGCGTCGCTGCGGCCGACATCGCCCACTTCGTGCTGCCCACCGACCAGGGGCAGGTGCCGGGCGCGGTGGCGAAGCCGCTGGGCATTCCGTCGACTGCGGTCGCCGACAACCTGTTGCAATCGGTCGGCCTCACCGGCGCCGCACATCCACTGCTGCTGCTCGCGCATCGCCTGGAGCAGGCCCGGCCCGGCGATCTGCTGCTGGTGGTGGGCTTCGGTCAGGGCTGCGACGCGCTGCTATTCCGAGCTACCGACCGCATCGCCGGTTGGAAGCCCGCGCGTGGCGTGGAAGGCGCACTGGCCGCCGGGGTGGCGGAGACCAACTACAACAAGTTCCAGTCCTTCAACAACCTCATCGACAAGGAACTGGGCAAGCGCGCCGAGACCGACAAGACCGCGTTCCTGTCGGCCATGTACCGCAACCACCAGTTCACCAACAGTTTCATCGGCGGCAAGTGCACCAAGTGCGAGACGGTGCAGGTTCCACGCGCGCACTACTGCGTGAACCCGCAGTGCGGCGCCCTCGATTCCCAGGAGCCCTACGCCATGGCCGGGCAGCGCGGCAAGGTCGCCACCTGGACCGCCGATCGCCTGACCTTCGATTTCAACCCGCCGGCCTATTTCGGCATGGTGGCGTTCGCGTGCGGTGGCCGCCTGATGATGGACATGACCGAGGTCGATCCGGCCACCTTCGATACCGGTGCCGAGGTCAGCGTCCACTTCCGCATCAAGCAGATTGACAGTCAGAGAGGCTTCCGAAAGTATTTCTGGAAAGCCATTCCCAAGCGCTGAATTCATAACCTGGAGGAGCCGTCATGGCCAAGGGTATCCGCGACAAAGTAGTCATCCTCGGAGCGGGGTGCAGCAAGTTCGGTGAGCGCTGGGATGCCGAGCCCGCCGATCTCATGACCGAGGCCTTCGAGGAGTGCCTGGCCGACGCCGGCATCGAGAAGAACCAGATCCAGGCCGCCTGGCAGTCCACCGGCATCGATGCGTTCAGTGTCGGCCCGGGTGCCATGCCGCTGTCCATCGCGCTGCGCCTACCCTACATTCCGGTGACCCGGCTGGAGAACTATTGCGCCAGCGGCACAGAGGCGTTTCGCGCCGCCACCTACGCGGTG
Organism: Porticoccaceae bacterium; assembly: GCA_036275455.1. GTDB lineage: Bacteria > Pseudomonadota > Gammaproteobacteria > Pseudomonadales > Porticoccaceae > JAGPUQ01. The sequence goes on from DASUDS010000020.1 coordinate 45,785, forward strand.
GCCTCCGGTGCCTGCGACATCGCGCTCGCGATGGGCTTCGAGAAGCTCAAGGACACCGGCTACGGCGGTCTGCCGCAGCGCTCGCGCGGGGTCACCAACGACATGTTCTACCCGAACCTGTCGGCGCCGGGCATGTTCGCCCAGCTCGCCGCCGGTTATCGCGCCAAGTACAAGACCGACAAGACTGATCTGAAGCGGGCCATGGCCCACGTTTCGGTGAAGAGCCACGCCAACGGCGCCAAGAATCCCAAGGCGCACTTGCAGCGGCCGATCACCGAGGAGCAGGCGCTGAACGCTGCGATGATCGCCGAGCCCATCGGCCTGTTCGACTGCTGCGGGGTCAGCGACGGCGCCGCCTGTGCCATCGTCACCACGCCCGAGATCGCCCGCAGTCTGGGCAAGCAGGATCTGGTCAGCGTCAAGGCGCTGCAACTCTGCGCCTCCAATGGCGAAGAAGGCGGATTCAGCAACTGGGACGGCTCCTATGTCGCCACCACCCGCATCGCCGCCAAGCGCGCCTACGAGGAAGCCGGGATCAAGGATCCGCGCCGCGAAGTCAGCATGACCGAAGTGCACGACTGCTTCTCGATCACCGAGCTGGTCACCATGGAGGACCTGTTCCTGTCCAAGGACGGCGAGGCGGTCAAGGACGTGCTCGACGGCGTCTTCGATGCCGACGGCGAGGTGCCTTGCCAGATCGACGGCGGCCTCAAGTGCTTCGGCCATCCCATAGGCGCCTCCGGCCTGCGCATGATCTACGAGATGTACCTGCAGCTCACCGGCCGCGCTGGCGCCCGCCAGCTGGCCGATCCCCGGATCGGTCTGACCCACAATCTGGGCGGCTTCCCGCACCAGAACGTGGTCAGCGTCGCCATCATCGGGCGCTACGACGTCTGACCGCGGTGCCACCGCTTCCGGCTTGGGCCGGGAGGGGTGGCCGGGCGTTGCCGCGCCCGCCGATCTCGCCATTCATCCCGTCGTCCTGATTGCCGTCGAGGAATTTCCATGAACCAGGCCATCGAACAGGGCGTCGCCACGCTGGTCGCGGGTGGCGCCAGTGCCGATCTCGGCGGCGTCGCCGCAGCGCTGGTGCCGGTGCAGGCATTGGTCGATGCCGCCCTGCGCCATCTGCATGCGCAGTGCAGCATAGCGGGCACGCTGAATGCCGAGTTGCTGGATCGCCGGCAACTCGCCTGCTACGAAATCGCTTTCTGCGCCGCCGATCTCGGCGCCGCCACCGCGGTGCTCGCCTATGCGGAGCGCGTCCGCGACGATGCGCTGGCGCCCTGGGCGGCCTCGCAGTTCAGCGTCGAGGCCGCCAAGGCGGTGCTCGGCAGGCTCGGCAGCCGCGCCGGGGATTTCGGGCTGACGCCGCGGCAGATCGCCGAAGCCGGACTCGCGCTGGAAGACACCGGCCTGCCGGCGCGCTATTTGTCCGGCGCCGCCATGGCGGAGCTGGGCCGGCGGCTCGGCCAGCGCGAGGGCGATTTTCTGCCCGCCGATCTGGATGGCGAAAAGGAGATCATCCGCAACACCTTCCGCCGCTTCGCCTCCGACGTGGTGATGCCGCTCGCCGAGCGCATCCACCGCGAGGATCTCGATGTGCCCGAGGAAATCCTGCAACCACTGCGCGAAATGGGTTGCTTCGGCATCTCGATTCCCGAGCGCTACAAGGGCCTGCAACCGGACAGCGGCGACGACAGCCTGTACATGATCCTGGTCACCGAGGAGCTGTCGCGCGGTTCGCTCGGGGCTGCCGGCAGCCTCATCACTCGGCCTGAAATTCTCACCCGCGCGCTGATCGCCGGCGGTACCGAAGCGCAGCGTGCGCACTGGCTGCCCCGCGTCGCCAGCGGCGAGACCCTGTGTGCGATCTCGCTGACCGAGCCCGATTACGGCTCCGACCTGGCCGCGGCCAAGTTCCGCGCCACCCGCACCGACGGCGGCTGGCTGCTCAACGGCGGCAAGACCTGGTGCACCTTCGCCGGCGCCGCCAGCCTGATTCTGGTGCTCGCGCGCACCGGCAGAGATGCCGAGGGCTTTCGCGGGCTCAGTCTGTTTCTGGTGGAAAAGCCGCGCACCGTGGGCCACACCATCGACGTGATCCAATCCGGGGGCGGGCGCCTCAGTGGCCACGCCATCCCCACGCTGGGCTATCGCGGCATGCATTCCTTCGATCTGTCATTCGAAGACTATTTCGTGCCCGACTGCGCCCTGCTCGGTGGGGAAGGCGGTCTGGGCAAGGGCTTCTACCACACCATGGCCGGGCTCACCGGCGGGCGCCTGCAAACCTCCGCCCGCGCTGCCGGCGTGATGCAGGCTGCCTGCGAGCAGGCGCTCGCCTACGCCCGCGAGCGCAAGGTATTCGCCCAGCCG
>DASUDS010000021.1:0-27360 GCA_036275455.1 Porticoccaceae bacterium
AGGTCAGCACCGATGGCAGCAGCCGCGAGCGCGTGCTGGTGCCGCCCGGCTGGGTGGGCCCCTGGGGCATCGCCTGCGATCCGTCGGGCACGGCGCTGGTAGTCGATGGCCTGAGCCTCGCGGCGCTCGATCCACGTGGCCGGATCAGCCATATCGGCAGTCCGCTCGACAAGTCGGCACCGCGCTTCGTGCGCGCGGTGGCGTCCGGATCCCCGGGCGAAATGCTGATGACCACCGCACGTGGCGATGTGCTGCGCTACCAGATCGCCAACGGCCAAACGCGGATGCAGGCCCAGAAACTCGGCGAATTGAAGGGCCTGTGCGCCGGACCGGGCGGCCAGGTGTTCGCGGTGCGTGCCGGCGACGGCGCCATTCTCGCCATCGACGACGCGGGCAGTGCGCGCGTGCTCGCCTCCGGACTCAACCACCCTACCGATGTGCTCTGCATCGAGGACATTCTCTACGTGGCGGAGGCCGGTGCCGGTCGGGTCGTGCGCATTCAGGATGGCGCGGTCTCCACCGTCATCGGCGGCCTCGGCAATCCCCGCGGTCTCGCCTGCGCCCACGGCCGCCTCCATGTCCTCGATCGCGGTCGCCGTGCATTGCTGACACGGCCCCTGGATGGCGGCGGCGAAGGCGTTGCGATCGCCGAGAACCTGCCCATCGGCGCGGCCTGCCCGCTCGATTTTGCCGGCGGCCTGAGCGTCGACCATCGCGGCGGACTGCTCATCGCCGCCGATGGCGAAGGCAGCGTGTTGCGCCTGAGCCCAGCCTGACGCGGCAGCCGAAATCGCCATGTCCAGTGTCGCCACCACGGTCGGCCTGCTGCTGTGCAGCAATGTGTTCATGACCTTCGCCTGGTACGCGCATCTCAAGGAGCTCAACCACAAGCCCTGGCTGGTGGCGGCGCTGGCGAGCTGGGGCATCGCGCTGTTCGAGTACTTGTTCCAGGTACCTGCCAACCGCATCGGTTACCGGATACTGAGCGTCGGCGAGCTGAAGATCCTGCAGGAAATCATCACCCTCAGCCTGTTCGTGCCTTTTTCCCTCCTCTATCTCAAGGAACCCCTCAAGCTCGATTATCTGTGGGCCGGCCTGTGTCTGGTCGGCGCCGCGTTTTTCATCTTTCGCGACCGCCTTCACTGACCGCTGCTGGCTGCTGGCTGCTGGCTGCTGGTCAAAGTCCAGCGCCATCCGGTCTAGACGCTTGTCACTTTCGGACCTGATGTTGACATTTATTGATCTATGTCAGCCCTGCCCCGCTCTCCTAAAGTCCCTCCTCGAAGCCGGCCAGATTCCGTGCTGGACCGGACAAAAACATCCACGGGGGAAAATCCACATGACCAGTTCACATCCTTCTGCGACTGCCATTCCGGCACATGTCCAGGCGATTCCGCTCGAGGACATCAATGTCGCGGCGCCGGAAATTTTCGCTTCCGAAACCTATGGCCACTATTTCGCGCGTCTGCGCCGCGAGGCGCCGGTGCACTACTGCAAGGCGAGCGCCTACGGCCCCTATTGGTCGGTGACCAAGTTTCACGACATCGTCAAGGTGGAAACCAGTCACCCGGTGTTTTCCTCGGAGAAAGGCGGCATCACCCTGGACGACGGCAATCTCGGCCTCGACGTCCAGATGTTCATCGCCATGGATCCGCCCAAGCACGACGAACAGCGGGCCGTGGTATCGCCGGCGGTCGGTCCGGAGAACCTGATGAAACTCGCTGCGGGCATCCGCGAGCGCACCAACCTCATCCTCGACTCCCTGCCCATCAACGAAACCTTCGATTGGGTTGACCGGGTATCGATCGAGCTGACCACCCAGATGCTGGCCACGTTGTTCGACTTTCCCTGGGAAGAACGGCGCAAACTCACCCACTGGTCGGACACCGCGACCAACATGACCAACTATGTGTCGGCCGCAGAGCGTCAATCGGGCATGGCCGAGCTACAGCAGTGCGCGGAATACTTCATGAAACTGTGGCAGGAGCGCGCCGGTGCCGAGCCGCGCCCGGATCTGGTCTCCATGCTCGCCCATTCGCCCTCGTTCCAGAACATGGGACCGCAGGAGTTTCTGGGCACGTTGATCCTGCTCATCGTCGGCGGCAACGACACCACACGCAACTCGATGACCGGCGGGCTGCTGGCGCTCAGCAAGTATCCGGAGGAATATCGCAAGCTGTGCGCCAAGCCGGCGCTGGTGGAATCCATGATTCCCGAGATCATCCGCTGGCAGACGCCGGTGATGAGCATGCGCCGCACCGCGCTGGAAGATGCCGAAGTGGGCGGAAAAGTGATTCGCAAGGGCGAAAAGCTGGTGATGTGGTACTACTCCGGCAACCGCGACGAGGAAGTGATCGAGAACGCGGAGGATTTCATCATCGACCGCGCCCGGCCGCGCCAGCACCTGTCGTTCGGCTTCGGCATCCATCGCTGCGTCGGCAACCGCCTTGCCGAACTGCAACTGAAGACGCTCTGGGAGGAAGCCATCAAGCGCTGGCCGGAACCGGGCCAGATCCAGGTGATGGCCGAACCGGTGCGCTCGACGTCCTACGCGATCCGCAACTACAAGTCGATGCCGGTGCGGATCAACGCCTGAGGAGACCCCATGACCGAGACCGCACTCATCCTGGGGGGCGGCCAGGCCGGCGCCCAAGGCGCGGCAAGTCTGCGTCAGGAGGGCTTCGGCGGCCGCATCCTGCTGGTCGGCGAGGAGCCGCTGCCGCCCTACCAGCGGCCCCCGCTGTCCAAGGCCTTTCTGGCTGGAGAGCTGGCACAGGAGCGGCTGCTGATCAAGCCGGAAACCTTCTACCGGCAGCATGACATCGAGCTGCTGCTCGGCGTGAAGGCAACCGGCCTCGACACCGTGGCACGGGAGTTGCGCCTTGCCGATGGACAGCCGCTGCCCTACGACCAGTTGCTGCTCGCCACCGGCGGCCGGCCGCGGCACCTGGAATGCCCGGGCGCCGACCATCCGCGTCTGCGTTATCTGCGTACCGCTGCCGACGTTGAGCAGCTGCGCCCGGACTTTCGGCCCGGTGCCCGGCTGGTGGTGATCGGCGCCGGTTACATCGGCCTCGAAGTCGCCGCAGTGGCGGCCAAGCACGGCCTGCAGGTGACCGTGCTGGAAGCGGCACCGCGCGTGCTCGCCCGGGTCGCGGGAACAGAAATCTCCGCCTTTTTCGAGCGCATCCACACCGAGGCCGGTGTCGCGATCCACTGCAACACCGGGGTAACGGCCATCGAAGGTGGATCAGGGCTGGCCCTGGTCCGCACCAGCGCCGGCGATCTGGTCGCAGCCGATCTGGTACTCGCCGGCATCGGCCTGCTGCCCAACGTGGAACTGGCCGCGGCGGTCGGAATCGCCTGCGACAACGGCATCCTGGTGGACGAACTGGGCCAGACATCCGTTGCGGGCGTGTTCGCCGCCGGCGACTGCACCAACCATCCCAACGCGATCTATGGTTGCCGCTGGCGGCTCGAATCCGTGCACAACGCCATCGAGCAGGCCAAGACCGCGGCGGCCACCATGGCCGGCAAACACAAGCCCTACGACCAGGTGCCCTGGTTCTGGTCCGACCAGTACGACATCAAACTCCAGACCGCGGGCATCAACCGCGGCTATGACCAAGCGGTAGTGCGCGGCGATCCAGCAACCCGCTCCTTTGCGGTGTTCTACCTCCGCGCGGGCCGTCTGCTCGCAGTCGATGCGATCAATCGACCCGCGGAATTCATCGCCGCACGCCTGGCGATCCCGCGCACACCCCAGGTCGATGCCGAACGGCTGCGCGACGACGGCCTGTCGCCGCAAACCCTGCTGGCCTGAATCCCGGCCGCCCGGGTGTCCCGAATCCTCCTGTTGCACCGAGCGAACAAGGAATCTACAGATGATCAAAGTGACCTACATCGAATTCAACGGCACCGAGCGCACCATCCAGGTCGAGGAAGGCGTGTCGCTGATGGAAGCGGCAGTGAGCAACCTGGTGCCGGGCATCGACGGCGACTGCGGCGGCATGTGTGCCTGTGCCACCTGCCATGTGCACGTCGATCCGGCCTGGATCGACAAGCTCCCGGCCATGGAATCCCTCGAGGACGCCATGCTGAATCTGGCCGAGGGCCGCGATGCGCGGTCCCGGCTCGCCTGCCAGATCAAGGCGGCACCAGATCTCGATGGCATCCTGGTGCGTACACCCATCGGCCAGCACTGAACAGGCGAAGTGCGGTGCTCAGGCGCCGCGCTCCTGCGGATGGGGAGTGCGGTGCTCAGGCGCCGCGCGCCTGCGGATGGGAAGTGCGGTGCTCAGGCGCCGCGCTCCTGCCAATGGGGTTTGCGCAGTTCGGCCTTCATGATCTTTCCGGTACCGGACAGCGGCAGCGACTGGGCGCGGATTTCGACGCTGCGCGGGCACTGGTAACCGGCGAGCCGCGTCCGGCAATGGGCAATCACGGCCTCTGCGGTCAGTGCCCGCCCCGGCTTCGGCACTACCACGGCATGCACCGCCTCCACCCAGTCGGGATGGGGAATGCCGAATACGGCGCATTCGCCGACGGCGTCCAGTTCGTGAATGCAGTCCTCCACCGCCACCGAGGCCACATTGACGCCGCCAGTGATGATGATGTCCTTGATCCGGTCAACGATGTAGAAGAACCCTTCGGCATCGCGGTAACCGGCATCGCCGGTGTGCATCCAGCCATCGCGCACGGCGCGCGCGGTGGCCTCCGGATCGCGCCAGTAACCCTGCATCACCATGGGCCCGCGCACCACGATCTCGCCCACCTCTCCATCCGGGAGCGGCTGGCCATCATCTCCTTCGATGCGCACGTCCGCGCCCCAGACCGCGCGGCCGCAGGAGCGCAGCCGGCCCGCGTCCGGTCCATCGAGCACGTGATAGCGCGTCTCCAGGAAGGTCGCCGCCGGGGATAGCTCGGTCATCCCGTAGGCCTGACAGAAGCCCACGCCAGGCAATTTCTGGAGGGCCTCGGCCAACACTGACTGGGGCATCGGCGAGGCGCCATAGGCGATGGTGCGCAGACTGCTCAGGTCGTTGTCGGCCAGCCCCGGCTCGCGCACCAGACGGTTGATCATGGTCGGCACCAGCAGCATGCTGGTCACGCGGTGACGCGGAATCGCCGTCAGCACCTCGGCAACCTCGAAGCGCGGCAGGATCACGTTGGTCACCCCGGCGGTGACCATGGTGAACACCCGGGAACCGCCGGCGGCATGAAACAGCGGGGTGGCGTGGAGGTATACGGTGGTCTCATCCAGCTGGTAGTTGATGATGCCGCTCATCGCATTCCACAGTAGATTGCGGTGGCTGAGCATCACGCCCTTGGGGCGCCCGGTGGTGCCACTGGTGTAGAAAATGCCGGCCAGATCCTCGTAACCGCGCAACTGATCGGCGCACGGCTCGGCCGCGGCCAGAGCGCGCTCGTAGGGGCTTTCGCTGTCCCCCGGGGTGAAATACAGGACGTGCTGGACGGTTTCGAGCTGCGCAAAGAATCCTTCGATGAGCGGCTGAAAATCGCGGTCGGCGAGCAGAAAGCCGGTGCCGGAGTGATTCAGGATATACACCAGATCGGCTGCCGACAGCTTGTTGTTGAGCGGCACGATCACCCCGCCCGCCCAGGGCACGCCATAGCTGAATTCGAAATACTCGGCGCCGTTGTGGGCTAGAATCGCCACCCGGTCCCCGGGTTCCAGACCCTCTGTTCGCAAGACCCCCGCCAATCTCGCGACCCGCTCCTCGAAGGTGCGCCAGGAATGGCCCCGGCCATCGGCGATCAGTGCGGTGCGGTCTGGATTGCGCGCACAACTGCGGCGCAGACCCTGGGTCAGGTACATGCGGGCTCCTCGGATAGGCAAAGAAAACGGTTGGCCGGCATGGTAGCGCAAACACTCTTCGCCGCCGCCGCTACCACTGCTGCCCTGCCTCGGCTCCCGGGCGCGGTCGCTCACAGGTTCCAGTCGGATTAGCGCCATGACCCAAGCGGACTTGCCGTCGCCAACCCCGGCAGACGATAACCCCACCCGCCTCGGCACCGCCGCCTGCCCGGCGACCGCGATCGATGCGGCAAGACTGTTGCTTGAAGCGGTCGCCGTCGGACCGGGAGAGATGCTGCTGGATCTGGCCGCGGGCCTCGGCCATGGCGCGGGCCTGGCCAGCCATCGGGGCGCCATCGCCACGGGAATCGCCAGCGAGGAAGCGCTACTGGATCAGGCGCGGCGCGTCTATCCCAATGCGCTGTACTACACCGGGACACCCGATTCCCTGGTATTCGCCAACGGATTTTTTGCCGCCGTCATCCATCATGGTGGAATCGCCCTTGCCGCTGCCGCAGAAACGCGCGCAATGATTGCGCGTCGGGAAGTTTTTCGCGTCCTGCAACCCGGCGGCCGCTACGCCGGGCTTTACCTCGGCAGACCGGAAGTCGGCGCCGTACAGGATGCCGGTTCCGGACAATCCGCATGGGACGCAGAGTCCATGTCGAAACTGCGCAGCGGTTGGCAGGATGTCGGCTTCGACGCACCGCGGACAGTGGTTACCGAGCTTGCCTGGCAGCCGGTCACGGCAAGCGATCGGGAGCTTCTGGCCCGCGTCGACACCACCGACGCCAGCACACCGATCACCCTGGTGCGCTGGCCGGCGTTGCTGCTGGTGGCTGCCAAACCGCGCTGAACCGAAATAGCGCGGCTCCGCAACGATTCAGGGCGCCCAGCGCACGAAGCGCTGAAAGCGCTCCTGCAGGGCAATCAGCCACCAGGGCGTGCCCTCCCCCTGACCGACGCGAGCGATCTGGGGATGGCACAGCAGTGCGTCTTCGAGCACCTCGCGCTGTTGGGCACGCACATCGACGAAGAAGAGATGCTTGCCGTCGCGCAGCAACTGCTCGAAGTCGCGAAACCGCCGATTGGGCAGTTGGAAGCCGAGAAAACTCGCTTCCCAGGTACAGAAACCCAGCATCACCACGGCCAGCATCACGAACGGTGCCCAGCCAAAGCGATCCGCCATCCCGGAAGTCGAGGCGATGGCAATGACCAGCAGACAACTCAATATTCCGACGGCGGCACCGATCAGGCCCTTGCGCACCACATCGGTTCGCATCAGGCTGCTGACTTCGTGGAGGTGGTAGCCGGTGAGCTGAGCCTCGCTGTTGGTCAACACATGGAGCTGGGGCCTGACCATGCCCCGGCGTTCCAGATCCATTTCCAGTTGTTCCAGATTCCGCAGGTCATGACTCGTAAAAAAATGCCGTTCCATGTTGTGATCCCCTTTCTGGCGAAGGTTGTTGGCATGTCTGGCCGAAAATGGCGCGTGCACCAATACCCGAATCGCAATGGGCGCAACCCCGTTTTTTTCGACCTCACTACATTTAGTCTCTTTGCACGACATTCGCCATCCCAAGACCAGGTGGTATTGGAGACCTGATGCGTCAAGCTGGTCGAGATTGCTTGTGCGACAGGACGCCGTCATGGCACTGCGGCACAATGCAGGAACCATTCTTGAGACGGCCAGGGGAGCCGATCCCGATGACGCACGGAAGGCGTTACGATTTCATGGCCATCGCCATCCTGACCATCGTCATCCTGGCCGTTGCCTGGATGCTGTCGGCACTCGCCGTTGCAGAGGAGACGGTGATCTACAAATCCACCGATCCCCAAGGCAAGGTCAGCTATGGCGACAAGCCTGCGGACAATGCCGCAGTGGTGGAGGAAATCCAGTTGCCGGGGCCATCGACAATGCCCCCGGACGCAGCACAGGCACAGATCGACGACCTGGCCGCCACCACCGACCGGTTGCGCGCGGACCGGCTCGACCGCGAGCGGGAACGCGCCGCGGCAGTCCCGCCACCGCCAGCGGAACCACCGCCGTTGGAGATCCATCCCCAGTACCGGACGTATCCAGGCCCATGGACCTGGCCGACGCCGTTTCGAGGGCGCGACCGCCATGGCCGCCACGATGTGCCCTACGAATGGCGTGACGACTGGCGTGACGAGCGGCATGACGAAAGGCATGACGACTGGCACCCGCCGCAACATGCTCGCCCGCCGGAGCACCACCGGCATCCGCAACAGCGCTCCCTGCTGCGCAATCCCGACCGCTGATCGCCCGCCACTGCCGGCGCGGTTGTCGACAGGCCGCTACAGGTCGACCACCACCTCATAGGCGGTGAACTTGCGGACGTTGAAGACGCCGGTATCCAGGATCAGATATTGCCCCTTGATGCCCAGCAGACGCCCGTGAACTTCCGGTGTCTTGTCGAGATTCCAGGCTTGCACCTTGGTCGGATACTCGCGCACCGGATAGTCGATGCACAAGCTGTCGGCCATGAGCGGCTGGATCGCCTGGAGGCCGAAGCGTTCGCTCAACTCATTCAGTGCGTCAGCACAGTCCGCCAGCAGACGATCGCGTTCGACACCGAGATCCACCTCCGGGGCGACACCCCTGAGCATGGCGCGCCAGTCGGTGGTGTCGCGCACCAGGCGGCGCAATGCCGCCTCGACCAGGCCAGCCTGCTGGCGCGTTTGCGTGCGCAGAATCGGCAGCGCCTGGCTGGCACCCTGATCGATCCAGCGCGTCGGCACCTGCCCGGCGCGGGTGATGCCCACCTTCACGCCCGATGAATTGGCCAGATACACCAGATGTTCGTTCATGCAGAAATCCGCCGCCCATTGCGGATCGCGACAGGTGCCAGCGGCAAAGTGGCAGCGCTCCGGGCTGAGCACGCAGAGATCGCATTCGGCCAGCTTGCGAAAGCAGGGATAGCAATAGCCTTCGCTGAAACTTTTCCTGGTGACGCGCCCGCAATGACAACAGTGGATGGCGCCAGCGTGGCGAATGCGCAGTGATTCGCCCAGAAGCTCGTTCAGCGGTAACCGTGTCTCATCCAGGGCCAGCCAGTAGTTGACCGGATCGGCGAGCGCCGTGGGCATCTTGTCGAGGTGGCCCCGATAGCTGGGCATGGACGGCAGCCGCTCAGGAGCGCCACTGCACGGGGCGCGGCACATCGCTGGCCTCGTCTCCGGCACTGCCACAGTGCGGATGGGGGCGCGCCGGAATGTGGCCGACGCGCTGTTCCGGTGCCAGATTGCGCTCGCCCCAGGCAATCACCGCCTGCAGGCAGCGCGCCCGCTGCTCCTCGTCGAGCCGGGAGCCATCCGGCCAACGTCCAATGGCGACGGCCTGTTGCAGCGTCTCGTAGACCTCGGGGGTGATGTGGGCGAGCAATTCGTCGAGCGTCATTCAGTACCAGCCATTTTCAATCCCGGGATATTCCATTCCAGCGATACTCGATCCAACGGAGCCATTCCGAAGACCGCCATTCCAGGGACAGGGCATTCAAGAAGCCAGTCCTTCAAAGGCGGTTGCGCGCCGCAACCCCGGCCACGGCGCCCAGGGCGATGCCGATGAGCAGGCCGGCAACGTGGGCGCCATTGGCGATGCCGCCGGTGATGAACCAGTCCACCACGCCGGACAGGCACAGCAACAGCCAGATCAGCATCAGGGGCAGGATGCCTGGCGTCAGCCGTGACAGCGGTTGAGGGGCGAGCCAGTGGCGGAGCCACAGATAGCCCAGCAGTCCGTACACCACACCGGAAAGCCCGCCGAACAATTCATCAGGCTGCCACAGCTGCTGACCGAGATTGGACCCCACGGCCGTGGCCAGAAATATCAGCAGGAAATTGCCGTGTCCGGCCAGGCGTTCGATGCGGCGGCCAAATTCCCAGATCCAGAGTGCATTGAACACAATGTGAAAGATGCCGAAATGGAGAAATGCCGGCGTCAGCAGTCGCCAGTATTCCCGACGCTCCAGCGCGGCGGCGGGTGGTTCCATACGCAGCTCGCCGCCATCGAGAATGACGAAGTCCTGCAGGGTGAACAGGGGAACCCAGCGCGGCGCGAAGCTGACTATCAGTGCCCCCAACACCCCCAGCGCCAGCACTGTCATCACTAGTGGCACGGCACGCGCCTGAATGGCCAGACTCGGCGGGGGGAGCCGATCAGGAAACCGGGGTTCGGGCGGACTCATCAATCGCCATTGCCATCGTCGTGGCGCACGGAGTCGAGCCGGCTCCCCCACCCCAGCTTGGTTCGGCAGATTTCGTAGAAATTGTGGCCGACGGGATGAATCAGTTGCACCGGCCGGTGCTGCTTGCGCACCCGGATGATGTCGTCGGGTTCGGTAGTGAGTTCGTACTGACCATCGCAGGTGATGGCTGGATAGGGCTCGTCGCGCACGCCGACGCGAATCTCGATGGCGCTGTTACCGTCGATCACGATGGGCCGGCTATTGAGCGAATGGGGATTCATCGGCACCAGCACGATGGCATTCAACTGCGGTTGCAGGATCGGCCCGCCGGCGGAGAGTGCATAGGCGGTCGAGCCGGTCGGGGTGGCCACGATCAGGCCATCGGAGTGCTGGCTGTAGACGAACTGGTCGTCCACGTAGAGCTCGAACTCCATCATCCGCACCGACCGGCCCGGGTGCAGCACCACATCGTTGGCGGCATTGCCCGCGGCGACCAACCGGCCCGCGCGCCATATCTCGGCCTGGAGCAGAAAGCGCTCGCTGCGCTGGTATTCACCGGCCAGCACGCGACCGATGCCAGCTTCCATCTCCTCGGGCGAGATGTCGGTCAAAAAGCCGAGGCGGCCACGATTCAGGCCCAGCAGCGGCACATCCAGACCGGCCAGAGCACGGATGGCACCCAGCATGCTGCCATCGCCACCGACCACGATGACCAGATCCAGGGCATTGGGCTGCAGCGTCTTGCGCTCGACGATGGTGATGTCTGGGTCGGCCAGCAGCTCCGCGGTATCGCGTTCGGCGACGACCTCGCGACCATCCCGTTTCAGGAAGGCAACCAGGCGGTTGAGACTTTCCACCACTTCGCGATTGCGCAGGCGGGCAACCACGCCAATGCGTCGAAAAGGCGACATGGACTGGGCTCGGAGAGGATGGCCGATTATACACAAGGCCTCCCCACGGCCCGGCGCGGCAAAAACCGCCCTGTACTACTGTTCATACATACAGTAATCTGCGGATCCCCGGCCGCCGAATCGCCTTCATGCGCCCCGATCTGTCTCTCCTGCTGCGCCATCCCGGGCTACAGTCCGCAGCCGGCGTCCGCCGCCACGGCTGCGGGATCGCCACCGGCAACTCGCGCCTCGACACCCTGCTCCACTGGCAGGGCTGGCCGCCGGCAAACCTGACCGAACTGCTGACCCTTCCCGGTCTTGGCGAATTCACCCTGGCAGCTCCTGCCCTGGCGCGCCTCGCTGCCACCGGCGGCTGGATTTTTCTCATCGATCCGCCGCACCTGCCCCATGCCCAGGCGCTCGACCAGCAGGGATTGCGTGGCAACCAGATGCTGGTCCTGCGCTGCGCCAATCACGGCGATCAACCCCGATCTGGCGATCAACCCCGATCTGACAATCAACCCCGATCTGACAATCAACCCCGGGCTGACAAGCAACCCCGGGCTGACAAGCAACTTTTGGCTAGCGATCAACTCTGGGCTGGCGAGCAGATCCTGCGTTCTGGGGTCTGTGCTGCCCTGCTGCTGTGGGAGAGAAACGACGCCTGGCGCCATGCCCGACTGCTGCGCTTGCAGGGTCTGGCGCGCAGCATCGGCGGAGTGGTCTTTCTGTTCCGCCAGCCACGGGCGTTGCTCCAGCCCTCGCCGGCCCCCTTGCGCATCGCACTCACCGGCACGGCCGGAGCAGTGCGGTTGACGATCCACAAACAGCCCGGCAGCGCTGGTCACCAGCTATTGCTCGGCGCGACCCCACAGGACATCACGGCGCCATTGCGGTCGTTGCCGGCACCGCCAGCGTCACATGATTCGTTTGACAGCGGGCAATACTGGCAGGCACCGCTGGATCGGCCAGGCGACCGCGCTCGAGCCGTCTGCTGATGCTCTGGCTCGGCGTGCGTTGCCTGGATCTGCCGCTGGCCGCATTGCCGGCTGGCGGCGAGCACGCACGTCCGCTGGCAGTGACCGAGCAGCAGCGGATATATGCCTGCAATGCTGCGGCCAGGGCGCGCGACCTGGCCAATGCCATGCCCATCGCCACTGCCCTCGCGCTGTGTCCGGAGCTGGGGACCGAGCCCCGCGATCCGATACGGGAAGGCGCGGCACTGGAGGCCCTGGGCATGGCCTGTTACGCCCTCACCCCGCAGGTGGTCCTGCACCCACCCGCTGCCCTGCTGCTCGAAGTGCGGGGATCGCTGAAGTTGTTCCGTGGCTTGGGCCGCCTGCTCGCCCGGCTTCGCGAACTGCTGGAGCTGCGCCGGTTATCGGCCGCCCTGGGCGCCGCGCCCACGCCCGCCGCGGCCCTGTTGCTGAGTCACGCCGGTGCCGATCCGTTGACCTATCTGGATGATGGTGGCCTGCCACGGCGGCCCGCTGCCTGCACCGAGTTGTTACGGGAACTGCCCCTCGATGTCCTGGACTGTCCGGCTCACCTGCGCGCGGATCTGGCACGAGCAGGCCTGCGGCGCCTGGGCGCCCTGTTCGATTTGCCGGGCAAGGCGCTGGGGCGGCGCTATGGACAGGAATTGCTGCATTACCTGGAACGCATCCGCGGCCAGCGTCCGGATCCGCGGCAGCCGCTGCCACTGCCGGCAACCTTTGCTCGCGAGCTGGAATTCGGTGCCGAGATCGCCAACACCGAAATGCTGCTGTTTCCCGCCCGGCGCCTGCTCCAGGAGCTTGGCGGCTACCTGCGTGCCCGCCAGATGCATTGCGGCAGCCTGCGCTGGACGCTGCTGCTGGACGATCATGGCCGCCAGACACTGCCGTTGCAGTTGGCGGGCCCGCGCGGTGATCTCCGGCACCTGCTCGAACTGACCCGGCTGGGGTTTGCGCGCCTCCGCTTGTCCGCTCCCGTCACTGCACTGGCACTGCACTGCGACGATCTGCATCCACCCAGCGAACTCCAGGACGATCTGCTGGGTGCGCTGGCACCGACGACCGACGCGCGTGCCTTGCAGGCGCTGTGCGATCGCCTCGCCGCCCGCCTGGGCACGGATGCCATCCGGCAGCCGCGCGCCCACGACGAACATCTCCCGGAACTGGCCAGTGTGCTGCGGCCACCCAGCACCACCGCCACCGCCGCGCCGTCACCGCCGTGTGCGCCACGTCCGCTCTGGCTGCTGGAAACACCGCTCCCGCTCGGTGCCCCGGCGGGCAAACCCAGCCTGGATGGGCCACTGGTGCTGGAGAGCGGCGTGGAGCGCATCGAAGGCCAGTGGTGGCAATCTCCGGCAAGTCGCGACTATCACCGTGCCCGTACCCTGGATGGTCGTCGCTGTTGGCTATACCGGGATCGCCGTACCGGAGCCTGGTTCCTGCACGGGCTGTTCGGCTAGCGGTTAGAGCCATGTACGCCGAACTCCATGCGCTCAGCAATTTCAGCTTTCTGCGCGGGGCCTCGCACCCCGGTGAACTGGTGCAACGTGCGGCCGAACTGGGCTATGCCGCCATCGCCATCACCGACGAATGTTCGCTGGCGGGTGTGGTGCGCGCCCACCTCGCCGCGCGCGAGCACGACATCCCGTTCATCGTGGGCAGCGAATTCCACCTCCGCGAGGGAATTCACCTGGTATTGCTGGCGCCGGATCGCGAGGCCTATGGCGATCTCGCCAGCCTGATCAGCCGGGGCCGGCGGTGCAGTCCCAAGGGCAGCTATGACCTGGGGCTGGATGATCTCGAACCCTACGCCAAGGGCTGCCTGGCGATCTGGCGCCCAAGCACCGCCAGCGTCCCGCAACAGGGCGCGTTGCTGCGCGAACGGTTTGGCGCACGACTCTGGCTCGGCGTCAGTCGCACGCTCGACGGCGACGATGTCGCCTTCACCGCCCATTGCCAGCTCGCCACGCTGCTGGATATTCCCCTGGTTGCCTGTGGCGGCGCGACCATGCATTGCCCGCAGCGCAAACCACTACAGGATGCCCTCACCGCAATTCGCCGCAACACGCCGGTGGCCGCGCTGGGCCGGCAGCTCGCGGCCAATGCCGAACGCCACCTGCGACCACTGGCGCGGCTGCGCGAACTCTATCCTCCTGCATTGCTGGCGGAAACGCTGACCATCGCCCAGCGCTGTCGCTTCTCTCTCGACGCGCTGCGCTACGAATATCCGGATGAAGTGGTACCACCGGGCACGAGCCCGACCGATCACCTCGCCGATCTGGTCGCCGCAGGCGCGGCCCGGCGCTGGCCGCAGGGCGTGCCCCCGGAGGTGCAGACCACGCTCGAACGCGAACTGAAGGTAATTGCCGAACTGGGCTACGAGCCTTATTTCCTGACCCTCCACGATATCGTCGCCTTTGCCCGTGCCAACGACATCCTCTGTCAGGGCCGCGGCTCGGCGGCCAATTCCGTGGTCTGCTACTGCCTGTTCATCACCGAAGTGTCGCCGGAGCGGGTCGAGCTGCTGTTCGAGCGCTTCATTTCCCGGGAGCGCGACGAGCCGCCGGACATCGATGTGGATTTCGAGCACGAGCGGCGCGAGGAGGTGATCCAGTACATCTACCGCAAGTACGGCCGCGAACGCGCCGCCCTGGCGGCGACCCTGATCACCTATCGCCAGCGCAGCGCGGTGCGCGATCTGGGCAAGGCGCTGGGTCTGGACCCGTCGCTGGTGGAACGACTGGCGCGCTCCCAGGCGCGCTGGGAGCGCAGCGCCGAGCTCGAACAGCGGCTGCGCGAGCTGGCCGGCGGCGATGACCCGCGGCTGGCCTGGCTGGTGCGTCTGGTGACGGAACTGCGCGGCTTTCCCCGCCACCTCTCCCAGCACGTCGGCGGCTTCATCATCAGTCGCGGCCCCATCACCCGTCTGGTGCCGGTGGAAAACGCCGCCATGGCCGCGCGCACCGTGATCCAGTGGGACAAGGATGATCTCGAGGCCCTGGGCCTGATGAAGATCGACGTGCTCGCCCTGGGCATGCTGACCGCGATCCGCAAGTGCCTCGCCAGTCTGGCGGAACTGGGCGCCCCGGTGACCCGCATCGACGCCATCCCCGCCGACGATCCGGCGACCTACGCCATGCTCTGCCGGGGCGACAGCGTCGGCGTGTTCCAGGTCGAATCCCGCGCCCAGATGGCGATGCTGCCGCGGCTGCGGCCACGCTGCTACTACGACCTGGTGATCCAGGTTGCCATCGTGCGCCCCGGTCCCATCCAGGGCGACATGGTGCATCCCTTCCTGCGCCGCCGCGAAGGCAGCGAGCCGGTCACCTACCCGAGCCCGGAGATAGCCGGTGTGCTCGCCCGCACCCAGGGCGTGCCCATCTTCCAGGAGCAGGTCATCAAGCTGGCGATGGTGGCCGCGGGTTTCAGCGGCGGCGAGGCGGATCAATTGCGCCGCGCCATGGCGAGCTGGGGCAAGAACGGCAACCTGCTCGCCTTCGAGGACAAACTGGTCGCGGGGATGATCGCGCGCGGCTACGACCTCGACTTTGCCCGTCGCCTGTTCGCGCAGATCAAGGGCTTCGGCGGCTACGGCTTTCCGGAATCCCATGCCGCCAGCTTCGCCTTGCTGGTCTATGTCTCGGCCTGGCTCAAGTGTCACCACCCGGCAGCCTTCTACTGCGCCCTGCTCAACAGTCAGCCGATGGGCTTTTACTCGCCATCACAACTGGTTCAGGACGCCCGCCGCCATGGCATCGAGGTGCGACCGATCGACATCGCCCACAGCGGCTGGGATCACCGGCTCGAACAGACCCCAGAGGGCGTGCCAGCGCTGCGCCTCGGCCTGCGCCTGGTCCGCGGGCTGCACCGGGAGGCCGCGCTGCGCATCGTCGGCGAGCGCAACCGCTGTGCCTTCCGTGATCTCGACGACCTGTCCCGACGCACCGGGCTCGACCGTGGCCAGCTCGCGGCGCTGGCGGCTGCCAATGCCCTGTGCGCCTTCAGCAGACACCGACACCAGGCGCATTGGGACATCGCCGGGCTGGAACGGCCATCGCCTCTACCCATCCCGACCGCGGATCACACTTCCCGGATCGAGCTGCCGGCGCCCGGCGTCGGCGAAGATCTCCTCGCCGACTACCACAGCGCTGGCCTGACCCTGGGACCGCACCCCATGGCTCTGCTGCGCGGCCACCGCCCACTGCGCGGCTGCGCGCGCCACCGGGATCTGGCCGGGCTGGGCAATGGCCGCTTCGTTCGCATCGCCGGACTGGTGACCGGACGCCAGCGCCCCGGCACCGCCTCAGGGGTGATCTTCCTCACCCTGGAAGACGAGACCGGCAACACCAATGTGATCGTCTGGCGGGATCTCCAAATCCGCTTTCGCGCCGCCTTGCTCAACGCCAGATTGCTGTTGGTCAAGGGCGTGCTGGAGCAGCGCCACGGGGTCTGCCACATCGTCGCCGGCGAGCTGCTCGACCACAGCACCCTGCTCGCCGGCCTCGCGGTTCCATCGCGTGACTTTCACTGATTCACCCCGGTAACCTCCGAACCATGAGCACCGCACTGCGATCGACCATTGGTCACCAAAACCCCGACGGTCTATTGCTTTACGTCAATGGCTTGCAACAAAATTGGGGGCTTTCTACCCGGGGGTAAACTCATGCAACAACTGGACAAATGCGACACCCTGATCCGCAATGCCCTGGTGTTCGATGGCAGTGGCACCAAGCCGCGCGTCGAGAACCTGGCGATCCTGAACGGCAAGGTACTGGCGCGCGGCCCCAATCTGCAGGTGACCAACGCCGCGGAAACCGTCGATGCCACCGGCAAGTGGCTGATGCCGGGCCTCTTGGACATCCACACTCACCTCGACCTCGAAACCGAGGTCAACCCCGGCCTGCACGAAGCGGTGCGCCACGGCACCACCACCGTACTGCTGGGCAGCTGCTCGCTGGGCATCGCCTTCGGCAGCCAGCGCCGCAATGGCGAAGACCCCATCCTGGACTGCTTTACCCGGGTGGAAAACATGCCCAAGCGGGTGCTCGACAAGTGCATCCAGAAGATCACCTGGGACAACACCGCCGACTATCTCAAGCACTTCCAGGATCTTCCCCTGGGCCCCAACGTAGCCGCCTTCCTTCCCCATTCCATGATGCGCATCGAGGCCATGGGCACCCAGGCATCGATCAGCCGCCCGCCCAGCCAGGCGGAGCGGCGCAAGCTGGCAGAAATCATGGAAGCGGCGATGGAGCAGGGCTATGTGGGCCTGTCCACCGACCAGATCGTGTTCCACTATCTGGCCAATGACCCCAACAAGCAGATCCGCATCCCATCCCATTTCGCCGAAGACGACGAACTGCGCCCCATCATCGAGATCGTGCGCCGCAACAACGGCGTGTGGCAGACCAACCCCGATGGCCAGAAGATGCTGCGTACCCTGAAGCGCTACTTCTGGTCCGCCGGCCGCTTCCGTGGCAAACCGCTGAAGATCTCCGCGCTGACCGCAGTCGATTTCGTCTCGGTTCCCGGCGTGTGGCAGAAGATGCTCAAGCTCGGCAAGGTCATCAACTCGCCGATCTTCAAGGGCAAGATCCACTTCCAGGCCCTGGGCGGTCCATTCCGCATGTGGTCGGACGGCATGATCTCCCCGGTATTCGAGGAACTGCCTTCCACCCGCAAGATGGTGGCCTGCGAGGCCGACGACGTCGCCGCCCGACAGGCACTGCTCAACGATCCCGTCTGGCTGGAGGAATTTAAGGGCGACTGGGCGAAGATGACCAACACCACCGCCAATCTCACCCAGATCGGCGGCAAGTCGGACGATCGCGCCACCTTCCAGATGAACTTCGCCAAGATGCACTTCGACGACTGCGCGGTGCCGAGCTGGAATGGCGACAGCCTGCAGGACGTGATGAATCGGCTCACCCAGTACAAGCAAAGCGGCGGCAAGACCGGCGCCAAGGATGCTGCCGAAGCCGCCGAGTTCGATCGCTTCCCGGCCTCCGCCACCGAGCCGCGCGAGTTCTGGCTCCAGTGTCTGCGTCTCTACGATACCGGCTTCCGCTGGTGGTTCGATGTCGCCAACACCAACGAGGACATCGTCGAGCAGATCCTGTTCGACAAGAATGCCCTGCCGGGTTTCAACGACTCCGGCGCCCACCTCACCAACCTGGCGTTCTACGACGGCAACCTGGGCACCCTGCGCATCGCCCAGAAGCGCGGCGTGGAGCGGGTGGCCGAAGCGGTCTACCGCCTCACCCGCGAGCCCGCGGAGTTCTTCGGGCTGGATGTCGGCCGCATCGACCCGGGCTGCCAGGCCGACGTCATTCTGATCGACCCGGAAAACCTGAAAAACCACGACATGAACAAGGGTCGGACCAAGATCTTCCACCAAGTATTCGAGCACGACGTGCTGGTCAACCGCTCCGACGGCGTGGTCGATCAGGTCTACATCAACGGCCAGCGCGTATGGGAGAGCGGCTCCCGCTTCACCCCAGCCCTGGGGAGCAAGACCCTGGGACGCGCGCTCCGGGCCAACCGCCACTGAGCCTCGCTCACTCCCGGCGGCAACCACCGCCGGGAGCTGAGATCACCCAACGGAGAACCCCCTTCCGCCACATCCCAACGGTCGGCCACCAGCCTCCCCGTTCGATCGGGTTTGACCTGGATCAGCTCCATTCCGCAGTATGGCGCTAGGCTGGAAACCTACCGTCAGGAGCGTCCTCCATGTCCAACACCATTGGCGTCATCGTCTGCAATCACAGCAGAGCCCGCCTGTTCAAGGCCAACGGCATGTCGCTGGTCAGCGAGTTGTCCGATCAGGTGAACCCCGCCGCCCGCCTGCGCGAGCAGGATCTTGCCACGGATACGCCGGGAACCTACCGGGGTGGCGGCAGCGGAGGGCAGCAGCATGTCGAGGAGCCGCGCACTTCACAGCACGACAAAGCCGCCGAGCGCTTTGCCCGCGACATCGCGGCCACGCTGGACCACGCCATCCGCGATCACCAGCTGCAAAAGCTCTATGTGATCGCCGAGCATGACATGCTCGGGTTGCTACGCAAGGAATTGTCGCAACAAGCAAAATCCCTGATCGCCGAGGAAATCGGCAAGGACATCGTAACGCGTACGCCCACCCAAATCCGGGACTATCTGCCGGTGCCCCTGTAAGGTCTTGGAGAGATTTCGGTCTGGCCTTGATGAACTACGCTCGGTCAGCAGCGCTGACCGAGGGTGGATGCGGGAAAAAACCAAGCCCGGGGAAAACCGAAGGAAAGAAAGAAAGAAAAAAGTGGTCGGAGCGGCGGGATTTGAACCCACGACCACCACACCCCCAGTGTGGTGCGCTACCAGGCTGCGCTACGCTCCGAGATTTCCGGCAACTGCGGAAAGGCGGCCATCATACTCAATGCCGCTGCTAAAGCAAGAAATTCAGTCTTTCAAACCACTCAATACTTCTTCCAGCTCGCTCACCGTCTGTTCGATGAGCTGACGGACCTGAGTGGCCTCCTGCTTGCTGTGCTCTCCCCCCAGACGCTGGCGGGCACCGCCGATGGTGAATCCCTGCTCGTAGAGCAGCGAGCGGATCTGGCGGATCATGATCACATCCTGGCGCTGATAATAGCGCCGGTTGCCGCGGCGCTTGACCGGATTGAGCATGGGAAATTCCTGCTCCCAGTAGCGCAGCACGTGCGGTTTCACCTCGCAAAGCTCACTGACTTCGCCAATGGTGAAATAGCGCTTGCCAGGAATCGGCGGCAACTGGTTGTTGTTACTGGCTTCCAGCATGGCTCTCTACCCTGGCTTTGAGTTTCTGACCGGGCTTGAAGGTCACCACCCGGCGCGCCACGATCGGGATTTCCTCGCCGGTCTTGGGATTGCGCCCGGGCCGGGGATTCTTGTCCCGCAGATCGAAGTTTCCGAAGCTGGAGAGCTTGACCGGATCGTTGGACTCCAGCGCCGAGCGAATTTCCTCGAAAAAATGTTCCACCAACTCCTTGGCCTCGCGCTTGTTCAATCCAAGCTCGTTGTAGAGCAGCTCGGCGATATCCGCCTTGGTAAGGGCTGTCATCTATTCTCCCCGCAGTCTGGCGCCGAACTCAGCCGCTAGGGCGGCGATCACAGCTGCTTCCGCACCCTGCACTTCCGTATCTTTCAGGGTGCGCTCATCGTCCTGAAAGGTCAAGCTGATGGCAATACTTTTTTCATTGTTTTCAAGGCCTTCGCCATGATAAACGTCAAAGATTCTGGAATCCACCAGCAGCGCCCCAGCGGCCTTGCGAACTACCGCGAGCAAGTCCGCGGCCGCCACCCGTTGCGCGACCACCACCGCCAAGTCGCGCCCGACCGCCGGGAATCGGCTCGGCGCCTTGAATCGAGGCGTTGCCGGAGCTTGCAGGCGATCGACAAAAATCTCGAACAGGTACAGGGGCTGCCCGAATTCGAGCGCCCTCTCCACCAGCGGGCTCAGCGCGCCGGCATGGCCAAGACAGTTGCCGGCAGCATCCGTCAGCCGCAGCCGCTGTCCCGGATGCAGGGCCGCGTGCTCACCTGTCTCGATCCCAAGGTGACTGGCGACCCCAAACGCCTGCAACAGGGCTTCGAGATCGCCCTTGAGCCCGTAGAAATCGGCCTTGTTGCGGGCGTTCGCCCAGCCTTGCGGATCACGTTCTCCGGTAATCAGCCCTGCTATGGTCATCTGCTGACCAAATCCCGGTGCGGTGGAAAAGCGCAATCCGGTTTCAAACAGCCGCAGCCGCCCCTGCTGGCGATTCAGGTTGTGACGCGCCGCCATCAGCAAGCCAGGCCACAGGCTAGGCCGCATCACGGACATCGCCGCACTGATCGGGTTGGCGACGCTCACCCCGCTATCTGCGGTCGCAATCAGCGCCGCCATTTCCGGGGGAACGAAGCTGTAGGAAATCACCTCCTGATAACCGCGATGCACCAGCGCCGCCCGCGCAGTCTGCAACCACCCCGCTTCCGGAGCACGCAGCTCCGGAGCCAGTGCGGGTAGTCCGGCGGGCAGTTCGTTGTAGCCGTAGACCCGTGCGACCTCCTCGATGAGATCGGCCTCGATGCTCAGATCGAAGCGCCAGCTAGGAATCCGGAATTGCCAGCCGTCTTCGCTTTCGGCAACTTTTTCGAGCCCCAGGCTGGCGAGAATCTCCACCACTCGGGCCGCGGGGATCTCCAGGCCCAGTTGTTGGGCCAAACGTCGCCGCCGCAACTGAACTTCTGCGGGCTTGGCGAGCGATCGGGGCGCTTCCAGCAGCACCGCCGGCCCGGCCATGCCGCCCGCGATATCGAGCAACAACCCGGTGGCACGTTCCAGCGCGAGCAGCGGCAGCTCGGGATCGACACCCCGCTCGAAGCGATGTGAAGAATCGGTGTGCAGCCCAAATTGCCGGGCCTTGCCGGCGATGGCCAGCGGATCGAAGTGCGCGCTTTCGAGAAAGACATCGACGGTGTCAGCGCTCACCCCGCTATCGCGCCCCCCCATGATGCCAGCCAGTGCCAGGGGCCGTTGCTGATCCGCGATGACCAGGGTCTTGGCATCAAGCGCAATCTCGGCGCCATCCAGCAACACCAGCACTTCGCCCGGCTTGGCGAAACGAACCTGGATGCCGCCGCGAAGCTGTGTCAGATCGAAGCCGTGCATCGGCTGGCCCAGTTCGAGCATCACATAGTTGGTGACATCGACCACGGGATGAATGGCGCGAATGCCGGCTCGGCGCAACTGCTCCTGAAGCCACTGCGGGGTCCGTGCTTCGGGATTGAGGCCACGCAGGATTCGTCCGGCATAGCGTGGGCAAGCTTCCGGCGCGTGCAGTTCGATCGCCAGCCGATCTTCAATGGCGGCGGCGACCGGGGCTACCGGAAAACCCCTGAGCTTGCCCCCGAGCACCACTGCGGCCTCCCGGGCCAATCCGCGAATGCTCAGGCAATCACCGCGATTGGGCGTGAAATCCACTTCGATGATCTCATCGTCCAGCGCCAGCGCCGCACGCAGATCCACTCCCGTCGCCAGTTGCGGATCCAGCGCCAACAAGCCTGCACTGTCGCTGGCAAGCCCCAGCTCGGCCGCCGCACAGAGCATGCCCTGCGACTCCACACCGCGCAGTCGGGCCGCGGCGATGGCGACGTCGCCCGGCAGCTGAGCGCCGACCTGCGCAAAGGGTGCCTTGAGGCCAACCGTCGCATTGGGGGCGCCACAGACCACCTGGTGGCTGATGCCCGCGCTCCCGGTGACCTGGCAGACACGCAGCTGATCGGCATCGGGGTGCGGCGCCACGGCGGTGATCTCGCCGACCACCACGCCGCTGAACGCTGGCGCCGCCGGCTCCACGCCGTCTACTTCGAGCCCCGCCATGGTCAGACGCGCGATCAATTCCGCCGTGCCGAGCTCGGCGTCGATATGTTGCGCCAACCAGTCCTTGCTGAATTTCATGCTGTGTCCGCAATCCCAGATTCAAAACTGTTGCAGGAAGCGCAAATCGTTTTCGAAAAACATGCGCAGATCGCCTATTCCAAACCGCAACATGGCCAAGCGTTCCACGCCCATGCCAAATGCAAATCCGGAGAACTCCTCGGCATCGACGCCACAGTGCGCCAGCACCTTGGGATGGACCATGCCGCAGCCCATCACTTCCAGCCAACCACTCTGCTTGCACACCCGGCATCCACTGCCCCCGCATTGCGTGCACTGGATATCCACTTCAGCGGAAGGCTCGGTAAAAGGGAAATAGGACGGCCGAAACCGCACCGGCAAATCTGCGCCGAAAAAAGCCTTGAGAAACTGATCCACGGTTCCACGCAGATGGGCAAAATTGATGTCGCGATCGACAACCAGCCCTTCCACCTGATGAAACATCGGGGTGTGCGTCAGATCGGAATCGCAGCGATAGACCCGGCCGGGACAGATGATCCGCAGCGGCGGCGCGCTACGCTCCAGGGTCCGCACCTGAACCGGCGACGTGTGGGTGCGCAGCACATGCACGTCGTCGATGTAGAAGGTGTCGTGCATGGCCCGCGCTGGATGGTGCGCGGGAATGTTGAGCGCCTCGAAATTGTGATAATCGTCCTCGATCTCGGGCCCTTCTTCGACGCGATATCCAGCACCAACGAAAATGCTTTCAATCCGCTGCAGCGTCTGGGTGATGGGATGCAGCCCGCCGACATCGACCCGGCTGCCCGGCAACGTGATATCGACCGCCTCCGCGGCAAGTCGTCGCTCCATTTCCGCCTGCGCCAACAGCTCGCGCCGTGCGTCGATACCGTCCTGCAATTCCGCCTTGGCGGCATTGATGCCGGCTCCGGCTTCACGACGCTGCTCGGGAGGCAATTTTCCCAGTCCCTGCAACAGTGCGGTGAGCAGACCCTTCTTGCCCAGGTATTGGACCCGCGCAACCTCCAACGCTGCCAAGGTCTCCGCACCGGCCACATCGGCTTTGGCTTGCGCTACCACGACCTCGATATTGTCCATGCCTTGCTTGCTTCTCCGATGCTGGAACGCCGCTATTACTGGGACGCCACTACTGCTGCAACACCGCTACTACTGCTGCAACACCGCTACTACTGCAGCGACACCACTATCAATGCTATTGAAACCGCGCGAAAAAAACGGGGAAAGAGCGCGCCCTTTCCCCGCCGATTTTCGCTTGCCGCCGCTGCGCGCGGCCTTAACTCAATGCGGCCTTCGCCTGAGCGGCAATGGTGGCAAAGGCAGCTTTGTCATGCACCGCAAGATCGGCCAGCACGCGGCGATCCAGATTGATCTCGGCACGCTTCAGACCAGCGATCAGCTGGCTGTAGGTAATGCCTTCGGCGCGCGCCTGGGCATTGATGCGCGTAATCCATAGCGCACGGAAAGTACGCTTCTTGACGCGCCGATCGCGATACGCGTACTGGCCTGCCTTGATGACCGCCTGCTTGGCCACGCGAAAAATCCGACTCCGCGCGCCGTAGTAACCCTTGGCCTGTTTGAGAATTTTCTTGTGCCGCCGATGAGCGGTCACACCACGCTTGACTCTTGCCATCTATCCTTCCTCCAGTCCAGCCGCGATCAGCGACGCAGCATGCGATCGACAAGCGGCGCATCGGACAGGTTCAGCACCTGGGTGCCACGCAGCTGGCGTTTACGCTTGGTCGTCATCTTGGTAAGGATGTGGCTTTTGAAAGCCCGCTTGTGCTTGTAACCGGCAGCGGTTTTCTTGAACCGCTTGGCGGCTCCGCTGTGTACCTTCATCTTTGGCATTGGCTACCTCCAGGTAGTGTGGTAAAAAACCGCCGGTCAGCCTGCCAATAGGCTGAACACGGTCGGCAACGACGGTTATGCCTCGATCCCTGATTCCTTTGTTCCCGACTTCTTCTTGCCGCGAGGGGCAATCACCATGGTCAGCTGACGGCCTTCCATTTTTGGAAATTGCTCCACCGCACCCATGTCTTCGAGATCCTTCTCGATGCGCTTGAGCACCTCTACGCCGAGCTCCTGGTGGGCCATCTCCCGACCCCGGTAGCGCAGTGTGACCTTGGCTTTGTCGCCGTTTTCGAGAAACCGGCGCAAATTGCGCAGTTTGATCTGGTAATCCGCCTCGTCGGTCCCGGGACGGAACTTCATTTCCTTGATCTGTATTTGCTTCTGCTTCTTGCGTTGGGCCGCCTGCTGCTTCTTGGCCTCGAAGATATGCTTGCCGTAATCCATCAGCTTGCAGACTGGCGGCTCCCCTTCCGGAGCGATTTCGGCCAGATCCATCGCGGCCTCGGCGGCGATCTTCATGGCCTCCTCGATGGAAACGACGCCGACCTGCTCGCCATTGGCGCCAATCAGGCGCACTTCCCGCACGTCGTCGATTTCATCATTCAGCCGGACACGCTTGCTCTGGCCCTTGCTGTAATTTTTTTTGATAACCGGATACTCCGTATTGGTTGTGGTAACTAATGTTGGTTGTAGCAATCAAATCTGCTATGGCAATTCAATCTGCTGCACCAATCGAATCAGCTGTGCCTATTAAATCAGCTGTTGCGATCAAATCAGCTGTGGCAAACAGCCCTGCCGCGCTCACGGACGCTGCCATCAAGCAGATCAAGAAGCGACTCGAGACTCATCGACCCCAGATCCTCGCCCTCCCGGGTGCGGACTGCAACCGACTGGGCCTCCATTTCCCGGTCACCAACGACCAGAAGATAGGGGGTCTTGAGCAGGGTATGTTCGCGAATCTTAAAGCCGATCTTCTCATTTCTCAAGTCGTTTTCAACCCGGAACCCCTTGTTTTGCAAGGCTTCGGCCACGGCCTCGGCATACTGGGCCTGGCGGTCGGTGATGTTCAGTACGGCGGCCTGCACCGGCGCCAGCCAAACCGGAAAAGCGCCCTCGTAGTGTTCGATCAGAATGCCGATGAAACGCTCGAAGGAGCCCAGCACCGCACGATGCAGCATTACCGGCACACGGCGTTGATCGTCAGCATCGACATATTGGGCGCCGAGGCGATCCGGCATCGAAAAATCCACCTGAATGGTGCCGAGCTGCCACACTCGCCCGATGCTGTCGCGCAGTGAAAACTCGATCTTGGGCCCGTAGAAGGCTCCCTCACCGGGCAGCAGCTCCCAAGCCAACCCCTGGTTGTTCAGCGCGTCCGCCAGCGCCTGCTCGGCGCGATCCCAGACTTCGTCCGCACCCACCCGCTGCTCCGGGCGCGTGGAGAGGCGGTAAATGACCTCGTCGAAGCCAAAATCGGCATAGATACGGTGGAGGAAATGGATGAAACGCGCCACCTCCTCCTGAATCTGGTCCTCGGTACAAAAAATGTGGGCATCGTCCTGGGTAAAACCACGCACCCGCATGATGCCGTGGAGCGAACCCGAGGGCTCGTTGCGATGACAGGAGCCGAACTCCGCCAGACGCAGCGGCAGATCCCGATAGCTGCGCAGCCCCTGGTTGTACACCTGCACATGGCAGGGGCAGTTCATCGGCTTGATCGCGAAGGCGCGCTCATCGACCTGCAGCGAGAACATGTCCTTGCCGAACTTGTCGGCGTGCCCGGAACGCTGCCAGAGCGAGAAATCCACCAACTGGGGGGTACGAATTTCCCGATAGCCGTTGGCGCGCTGCATATCGCGCATGTAGCGTTCGATTTCCGTGTAGACAACCCAGCCGCGCGGGTGCCAGAACACCATGCCCGGCGCTTCTTCCTGCACGTGAAACAGATCGAGGCGTCGCCCGAGCTTGCGGTGATCGCGCTTTTCCGCCTCGATCTGCCGCTGCAAATAAGCGTCGAGATCCTTGCGGCTGGCCCAAGCGGTGCCGTAGACCCGCTGCAACATCGCGTTGGCGGGATCGCCCCGCCAGTAGGCCCCCGCCACCTTGGTCAGCTTGAATGCCTGAATCTTGCCGGTATCGGGCACATGAGGGCCGCGGCACAGGTCGATAAAATCCCCCTGGCGGTACAGCGAAATCACTTCGCCAGCAGGAATGGCCGCGATGATTTCCGCCTTGTATTCCTCACCGAGCCCCCGAAAGAATGCCACCGCTTCATCGCGGTCCATCTCGGTGCGCGACACCGCCAACCCGGCGCCTGCCAACTCCTGCATGCGCTCCTCGATGGCTGCGAGATCCTCGGGCGTGAACGGGCGCTGATAGGCAAAATCGTAATAGAAGCCATCCTCGATCACCGGCCCGATGGTGACCTGCGCATCCGGAAACAAACTCTTGACGGCTTGGGCCAGCAAATGGGCGCCGGAATGGCGGATGATTTCGAGGCCGTCCGCATCCCGGGCGGTAACGATCTCCAAGCGTACATCGCCATCGATGACATGGCTGGTGTCGACCAGCCTGCCATCGATTCTGCCGGCCAGGGCAGCTTTGGCCAGACCGGCGCCGATGCTGGCAGCAACCGCAGCTACGGTCACCGGGGCGGGAAATTCGCGAAGGCTGCCATCAGGCAAAGTGACGCGCGGCATGAGCCATACTCCAACTGTCAGTGGTGGCCCACACCAAAGGCCACGTGAACCTTGTATCTGCAACGCACCGCATCTGCAACGCTGCTCATCTGCAACGTGGTACGCCTGCCACGCAATCCCCGCTCCACAAAATGCGGCGGCGTCCGCCGAATGCAAAGCTTCGGCGCACCCGGGGCTGGACGCGGAATGGTAGGCACGAGTGGACTCGAACCACCGACCCCCACCATGTCAAGGTGGTGCTCTAACCAACTGAGCTACGTGCCTGAAAAGGCTGGTAAGCTACCAGCCGATGCCTTTCCTGACAAGCCAGCCATTGAAGACCGACTGGCGTTGCCCTGAACGCGGAAAGGACTGCATCTGGCGGACCGGACGGGACTCGAACCCGCGACCTCCGGCGTGACAGGCCGGCATTCTAACCGACTGAACTACCGGTCCGATGGTGGGTGGTACAGGGGTCGAACCTGTGACCTACGGCTTGTAAGGCCGTCGCT
>DASUDS010000022.1:0-10099 GCA_036275455.1 Porticoccaceae bacterium
GGGTATGGATGTCGTCAAGACCCATATCGGCAGGCTGAACGGCACCATAGACATCGAATCCAGGGTCGGGGCTGGTACCAGGTTGAGTATTCGGCTGCCGCTTACGCTGGCGATCTTGCCGACACTGATGATCGGTGTGAAAGGGCGGGTATTTGCGTTGCCGCTGAGTTCGGTCAACGAAATCTTTCAACTCGAAGGATGCGCCACACGCCTGGTCGATGGCCTTCAGTGCGTGATCGTGCGGAGCAAGGCGATGCCGCTGTTGTTTCTCCAAGACTGGCTGGATGTCGGCAAGCCGCGCGCGGGAGCGTCTGGCCTTGAGCAGGTCGTCGTGGTGCAGGTTGGCAACCGCCAGCTGGGCATTGCCGTTGATTCGGTGCTCGGCAGAGAGGAAGTGGTGATCAAGCCCCTGGGGCTGCTGCTGCAGGGTCTCGCCGGTCTTGCCGGGGCGACCATTACCGGAGAGGGTGCCATCGCCCTGATTCTGGACGTTCCCGGACTGGTCAAGAGTCACCTGAAGGACTATCCGAGTGTCGATAACTCCTTCGGCGCCATTGGGGAAGTCGCATGACACCGAGCGCCCCAACTCTTGGAGCCAGCAGTATTGGAGCCCGCAGTATTGGAGCCAACAGCACCGGAGCCAACAGCACCGGAGCCAACAGTACTGGAGCAAACGGCACCGGAGCCAGCACCGGAGCCAGCACCGGAGCCAACAGTATTGGCGCAAATGTCTCGCGCAGACCTTTGGTAAAAGTGCTGGTGGTCGATGACTCCGCATTCTTCCGGCGCCGAGTTACAGAAATGATCAGTGCTGACCCGCGTTTGACGGTGATTGGAACTGCGGTCAACGGCAAGGAAGGCGTTGCCAAGGCGGCGGAGCTCGACCCCGACGTCATTACCATGGACATCGAGATGCCGGTGCTCGATGGCATTGGCGCGGTGCGCGCGATCATGGCGTCCAACCCCAAACCCGTCCTGATGTTTTCGTCCCTCTCCCAGGAGGGCGCCAAGGCAACCCTGGAGGCACTCGAGGCAGGTGCGCTGGATTACCTTCCGAAGAATTTTTCCGACATATCGACCAATCCCGAGGTGATTGCAAAGCTGCTGTGTACCCGGATCCTGGCGTTGGGCGCCAGCCGGTTTCCCAAGCAGCGCCTGGGCGTCGCGCCGGCTCAGCCGGTGGTCACCCCGGTCGCGCGGGCGACCGATTCACGGTCCCAGCTGTCCATCCCCCGGGGCGTCAAGGCCATTGCGATCGGAACATCGACCGGCGGGCCGGTTGCGCTTCAAAAAGTGTTGCAGGCGCTGCCAGCGAAGTTTCCGCTACCGATCATTCTGATCCAGCATATGCCTGGCAGCTTCACGCCAGCCTTTGCCAAACGGCTGGATCAGATGTGTGCCATTCGCGTTCGCGAAGCGGCTACCGGTGATCGCCTGGAACCTGGCTTGGCATTGCTCGCGCCTGGTGGCCGCCAATTGGTGTTCAGCGCATCCAGATCAGCGACGACGGTCGAGATATGCGACGACAACAAGCCACAGATTTACCGGCCTTCTGTGGACATCACTTTCGAATCCCTGGCGCGCGCGCTTCCCGGTGGGGTGCTGGCCATGGTGCTCACGGGCATGGGCAGCGACGGCAAGGAAGGGGCGCGCAGCCTGAAGCGTTCCGGTAGTCACGTATGGGCTCAGGATGAGAGATCCAGCGTTATCTTTGGCATGCCACATTCGGTGATCCAGGAAGGCCTGGCCGATCGCATTGTCAATCTTGAAGACATTGGCCCAGCCTTGGCCGCAAGCGGTTGATTCATGGACATTCTGACGCTCGTAGGAATCGTCGTTGCGCTGGGTGCAATCCTTGGGGGGAATATTCTCGAAGGAGGGCATACCAGCTCGCTGATGCAGTTGACTGCATTCATCATCGTGTTTGGGGGTACTGTCGGAGCGATTTTGATTCAAACCCAGCTGTCGATTTTCATCCACGCGATGAAGATTACCATCTGGATAATCTTGCCACCCAAACTGGATGTCGAGGCGGCGATAGAAAAAATCGTGGAGTGGAGCAATATTGCCAGGAAGGAAGGTCTTTTGGGACTGGAATCGGCTGGCGAAAGCGAGCCAGATCCGTTTGCTAAAAAAGGCTTGCAGCTGCTCGTGGATGGCGGAGAGCCGGAAGTCATTCGCAGCATATTGGAAGTCGAAATCGAGACCAAGGAGCACCGTGACATGCTGGCAACCAAGGTTTATGAATCGATGGGTGGGTACGCGCCAACCGTGGGTATCCTCGGCGCCGTGATGGGGCTGATCCACGTCATGAATAATCTTGCCGATCCCAGCAAGCTGGGTGGCGGTATCGCGGTGGCCTTTGTGGCCACGATCTACGGTGTGGGCTTGGCCAATATGTTCTTTTTGCCCATGGCCAACAAACTGAAGGCAGTGATTGGCGATCAGACCCGTTTCATGGAAATGATCGTGGTTGGAATATCCGCGATTTCTTCAGGAGAAAATCCTAGAAACATCGAAGTCAAACTTCGTGGATATCTGCATTGATGAAGGTCAACGGATGGGATATTTGGGTAGATCAATGATGTTCTTTGAGATGGCGAATGATCGCAGTTTGTGCTGATGACTTATGGCTAGAAAAAAGAAGCACGAGGAACATGAAAACCACGAGCGATGGCTGGTTTCCTACGCCGATTTCATCACGCTGTTGTTTGCATTTTTTGTGGTCATGTATTCCGTGTCATCGGTGAACGAAGGAAAGTATCGGGTGCTTTCCGATTCCATGGTCGCCGCATTTCGGTCTCCGGCAAAGTCCCTTCAACCCATTCAGGTTGGCAATCCCGCCAAGGCTCCCTATCGGGATGCAATTTCCGTGCGTCAGGCGCCAGCGGTCGTGGCGGCACCAAATTTGCCCACCCCCCATGGGGGCATGAGCGGTATCGATTCCTCCTCCGGTACTGCCGCCCCAGGCGCTGCCCCCCCAGGCACTTCCTCCCCCGGCAATTCGTCATCCGGCGCATCGCCGGATTCCGGAAATGGCCCCAATGCTGGCGCTGCACTCGCTGATCTCCAGCGCATTGCCGGTCAAATTCACACGGCAATGGCGCCGCTCATCGAGGAAGGGGTCATTCGGGTAAGGGAGTCGTCGGAATGGGTAGAGGTAGAGATCAATGCCGAGATCCTCTTTCCCAGCGGCAGCGCGCAGCTGGAGTCCGGTGCGCGGGAGATCCTGGCAAAGTTGGCCGAGGTCATCCGGCCTTTTCCCAATCCGATCCATGTCGAGGGATTCACGGACAACGTCCCGATCAGTAGCGCGATTTATCCATCCAATTGGGAGCTTTCCGCGGGGCGTGCGGCGAGCGTTGTGCATTTGTTTTCGGATATGGCTGTCGCCCCGGCTCGAATGGTAGCCGTCGGGTACGGCGAATTTCATCCCGTGGAAGACAATGCCACTGATGCCGGCAGGTCACGAAATCGACGTGTACTGGTGGTGGTGCGATCCACCGATGTGGCCGCAGGGCCGGAAGCGACGCCCGCCAGGTCCACGGCGGATTCGGTGCCTGGGGCCTTCGGTTCTGCGGTTCAGGGAGGCGAGCAGGCCGCTCCGGTGCAACGCGATTCCGGCGGCTTGGCCAGACCCCAGGTCATCGCCCCACCCATTCAACTTCCTTTCAGTGGCGTGATTCCGCCGCCCGATGCCGGTGGGGCGTGATCTTGCGCAGGGCATCCGCGTTCACCGGGCGCGGTCACGGCGGAAGCACGGCCAGGTGCAGCTTTCGTGCAGCGGGTGGCCAGGTGGAGAGGGTGGTCATGTGACGAGGGTGGTCATGTGACGAGGGTGGCCAAGTACGGAGTATTACCAAGTGCTGAGTATGACCATGTGCAGAGTATGGCCATTGGTATGGAACATGCTGTGTAAGGGGAAATCGGCATTGGCGCCGGATAATTGACGTGGCGGGTATTGACGGGAGCACCCGCCGTTTCGGGTGTTTTTATTGTACTGCTTGAATGTTCTCGGGAGCATCGAACCATGAATCAGCCAGAACAATCCTTGGTCCGCCGCACAGAAGTGGCGGCGATGGAGAAATGGGTCACCTTCGGTATCGAGCAGGAAATCTACGGAATCAAGGTGTTGCGGGTTCAGGAAGTGCTTCGCGTTCCCGAGATAGCGCCGGTTCCCGGAGCGCCGCCCTATGTGTTGGGCATCATCAACCTGCGTGGCAACGTGGTGACGGTCATCGACATGCGCAACCGGCTGCGCCTTGGTGAACGTGCCTACAACGATCAAACCCGGATCATTGTCGTGGAGACCCGCGGCCAAATCGCCGGGATTCTGGTCGATCGGGTCGACGAGGTCATCGAACTCTCGGCGGAGAACCTGGCGCCGTTGCCCAATGTCGGCGAACGGGAGAATTCAAGGTTCCTCTCCGGCGTCGCGCACCGCGGTGACGACGTGTTGATACTCGTCGATGTGGACCAGCTGCTGAGCGCTGAACACAGGGAATTGCTGGCTACGCCTTTATTGGTGGTGTAACGGGTCTGACGACCTCGCATAGCCGGTAGAGTAGAGTCGCCGGTTGATGGTCATCCGGTTCGTATGAGCGGGTTCTCGGGATGGAGTGGAGCAGCATGCTTTTGGGGCTAGCACCGATTGCTGCGGCGCTGTTGGCCGGTGGCGTCGTTGCAGGCTGGTGGCTATTGCGTGCCCGCAAGCCGCGCACTGTGGCCGACCAGCGTGAAAGCCATCCGGATTCAGGGGCCGAAGCGCTTGCCGCAAGGATGCTTGAGTTGGAAGAACGTGTCCTGGCCCTGGAGTCGGCGCTGGATCGGTTACGCGAACGCAACGACCGCGGTGCGCTTGCCGATCACCGCGAGCAGGTCTATGCACAGGCCATCCGCATGGTGAGCCGGGGGGCTGCCATCGAAGACCTGGTCTCGCTGTGCGGTCTGTCGCGCAACGAGGCGGAATTGATCGTCATGATGCACGGCGCCGCCGCGGCGCAGAAGGACTGACACAGGGCGATCTCCCGGAACCTCGCCCGGGGTGGTTTGGGTTGGGGCCAACACCGCGCCGGTTCAGCCTTTTCCGGATGCGGGTCGGGGGCCGGTTCGACCTGCCAGCAGATAGGCAAAGGCGATGACCTCCGCTACTGCCCGATAAAGTTCTACCGGGATTTCCGCGCCCAAGTCCACGCGGGATAGTGCCAGGGCCAATTGCGGGTTTTCGTAGTGCGGGACACCGTGTTCCTCGGCAATCCTGCAAATCGCGGCTGCCACTTCACCCTGTCCACTCGCGGTCACGCGCGGGGCCGTTTCGCCGCCCTCGTACTGAAGCGCGACTGCGATTGCTGGCGGATGGGTCGAAGGATTGTTCATGCGGTGAGATTCAGCAGGCTGTCGCGGGGTGTTTCAGGCGCAGTGTGCCGGGGTTTGCCGTGATGGCAGCTGAGGCTTCCCGTGGTCACGCCGACACGGCCCAGACGGTCGTCCAGCAGGTTCAGGTTCTCATCGAGCAACGTCGCAGTTGCGGTCTGTTCGGCCCAGAAGCGAACGGATACCTGGTTGGCACGCAGTTCCAGGCAGGCGACCAGGGGACCCAGGCCGGGCAGATCGAACGCCATTTCGACGCGCCAGGCAGCCACGTCAGGGGTGTGCTTGCGGCGCGGTTCCTCCTCTATCCGCAATTGCCAGACATCGGTTTCGCCGTCCTGGCGAACCGGCAGTTCCAGTAGCCAGAAGTGCTCCCGAGCCTCCACCAGTGGCTGCGAAGCCAGTTGGTGGAGCTGGATCCGGGCCAGGGCACTGCCGATGTCGGCGTCCAACTCGACCAGAAAGGCGCCCAGTTGGGTCGTGTCCGGTGGCGATAAGACAGTGCGTGGCTGTGGCGCCGGATGCTGGGCCCGTAACGGCGGCAGCAGTGGTTCAGCACCGGGCTTCGGCGCGGATGTAGGGTTGGATGTGGCGTTGGATGTGGCGGGATCCTTCGCGGGTGTACCGAGGCTCTGCCCCAGGGCCTGCTCCAGGCGCAGCAGATTTGCCTTGAAGTCCAGCTGAGTGTCGTTTGGCCCATCCGGTGCGGTGGCCAGCAGCTTCGCTTCCAGCAGGATTCCGGAATTGGCCAATGCCGTGCGCAACCCTTCTGGATTGGTCACGGCACCGCGCGTGGGTAGCGATTGCAGGAGATGTTCGGCTGCCTGCAGCGCCTTGGGTGGTATCTCAGCCTGTCCCTGGGCTGCGGTCAGCAGTGCTTCGAGGCGCGCGAGCGCGGGGCCCAGCGCGCCCTGCTGGGGCAGCAGGGCGCGCAGTGCGGGAGCAACCGGATCCGCGGCGCCGGTATCGCGGACCGCCCGCAGCGTGGGCAGGGGAGCGAGGCTCGCGACTTCCAGCAGCAGCCGTTCACCCTTGGTCACCGGAAACGGGATCTGCGCACTGTAGGTTGTCCCGCCGATGCGCAGCGATGCCATGCCCTGGCGCAGATCCTCGAGCACCAGTGCTTCCACCATGGCGCCAAGGCGCCAGCTGGGTGCCGCCATTGCTGTGGCCGGCACCAGCGGGCGTACCGCGGTCAGCCCCCGTACCGGATCAAGGTCGATCACTGTTGCCGTCCCTCGCTGCGGATTCGTGCAATGCCTCCCGGATAGCGGCGGAATTGCGGAAAACTTTAGCAGCCTGTTGAAAAGCTGCTGCGGTGGGCCATCTGCGGCGTTGCGTGGTGCTCGCTCCGTGGCCTATCTATTTGATAGGTCGCGGTCGCTGCGCGCCGTGCGTCTGGCAATTGGCCATCCGCGCAACTTCTTTTGCGGGCTGCTAAAGAAATTCCTGATTTGCGCGCTACAGGGGACAAGTGGCCACGCCGGGTTTGGTGAAATTCCGGCGTTGGGCAGACAAGGGATTTATAACTAACGGGGATCGACATGAATTTTCTGCTCAATAAGATAACCATCAAGGCGCGCCTGATCATTGGCTTCGCCTTGTTGCTCGCAGTGGCCCTGGCGTCCGCGGGAATCGGCTACCGGATGTTGGAATCGGTGGTTGGAAACATAAGGAAGACGAATGAAATCGGCAACATATCGCTAACCATCGCCGATGCCAGAGCAGAGGAGAAGAACTATATCCTGGGTGGCGACGAAGATGCGATACCGGAAGTCACTGACCTGTTGGACACGGCCCGCGAGGACATCCGGGTCATCCGGGAAACCTACCCAGCCCCGGAAATTCAGGAGCTGATGGATGAGTTCCTGGCGCTGATCGACAGATATCAGACGGAGTTTGAGCGTTACGTCGAGATAGACGAACAGAACAAGGCGCAGGTGGAAGCCATGGAATCCGCCGGAGAAGAGGGCTCGCAGGCGGTGACCTTGGCGCGCGACGACAAGCTGGAAGCCCTGCGCAAACTGCTGGCCGATGGCGGGAGCACGGAGGCGGCGGCGGTTGGTGCCAGCGAGACCGGCATTGCCAACCACATCATCGATTGGTTGCTGCAAGCGCGGATCGACGAAAAATCCTACCTTGCCGACCCCGCCCCAAATCGCGCGGAGTTGATCAAGTCCAGCCTGGCCAATATCGACGAGGAAGCCCTGACACTGAAGAAAAACAGCAAGGATCCCGCCTCGGGAGAGCTCGCGGATCTGGTCATTGCACAGAACGCCATCTATCGCGCGGCATTCGAAAAATACGTTACCGGGGCCGCGGAACAGATCGCGATCCGCGGCCGCCTGGCGGATCTCGCGGCCGAAGTGGATGCCCTGTCAGCAAGTTCTTCTGCCAGTCAGCGTCAGCAGTTGCACAATGAGTCCGCCACCGCCGAGATCCTGTTGCTGATCAGTGCGGCGGTGGCTACCGGGGTATCCATCCTGCTGGCCGGGGTGATGGTGTGGTTTATCGTCAAGCCCTTGCAGCGCGTGATTGCCGCGATGCGCGACGTGGCCGAAGGCGAGGGCGACTTGACCCGCCGGCTCCCCGCGGAAGGGCGCGATGAGCTTTCGCAGCTGGGCAGGGCCTTCAATGCCTTCAGTGAAAAGATGCGCGCGGTGATCGGGCAGGTCGCCGAGGATGTCCATCACCTCTCCGAAGCCGGGCAACAGCTCGAGGCGGCATCCTCGCAGTCGGCCGAGGCGATCGATCGGCAGCGTGGCGAGACCGAGCTGGTGGCTACCGCGATGGTGCAGATGGTGGCGACGGTACAGGAAGTCAGCGCCAACGTTGCCCAGACCGCGGGTGCCGCCGACGAGGCCGATGCCCAGGCCGGCGACGGGCGTCGGGTGGTCGAACGGACCATTCACCAAATCAATGCGCTGGGCGAACAGATTGAACACGTATCCACCACCATTGCCGGGCTTGAGCAGGATAGTGCCGCGATTGGTGCGGTGCTCAACATCATCAGGGGCGTTGCCGAGCAGACCAATTTGCTGGCGTTGAACGCGGCGATCGAAGCCGCCCGCGCCGGCGAGCACGGCCGCGGATTTGCAGTGGTTGCGGACGAGGTGCGTTCATTGGCGCATCGCACTCGGCAATCCACCGAGGAGATCAAGAGCACCATTGAAAAACTGCAGGTTGCGACGCGTCAGGCCGTCGAGGTCATGGATCGCAGTCGTGAACAGTCTCGTGCGGCGGTGGATCATGCCGCTCAGTCCGGGGAGGCGCTGAGTTTCATCGCTCAGGCGGTGGGCCGTATCAACGACATGAGCACCCAGATCAGCGCCGCCGCCGAGCAGCAGCACCGCACCGCGGAGGAGGTCAACCGCAACGTGGTGTCGATTGCCGACCTGGCCAGCCAGACCGCAGGGGGTGCCGAGCAGACCACGGCCGCCAGCCGCGAAGTGGCGCGTCGGGTGATGGAACTGCGCAACGTGGTGGCACAGTTCAAGATCTGAACCACGGCGGCCCGCCATCCGTCCGCAGCGGCCGGATGGCGGGGGCTGGCACCCTGTAGAAAAACGTCGCGAGGCTGGTCAGCCGCTCGGCGCTCGGCGCTCGGCGCCCGGCGCGCAGCGACCGAGATCTATCAAGCAGGTAGGACCGAGATCTATCAAGCAGGCAGATAGGCTCGGGAGCGAGCACCACCAACGCCGCAGATGGCCTACCGTGGCCGCTATTCAACAGGCTGCTAATGAGCAGCATTCCCACCCTTGTGTCTTTGCAGCCAGATCCGTTCCCAGTGCAGCGCATCGCGAACGATCGTGTCGAGATCCTCGTGGCGTGGCAGCCAGCCCAGCACCCGACGAATCTTGCGGCTGTCGGCGACCAGCGCCGGCGGATCTCCGGCCCGTCGTGGGCCGATGCTGGCCGGCAGTGCCTCGCCCAGCTGGCGGCTCAGGGTGTCGATGACCTCGTGGACGCTGTAGCCGTGCCCGTAACCACAGTTGAATACCTCGGAGCTGCCGCCGGCGAGCAGGTAGTCGAGCGCGTCGACATGGGCTAGCGCCAGATCCTCGACGTGGATGTAGTCGCGGATGCAGGTGCCGTCGGGTGTGGGGTAGTCGTCGCCGAAGATCTGCATGCCCTGGCGCTGCCCGGTGGCCACCTGTGCTGCGACCTTGATGAGATGCGTGGCATCGGCGCTGGCCTGTCCCAGGCGGCCGAGCGGGTCGGCGCCGGCGACATTGAAGTAGCGCAGGCTGACATAGCGCAGGTCGCTGGCGGCGCCGAGATCAAAGAGCATGCGCTCGCTCATCATCTTGGACGCGCCGTAGGGGTTGATGGGCGCCAGCGCCGCGGTTTCGGTGATCGGCATCTGGGTGGGAATGCCGTAGACCGCGGCGGTGGAAGAAAAGACGAAGTGCCTTATGCCGTGGCGATTGCAGGCATCCAGCAGGCCGAAGGTGTTGACGGTGTTATTGGCGTAGTACTTCAGCGGGTTCTGTACCGACTCCGG
Organism: Porticoccaceae bacterium; assembly: GCA_036275455.1. GTDB lineage: Bacteria > Pseudomonadota > Gammaproteobacteria > Pseudomonadales > Porticoccaceae > JAGPUQ01. Next base: position 9,875 of record DASUDS010000022.1, read on the forward strand.
CACCACGATGTGGGCGGCGAAGTGCAGTACCGCATCGAACCGGTGTGCCTGGAGCAATTGTCCGAGGCGCTGGCGGTCGGCCAGGTCGCCTTCGACCAACTGCGCGTCCAGCACCGCCCAGGGGTGCCCGCTGGAAAGATTGTCATAGACGACGACCTCGATCCCGCGCTCGCGCAATTGCCGGGTTACATGGCTGCCGATGTATCCGGCACCGCCGGTGACCAG
>DASUDS010000023.1:0-43165 GCA_036275455.1 Porticoccaceae bacterium
GAAGATCATCACGAACACGAAGATGTTGTCGACCGCGAGCGCCTTCTCGACCAGGTAACCCGTAAGGAACTCAAGCGCCTTCTGGTTGGCAATGTCGCGCCCGAGCTCACCGTCGAGCCACCACCACAGCCCGGCGTTGAAGGCGAGCGCGAGCGCAATCCACACCACCGACCAGGCGCCGGCCTCGCGGGCGCTGACGCGGTGCGCGCCCTGGCGGCCGAGCAGCAACATGTCGATGGCCACCATCACGCCGATGAAGGCGACGAAGCCCGCCCACATCCAGCCGTTGCCGATCGTCTCGATCATGGAATCGTGTTCTCCGGGCCGCAGCCTGCCGGTGACGGGCCGCTGGCGGTCCGCCGGTTACTGAGAGGGAATCGTGAGGCGCGTCACGCGCCCCCGGGATTCAGTCGAAGTCGAACAGCTCGCCCAGGAAGCTGCGCTTGCGCGACTTGTGGTGGCGTGAGTGGCGGTCGTGGTCGTCATCATCGCGCCAGCGCGGCTCCGGATGACCGGGTGCCGGCCGGGGTGCGGCGCGAGGCGGGTCGTCGGCCGCGGCGGCGCGCTCGATGATCTTGTCGAGCTCGCCGCGGTCGAGCCACACGCCGCGGCACTTGGGGCAGTAGTCAATCTCGACGCCGTGGCGTTCGGCCATTTGCAGGTCGATCTGGCAGCTTGGGCAGTGCATGGAGAGCTCCTCCGGGTGACGGGGATGGATGGCGTCAGGCGCGCTCGCGCAGTGCCGCGATGCGCGCTTCGAGCGGCGGGTGGGACAGGAACAACCGCGTCCAGCCCTTGCCGCCGGCGATGCCGAAGGCGTTCAGTGCGTCCGGCAGCGGGTGCGGCTCGTGCACCGCGCGCAGGCGCTCCAGCGCCGCGATCATGGCGCCGCGGCCGGCGAGCGTCGCTCCGCCGGCATCGGCGCGGAACTCGCGCCGCCGGCTGAAGGCCATCACCACCATGGTGGCGACGATGCCGAACAGCAGCTCGCAGACGAGACTGGTCACCCAGTAGGCCGGGCCAGGCCCTTCGCGCTCCTCGTCACCCGCCAGGAAGCGATCCACCGCATAGCCCGCAATGCGCGAGAGCGCGATCACGAAGGTGTTCACCACGCCCTGGATCAGCGTCAGGGTCACCATGTCGCCATTGGCGACGTGGCTCACCTCGTGCGCCAGCACCGCCTCCACTTCGGCGCGGTTCATCTGTTCGAGCAAGCCGGTCGAGACCGCCACCAGGGCCCGCGAACGGCTGGGGCCGGTGGCGAAGGCATTGGGCTGCGGCGAGTCGAAGATCGCGACCTCCGGCATCGGCAGGCCGGCCTGCTGCGCCTGCCGCGCCACGGTATCCACCAGCCAGCGCTCGGTGGCGTTGGCGGGCGACTCGATCACCCGCGCGCCGGTGGTGCGCTTGGCCATCCAGCGCGAAATGGCGAGCGAAATGAAGGCGCCGCCCATGCCGAACACGGCGGCGAAGCCGAACAGCGCCGGCAGGTCGAGGCCGTTCTGGGTGAGGAAGCGATCCACCCCCAGCAGACGGCTGGTCACGGCCAGCACCGCCAGCACGGCAAGGTTGGTGAGCAGGAACAAGCCGATGCGTTTCATGGCGAACCTCAGCGTTCTGATGACGATACCGGGCAGCCTACGGCAGGGTTGCACTAAATGAAAATCGATTTTTTAATCGGTGATTGCCAACAAAATTCCGAGTAATTCCATGCGCGGCCTGAACTACAACCACCTGTACTACTTCTGGATCGTGGCCCGCGAGGGCAGCGTCATCGGCGCCGCGAAGGTGCTGTTCCTCACCCCGCAGACCGTCACCGGCCAGCTGCGTGCGCTCGAACGCACGCTCGGCGGGCGCCTGTTCGCGCCGGCCGGGCGCGGCATCGCGCTCACCGAACTCGGACGTACCGTATTCGGCTACGCGCAGGAGATCTTCCGCCTCGGTTCCGAGATGCAGGCCGCCGTTGCGGGACGCTCGCTCGACCGGCCGCTGCCGTTTCAGGTCGGCGTCGTCGATGCGCTTTCCAAAGCTGTGGTGCAGCGCCTGCTGGCGCCGGCCCTGGCACTTGAGCGGGCGGTTCAGCTCAGCTGCCGGGAGGGCCCGCTCGACGAACTGGCGGCCGATCTGGCGCTGCACAAGCTCGACCTGGTACTGGCCGATACGCCGCTGGCTGGCGATCTGGATCTCCGCGCCTTCAATCATTTGCTCGGCGAATCAGGAGTCGCTTTCTTCGCCGCGCCAGCCCTGCGCGCGCGCTATCCGCAGCCCTTTCCGGAGGTGCTGGCCGAGGCGCCGCTGCTGCTGCCGGCCCAGCGTGGCGCGCTGCGCGGCGCCATCGATCACTGGTTCGACCGCCACGACATCCGCCCGCAGATCGCAGGCGAGTTCGATGACAGCAGCCTGATGAAATCCTTCGGGGTCGCCGGGGCTGGCATATTCATCGCCCCCAGCGCGGTGGCCGACGACATCGTGCGCCAGTACGGGGTAGCGGCGATCGGTGCGACCGACGACGTGCGCGAGCGCTTTTACGCCATCTCCACCGAACGGCGCGTGCGCCACCCGGCGGTGGTGGCGGTGACGGAGAGCGCCCGGAGCGAGCTGTTCGCGTAGCCGGCCAGCGTCGCCATCCGGCGCGCGGGAACTGTCGGCGCTCTTGACCCCGCCACTGCGCTTTCGTTATCTTGCGACGCAAGCAATCGCAAGAAAGGCTCGACATGCCCGCATCCGGCACGGCGGAAAACCGTTACTTCCAGCTCCACGGGCTGCAATCCCGGGCACCGGAGGCGCTCAATCAGGCGCTCCGCGATGCCATCGGCGAGCTGCACGAAACCCTCTACGGCCCCGCCACCGAGGAGCTCACCGGGCCCGAACAGGAGTTGCTCGCGGCCAGCGGCGTCCGCATCGCCGAGCAGCCCGGCGCGCGCGACCCGCTGCTCGATTACGCGACTACCTTCGCCGCACTGCTCGACACCAGCCTGTCGCCGGCGGAAGCTGCGGTACGCTTGGGTGTCACCCCCGCGCGCATTCGCCAGCTGATCACCAGCGGCACCCTGTATGCGTTTCGCCTCGACCGCAACCTGCGTATTCCGCTGTTCCAGTTTCTGGAACACGGCCTGTTGCCCAACCTCGGGCGGATCAATGTCGCGCTTTCCGGGGATCTTGATCCGGTATCGGTATGGCGCTGGTACAGCACCCCCGATGCCGAGCTGGACACCGATGGCGGACCACTCAGCCCGCTCGCCTGGCTGAAATCGGGCCGTGATCCGGGACCGCTGATCGCCATCGCCGGGCAGCTGTGACCGCCAAGGTTCCCCGCGAGCCCGATCCGGCGCGGCTCGATGCACTGGCACCGGAACTGCGCACCATCGCCGCAGGAACCCTGCTGTGGCGGCTGTATTTTCGCGCCGGGCCGCATCCCACCCGCTGGCGCGACTTCCGCCACTTCGGGCCGGCCGATGCGCGCTTCGACCATCACCGCAACCCCAAGCCGGCCTTGCAGGCACAGGCGGTGATGTATCTGGCCGCCAGCCCGGTGACCTGCCTCGCCGAGGTGTTCCAGCAGACCCGCGTCATCCACCGCGACAACCGCCAACCCTGGTTGGTGGGGCTGCGCCTGGCGGCTGGCAGCGAGCTGCTCGATCTCAGCGGCGCCTTTGCCACCCGTGCCGGTGCTTCCATGGGTCTGATGAGCGGGCCGCGCTCGGTGGGACGCAACTGGGCGCGGGGCTTCCATCGCGCCTACCCGCAAATTCAGGGGCTCTATTACCCCTCCTCGATGCATGCCAACCGCCCGGCACTGGTGCTCAACGAACGCGCCGCGGCCGCTGGCGCCATCCCCGCCACACCGCACTTCCACCGCGCCCTCGCCGACCCGGCGCTGCTCACGGTATTGAAGAATGCGGCGCTGGAGCTCGGCTTCGAGCTGGGTTGAGTGGCGGCGCCAGCCGGACAGCCGGCGCCACCGCGGGCGGAACCGGGACAGCTCCCGGAATCAAGACAACTCCCGGAATCAAGACAACTCGAAGTAACGCCCGATATCCGCCTCGATCCCGGCGATGTGCTCCAGGTACTTGCCGAAGCCGCCGTTGTAGGTGCCGTCCTGGCGGCGGTTGTCCTCGCCCTCGAAGTTGTAGTACCCGGGCGTGCACTGCTTGTTGCGGTCGGTCTTGCCGCGGTGGGCAATGACTTCCTGCACCCAGAACTCCTCGGCGTCTGCGGTGACGTCGAGCGCCTGATGGCCGTTGCGACGCACGTGATCGATGCAGGCGGCGATGTGCGCGCCCTGGCTTTGCATCAGGTCGGTGAGGTTGAACTGAAAGGACGCCTGATAGCCGTTCATGATGAACAGGTTCGGGTAGCCCCGCGAATGGATGCCAAGCAGCGTGCGGATACCGTCCCGGTACTTGTCGTTCAGCTCGATGCCATTCGCACCGATGATCTGGTTGTAGATGCCGGTCTTCTGGATCTCGAAGCCGGTGGCGTAGATCAAGAGATCCAGCTCGTACTGCTTGCCGTCGTACACCGGTCCCTTCGCATTGATCTCGGTGATGCCCTGACCCCTGGTATCGACCAGATGCACATTGGGCCGGTTGAAGGTGGGCAGGTAGTCTTCGTGGAAGCAGGGCCGCTTGCACATCATCATGTACCAGGGCTTGAGGGATTCCGCGGTCTGCGGATTCGTGATGATCTCCTCGATGCGCTGGTGGATGCGCATCATGGCGTCGATGTTGGCGTTTTCCTGCCGGCGGCGGCGCTCCTCGCGGGGCATGGCGGCGATCCGCGCCTTGGCTTCGTCGCTCAATACCGAGGGTCGCAGCAACTCGTCGCGGCGCATGGCCTGCCAGCCGCGCGGCAGTTTCTTGGCCCACTCGGGATCGGTAGCCCAGTCATCGCGCACGTCGATCGACGAGGGCGTGCGCTGGAATACATAGAGCTCCTTGGCGTTGGCGCCGAGGCCGGGCACCGCCTGCACCGCGGTGGCGCCAGTGCCGATGATGCCGACGCGCTTGTCCTTGAGCCTGGCCAGATCGTCGCCGGTGTAGTCGTAGTCCCAACGCGAGGTGTGGAACGAATGGCCCTGGAAGGTCTCCATGCCCTTGATCCGGGTGAGTTTGGGCTTGGACAGGATGCCGTTGGCACAGATCACGAAGCGCGCCTTCATGTGGTCGCCACGATCGGTCTTGAGGTGCCACAGCTGCTCGCCCTTGTCCCAGCGGGTCTCGGTGACGGTGGTCTGGAACACCGCGAGATCGTAGAGATCGTAGCGGCGCGCGATCGCCTGACAGTGGCCGAAGATCTCCTCGCCCGAGGCGTAGCGGCGCTTGGGCACGTAGTTCATTTCGTCGAGGAGCGGCAGGTAATCGTAGGAAGGCACATCGCAGGCGATGCCCGGGTAGCGGTTCCAGTACCAGGTGCCGCCGACGTCGGCGCCGCGCTCGACGATGCGGATGCTCGCGACGCCGATGTCACGCAGCCTGGCTGCGGTCAGCAGCGCCGAGAAGCCGCCGCCGATGAACAGGCATTCGACAGTGTCGGTCAGGGGCGCGCGGGGTACCTGCGGCTCGGCGTAGGGGTCGATGTCGTAGCGGGCCAGCGCTCCCTGTAGCTCGGTGTCGTATTGCTTGCTGCCCTCGGGCCGGTAGGCGAGGCGTGCGTCGCGCTCCTGGGCGAAGCGCGCCTTGATGGCGTCGTAGTACGCCTGCGGATGGGTTTCCTCCGACAGCGGGTCCATGACCCCGAACTGCGGCGAATCGATGCGCAGGGCACCGTGCATGATGAAATCGTCGGTGGCGGTAGTGCTCATGGTGGCTGCTCCAGCAAGGGTGAACGGATGAGAAGAGTGATCAGAGTGAAAGGGTGAGCCGGCAGCCCGATCGGCGCTGCCGTTGGCAAACGGGGTGCCTGCTGTAGTGGCAGGCGGCTGTAGTGCCAGGCGGCCGTAGTAGCTCGCGGCCGTAGTAGCCGACGGCTATAGTGGCGTACGGCTGTAGTGGCGTACGGCTGTAGTGGCGTACGGCGCTTGTCACCGGGCCGGTCGCACCGGATTTCGTTCTCCGCCTGGCGGCACCGGCACGGCCTCGGGAATCGTCACCGGTGCCGAAATCAGGAATACCTTGTCGCTGCTGCTCGCGCCCTTGACCAGTTGCACACGGGACTTGGGCACGCCGAATGCCTCGGCCAGAAAGGCGATGGCACGGGCATTGGCCTTGCCCTCCACCGGCGGCGCCGCGAGGCAGAGCTTCAGACGATCGCCGTGAATGCCGGCAAAGGCGTCGCTGCGCGCATTGGGCTGCACCCGACAGCGCAGCAGCAGGTCTGCGCCGCGCCACTGGGCGGCGCCATGCACCGGGTTCAAAGCCCCGGTACGGCTTCGCCGATCAACTGCGTCGCCGCCGCCAGGTTATGCAGCAGAATGCGCACGCCGCCCAGTCCAAACAGCACCAGCATGGGCGACAGATCCAGCCCGCCGAGCGACGGCAACAGGCGCCGCGCCGGGGCGAGCACGGGTTCGACCAGTTGCCAGAGCAGCGTCACCCAGGGATTGGTGGCCTGGGGCGCGACCCAGCTCAGGATGACGATGACGAAAATCCCGTAGAAGTAAAAATTGACCAGCAGGGAAGCCGCACCCAAGGCACCCCAGGCAAGTACCTGGGTAACCGGGAGGGGCACGCCAGCCACCAGCAACGTCAGCACGATCGCCAGCCATTCGCAGCACAGCACCAGCGCCAGGCTGGCGGTGCTGAAGCGACCCAGCACCGGCAGCACCCGGGTCAGCACCTCGACCGGCACGCGCGTGACCTTGTACACCGCCTGGCTGATGGGGTTGTAGAAATTGGCCCGGGCGAGCTGCAACAGCAGGCGCAGCAGAAACACGCTCGCGAGCAGGCCAAAGCCGAACTGGATCGCGTAGATCAGCAGTTGCAGAAACGCCATCACGCCGCTGCCCCCCCGGCCGCTGCGCCCATTTCCTGCGCGCGCCGGTCGGCGGCGCGCATGGCGGCGGCAAGCAGGGCATCCAGACCGCCGGCTTGCAGCACGTTGATGGCGGCCTCGGTGGTGCCGTGCGGCGAGGTGACGCGACGGCGCAACTCGGCGACATCGACATCGCTGTCCTGCGCCATGCGCGCGGCGCCGAGTGCGGTTTGCAGGGTCAGCGCGCGCGCCGCGTCCGCCGTCAGGCCCAGCTCGCGACCGACCGCCATCATGATTTCCATGACCAGGAAGAAATAGGCCGGGCCGCTGCCGGAGAGCGCGGTCACCGCGTCGATCTGGGATTCTTCCGGCACCCACAGGGTTACGCCGACGGCAGCCAGGATCTGTTCGGCACTCGCGCGCTGCGCGGCACTCACGTTGGCGCCGGCATACAGCCCGGTGGCCCCGGCGCGCAGCAGCGCCGGCGTATTGGGCATGCAGCGCACCAGCGGCAGGTCCTGGCCGAGCCAGCCCGCCAGCGCGGCGAGGGGAATGCCGGCGGCGATGGAGATCACCAGTGGGCGATGGCCCAGCGCCGGGGCGAGCTGGCGCGCGACTTCGGCCATCATCTGGGGCTTGACCGCCAGCACCAGGATCTCGGCGGCGCTCGCCGCGGCACGGTTGTCGTCGCTGGTCGCAATGCCGAATTGTTCGGTCAGCCGCGCGCGGGCTTCCGCAATCGGATCGCAGGCGGTGATGCGCACCGCGGGATAGCCCTGCGCGATCAAGCCGCCGATCAGGCTGGCGGCCATGTTGCCGCCGCCGATGAACGTCAATCTGCCCTGGTGCACGGAGACTCCTGGCGGGGTTTTGAGGGTCGTGGCCCGAAGATGGCTTGGCCGACGCGCACGATGGTGGCGCCCTCCGCCACCGCGGCACGCAGATCGGCGGACATGCCCATCGACAGTGTATCCAATCCCGCCAGGCGCGGCGCAGCGACACGCAGCGCCGCCAGCAGCTCGGCGAGCCGACGGAAGGGCGCGCGCTGTTCAGCATCGGTATGGCGCTCGCGCGGAATCGCCATCAGGCCGCGCAGGCGGAGCCCGGGCAGTTCGGCCACCGCAAGCGCCAACGCCTCCAGCGCCTCCGGCGCCACGCCCGACTTGGTCGGCTCGCGATCGATATTGACTTGCAGGCATACCTGCAGCGGCGGCAGCCCGGCCGGACGCTGGCGCGCCAGCCGCTCGGCGATGACCAGTCGATCCAGGCTGTGCAGCCAGGAAAAATGCTCGGCGATGCCGCGGGTCTTGTTGGCCTGCACCGGTCCCAGGAAGTGCCACTCGATGCCCGGCATCCGCAGCGCAGCCATCTTGGCCAGCGCCTCCTGCAAATAGCTCTCGCCAAAATGACGCAGCCCCGCGCGGTACGCCGCGGCCAGGGCGTCCGCGCCCTGGCCCTTGCCGACCGCCAGTAGCGCGATGGCGTTGGCATTTCGGCCAGCGGCCTGCGCGGCATGCTGGATTTCCGCCAGCACGCGGCTTACGTTTGTCTCGATGTTGCTCATATACTGAAGGCCCCGGCCAGCCGTCGCGCCAGGGATGACTTGCCGATTACGGGACAGGCGATTACGGGACCGTCGATTACGGGGCCGTCGATTACGGGACAGAGCATGGATATCACGGAATTGTTGGCGTTCAGCGTCAAGCAAGGCGCCTCGGATCTGCATCTCTCGGCCGGATTGCCGCCGATGATCCGCATTGACGGCGACGTGCGCCGCATCAACCTGCCTGCGATGGAACACAAGCAGGTGCACGCGCTGATCTATGAAATTATGAACGACAAACAGCGGCGCGACTACGAAGAGTTCCTGGAGACCGATTTTTCATTCGAGATTCCCGGCGTGGCGCGATTCCGGGTCAACGCGTTCAACCAGAACCGCGGTGCCGGCGGCGTGTTCCGTACCATTCCCTCGCGCGTACTCACCCTCGACGACCTCGGCTTCGGGCAAATTTTCCGCGATGTCTCCATGCTCCCGCGCGGGCTGGTGCTGGTCACCGGACCCACCGGCTCCGGCAAGAGCACCACGCTCGCGGCGATGATCGATTACGTCAACGAGAACCGCTATCAGCACATTCTGACGATCGAAGACCCGATCGAATTCGTGCACGAAAGCAAGAAATGTCTGGTCAATCAGCGCGAAGTCCACAAGGACACCCACGGCTTCAGCGAAGCGCTGCGCTCGGCACTGCGCGAAGATCCGGACATCATCCTGGTCGGCGAAATGCGCGACCTCGAAACCATCCGCCTGGCACTGACCGCCGCGGAGACCGGCCACCTGGTGTTCGCCACCCTGCACACCACCTCCGCCGCCAAGACCATCGACCGCGTGGTGGACGTGTTTCCGGCCGCGGAAAAGGCCATGGTGCGCTCGATGCTGTCCGAATCGCTGCAGGCGGTGATCTCGCAAACCCTGCTCAAACGTATCGGCGGCGGGCGCGTGGCCGCCAACGAAATCATGATCGGCACCCCGGCGATCCGCAACCTGATCCGCGAGGACAAGGTCGCCCAGATGTACTCGGCGATCCAGACCGGCGCCAATCACGGCATGCAGACCATGGATCAATGTCTGCGCCGGCTGGTCCAGCAAAAATTGGTCTCAAAGGAATCCGCACGCGAGAAAGCCAAGATTCCCGAGGATTTTTCCTAAGCAGACCGCGGTCGATCAAGGCCCGCGCGGGAGAGTTGCACCATGGAATTCGATACCCTGCTGAAACTGATGGTCGAAAAGAAGGCCTCCGACCTCTTCATCACCCGCGGCGTGCCGCCCAGCCTGAAGATCAACGGTCAGATCATGCCGGTGGGCAAGGTGCCCTTGTCCGCGGCCCAGGCCATCGCCCTGGTGGAGAGCATCATGGACGAGCACCAGCGTCAGGAATTCCGCACCCACCACGAACTCAATTTCGCCATCAGCTCCGAGCACGTCGGCGCGGCGCGCTTTCGGGTCAGCGCCTTCTATCAGCGCAACGACGTGGGCATGGTGCTGCGCCGCATCGAAACCCGGATTCCCACCGCCGAAGAACTCATGCTGCCGCCCATCCTCAACGACCTGGTGATGGCCAAGCGCGGCATCATCTTCTTCGTCGGCGCGACGGGGACCGGAAAATCGACCTCGCTGGCCGCCTTGGTCGGCCACCGCAACCGCAACAGCCACGGCCACATCATTTCCGTGGAAGACCCGATCGAATACGTGCACCAGCACGCCGGCTGCATCATCACCCAGCGCGAAGTCGGCATCGACACCGAATCCTACGAGGTGGCCCTGAAGAACACCCTGCGCCAGGCGCCGGACGTCATCCTCGTCGGCGAGATCCGCACCCGCGAAACCATGGAGCACGCCATTACCTTCGCCGAAACCGGCCACCTGGTACTCACCACCCTGCACGCCAACAACGCCAACCAGGCACTGGACCGCATCCAGCACTTCTTCCCCGCCGAACGCCATGGCCAATTGTGGATGGACCTGTCGCTGAACCTGCGCGCGATGATCGCCCAGCAACTGATTCCCACCGCCGACGGCAAGGGCCGGCGCGCGGCGATCGAAATCCTGATCAACACGCCACTGGCTTCGGACCTGATCCGCAAGGGTGAAGTGCACAAGCTCAAGGAATTGATGACCCGGTCCAACGAACTCGGCATGCAGACGTTCGATCAGGCGCTGTTCCGCCTCTACAGCGACGGCATCATCACCTATGAAGACGCGCTCAATTCGGCGGATTCGAAGAACGACCTGCGCCTGATGATAAAGCTCAAGTCGGAGACCGATCCGGGCTATCTGTCCGATGCCGCCGACGACTTCTTTCTCAAGGAGGAGCAGGACTCGGAGCGGACGCGCCTGTTTCAGCGCTGAGAAATCGGGTCACGCGGACTTCCAAACCGGCGCAGCGGCGGACTCAGGGATCGGTGCCGGCGGCTGGCTCCGCCAGCCAGGTCTGGAGAATCAGCACCGCCGCCAGGCCATCCACGGGCTGGCGGCGGTAATCGCGGATGGGCCCGGCTTGGGCCTTCGCGGCGGCCGTCGACAGACGTTCGTCGATCATGGTCACCGGCTTGCCGGTACGCTCCCGCAGGCGGCGCGCGAAGCGCCGTGCGCGCCGGCAGAAATCGCTTTCGCTGCCATCCATGTTCAACGGCAAGCCCACCAGCAGGCGATCGGGCCGCCACTCCGCGACCAGCCGCGTCACCTCTTCCCATTGCGGCTGGCCATCGCGCGCCTTCAACACGACCACCGGCGCCGCGGTGGCAGTCAAGGTCTGGCCGTAGGCCACGCCGATCTGCCGGGTACCGAAATCGAAGCACAACAGCCCTGTCGGGCGTTCAGGCGCGTCCGGCACTGGCGCTCAGCTTGCTGAGATCGACGCCGATGCGCTTGGCCGCGAGCCGCAAACGATCGGCAACGGGCGCATCGAACAGCAGTTCCGAATCCGCCGCCAGGGTCAACCAGGCATTGCCGGCCAGCTCCTCTTCCAGCTGCCCGGCCCCCCAGCCGGCGTAGCCCAGCGCGACCATGCCGCGATCCAGCGCCTCGGCACCCGTCGCCATCGCCTCGATGATGTCGCGCGACGCGGTGATGGCCACGCCTTCGGCTACCTCCAGCATCGATTGCCAGCGCCGGCTGGTGGTGGGGTGAAGCACGAACCCCCACTCCCCGCGCACCGGCCCGCCGGCAAACAGCAATCGGTCGGCAAGCGAGCCCTCACTGGGCAGTTGCAGTTGCAGAAACAGCTCGCGCAGGGTGACATCCAGATGATGATTCACCCGCAGACCCATGGCGCCCTCCGGCGCGTGCCGGCAGATGTAGACCAGCGAGTCCGCAAATGCGGAACCGCGCAGACCGGGCATCGCGATCAGAAAGTGATGCTCCAGGCAGACGAACTGGCTGTGCTTGTCGCGTGCTTCCATCACCGCAGTATTGCGGCGCGGCCGCGACAAAACAAGGCCGTCCCGGGGAATCCGGTCGCGCTGAAGTCAGGGTGCTTCGCCGCTGGTCCGCAGGCGATTGCCCGGCGCAAATTGCCAGGTGCGGATGATCTCCAGCCGGTCCCAGCGCGCCAGCTCGGGAGGAAAGGGCGCAAAGGGCGCCGCCAGCCGGATGGTGCGTATGGCGGCCAGATCCAGCACCCGATGGCCGGAGCTTTGCAGCACATCCACCTTCTCGACGGTGCCATCGGCGCGCAACAGCACCGCCAGGCGCAGGCTGCCAAAGGTGCGGTTGCGGCGCGCCTCTTCCGGGTAGTGCTGGTTGCCCACCTGCTCGACCAGGGTTTCCCAATAATCCAGGTAGAGCGCCGCTTCGGCAGCCTTGGTGCTGACCGAGGTCACCCGCAGCACCCGGGGGGCACGACTGTAATTGCGGCGCAGGTCGTCCAGCTTGGCCTTCAGGCTCGCCACCTCCTCGCCCGGCGGGATCGGGATTGCCGCGGTCGGGACGGGCTCGCCGATGGCCGCTGAGGGCTCCGGGAGCACCGGCGCCGGCCGTCCTGCCGTGCTGGTCACCAGCGGCGGACGCTCGGGATCGGCGGTGGACGCACCGGATGGCAGGGCGGGGGCGCTGGCCGGCAACGCCGCGGTGATGCGCTCGGCGCTGAACTCGGCCTCCCGGTCATTGGTCAATTCTTCGGCGGTGCGCTGTTCACCGCTGCCGAGCTGGTCGCGCTGGGCCAGAAAATCGGCCGTTTCGGGGGCTTGCGGGGAATCATCGAGCGCAATGGTCACCGCCAGGGATGGCGGCGCCTCTGGACCGGAAATGGCAGCGAAACCGATGCCGAACAGCGCGATGGCATGGACCGCAGCACTCAGCAACAACGCAAATCCCAGGCGATCGGGATCGCGATTGTCGAACTGGCGGACTCCGAGAGACGGCGTGCTGCTCAAGACAGGCGCCGCTCGATGGCCAGCATCAGGCGCTCGCCGATGCGGGTGTGCTGCTCGCGATCGATCTCCCGCGCACAGGTCGGGCTGGTCACGTTGATTTCGGTGAGGTAGTCGCCGATCACGTCGAGGCCAACGAACAGCAGCCCGCGCTGGCGCAGCACTGGGGCAACCTGCGCGGCAATCCAGCGATCCCGCTCCGACAGCTCCCGCACCACGCCACTGCCACCCGCGGCCAGGTTGCCGCGCACTTCGCCGACCTCGGGTACCCGCGCCAGACAATAGGGCACGGCCTCGCCATCGACCATCAAAATGCGCTTGTCGCCCTCGACGATGGCGGGAATGTAGCGCTGCGCCATGATGGTGGTGCGGCCGTGGTTGGTGAGGGTTTCGATGATGACGCTGAGATTCGGCTCCGGATCGCGAGCGCGGAAGATGCCGATGCCGCCCATGCCATCCAGCGGCTTGTAGATGACATCGCGGTGCTGGCGGTGGAAGGCACGCAGCCGCACCGGATCGCGGCTGACCAGCAGCGGCGGCGTGCATTGCGGAAACTGGGTGGCGAACAGCTTTTCGTTGCAGTCGCGCAGACTGGCCGGCCGGTTGACCACCAGCACGCCAAGGCGCTCCGCAGCTTCGAGCAGATAGGTGCTGTAGATGTACTCGCTGTCGAACGGCGGATCCTTGCGCATCAGCAGGCAATCGAGATCCGTCAACGGGCGATCGGCGGGATCGCCCAGTTCGAACCAGTCGTGCAGGTCGTCGCGCACCTGCAACGGGCGCTGCCGGGCGATCGGCGTCGAACCCTCCAGCGCCAGATCGCTCTGCTCCATGTACCACAGCCGCCAGCCGCGCTCCTGGGCGGCCAGCAGCAGTGCCAGCGTGGTGTCCTTCTTCGGATTGATGGTCGCGATCGGATCCATGATCACGCCCAACTGGCGAGTCATCGGTAACTGAACCCCTCTGGCAAGCGCCGCTGCTGGCTACAAGCGCCGCTGCTGGCGAAGGCTAAATGCGAATAGTGTTGCCGACTCGGCAGAAATCGGCGTCCGGCGGCGACAATGGTCTTGGCAATCTGGATAATACCCCGAGCCTGTGCTACATAAGAATCCACGGCGTGCGCGCGGTTTTCTCGCGACGAAGCCGCAACGCAAATCGGCGCGTCCGACACGGCGCCCGCCGCGCAACACCCAACCGCCCACCGGCAATGCGAACATGGGGTTCCTTGGTGAAAATCCTGGTGATCGATGACAGCAATACCATCAGGAAGACGGCGGAAGCCCTGCTGACCCGGGAGGGCCACGTGGTGGCCACCGCTGTGGATGGCTTCGAATCCCTCGCCAAGATCGCCGATGACCCACCGGATCTGATTTTCGTGGACATCATGATGCCGCGCCTGGATGGCTACCAGACCTGCGCACTGATCAAGAACAATCGCCGCTTCCGCCATATCCCGGTAGTGATGCTGTCCAGCAAGGACGGCCTGTTCGACAAGGCGCGGGGGCGCATCGTCGGTGCCGACGCCTATCTGACCAAACCGTTCGGCCGCCAGGACTTGATCGATGTCGTCACCCAGGTGGCGAACGCCCAGACTGCGGCTGCCCCCAATGAGACTTCAGCAGTCTCCGAACCCTGAGGCAACCGCAGCTTCCAGACCCGCGGCAACCGCACCCCACCGGGCTGCGCACAAGAGCACCAACGGCCATGCCCAAGATTCTGATCGTCGATGACTCACCCGCCGACATCCGCGAGCTGACCACGCTGCTGACCCGCCACGGCTACGATGTGATCCAGGCGCCCGATGCGGAAAGCGGCCTGGAAGTCGCGGCACGACTACAACCCGATCTGGTGCTGATGGATATCGTGATGCCGGGAACCAACGGCTTCCAGGCCACCCGCCAGCTCAGCCGCGGCGACGATACCCGCCACATTCCCGTCATCCTGGTGTCGAGCAAGGATCAGGAGGTGGATCGCATCTGGGGCGAGCGGCAGGGCGCCCGGGGCTATGTCACCAAACCGGTGCGGGAGGCAGAACTGCTCGCCGCCATCGCGAACGTGTCCTGACACCGTGAATCAGTACCCTGGCAACCGGGATCCCCTGCTGCTGCTCAACTGGTGGGCGACGGCCTTTGCCCGGAACGCCGCCGCGCTGCCGCTGGATGCCGCGCCCACGCCCCTGGAAACGCTCATCGGCTTTCAGCTGGCCGGCAGCCCGGCATTCATCGATCTGGCTTGGCTGACGGAGATTCTTCCGGTCGGCAACCTCACCCGCATTCCCCAGGTGCAACCCTGGATGCGCGGCATCGTCAATGTGCGCGGCAAGCTGCTGCCCGTGGTCGATGGCGCGCGCTTTCTGGGCCACCCGCAGGGGGCGTCGCGAGCGCAGCGCATTCTGGTGATCGGCGGCGAGGATTTTGCGGCGGGGCTCATCGTCGATCGGGTCGAAGGCCTGCGGCGACTGCCCCACGATGTCTTCGTGGCCCCCGAAAATCTCGCCGAAGGTCCGCTGCGGCGTTATTCGGTCGGGGGCCTCGCGGACCCCGAAAGGGGGTTACTGCCACTGTTCGCGCCAGCGCTGCTGTTCGATGATCCCAGGTTCCGCGACGCTTCGCTGCGCGATACCGCTTCGCTCTCCTCGTAGGCTATCCGGAACCCCGCACCATGAAAAACAGCAACATCAAAGGGCGAGGCCTGACCGGGATATCGATCCTCACCTTAGTGACGATCCTGATCGCGGTCACCGTCGGGCTCGGTTACGTGTTCTACTCCCTCTACCGCGATGCCGAATACGACCGCGCCGGCACCCAGATGGCCGCGGAGGTTCGCACCCTGGTGAGCGAGCTATCCCGGTCGGCACCGCTGGCGGCACTGGGGGACGCCAAGGCTCGCGACACCATGGAGCAATTGCGCGGCAGGACCGCGGCCATCTGGTCCAGCGTTGGCGGCAACCTGGCCGGGCAGTTGCCGGCGGAACAGGTAGCAGCCTTTGAAACCGGATGGACCGATGTCCAGCACCAACTCGAGCTGGTCGCAGCGCGCAGCCAGGTCGTCGAGAACTTCCGGCAGGAAGTGGATGGCGTGTTGGATACACTGCCCCAATTCCAGCTCGTCACCACCAATCTGGGCAAGACCCTAATCAAGGCCGGGTCTTCCTTCGCGGAAATCGACGCCGCCTATTCGCTGGCCGCTGCGGCCACGCAGATCGAATCGTCGGTCAACGCACTGCGCGACCCCCAGCAGCGGGTCGCCGACCATCTCGCGGCGCTCAACGAGCAGCGCCAACGCTTTGCCCAACTGCTCGACGGACTGCGCAACGGGGACCCCGCCCTGGGTATCGCCGTGCCCAGGAACAGCGAAGTGCGCTACCAGCTGGCGGCGACGGCGGATCGCTACCGGGCGCTCGACGAAGCAGTCGCCAGGGTGAGTCGATTGGCCAACGACGTGGTAGCGGCACAGTCCGCAGCGGATTCCATCGCCGGTACCACCGACCGGCTGGCGTCCCTGGCCGACAGCCTGGCCGAGCACATCCGCGCCCTGCGCACTGGCGGCAGCGCCGAGATCCTGCCCGGCGTCAGCATCACCGTGCTGGCGATCGTGGGCGTGGGATTGCTGGTGTTGGGGCTGGCCGCCATGGGCTTCATCCTGATTTCCGATGCGCGCCAGCGGCTGCGCGCCACGGCCGCGGCCAACAAGGCCAATCAGGATGCGATCCTGCTGCTGTTGAATGAAATCGAAGGCTTGGCGGAGGGCGATCTGACCGCCGAAGCCACCGTGTCCCAGGATTTCACCGGCGCGATCGCCGACGCCATCAACCACTCCATCCAGCAGCTACGGGAACTGGTCGCGCGCATCGAGGAGGCATCGACCGACGTCTCCGCCGCTTCCGACCACACGCGCACCATCGCTCTCGAACTCTCCGACGCGGCCGAAAACCAGGCCCGGGAGATCGCCAGCGCCTCGGCGGCGATCAGCGAAATGGCGATCACCATCGATCAGGTTTCGGCCAATGCCACCGAATCCGCCGCCGTGGCCGAGCGCTCGGTGTCCATCGCCGCCCAGGGCGCCAGCGTGGTGCAGAACACCATCGCCGGCATGGACCGGATTCGCGAGCAGATCCAGGACACCGCCAAGCGCATCAAGCGCCTGGGCGAAAGCTCCCAGGAAATCGGCGACATCGTGTCGCTGATCGGCGACATCGCCGAGCAGACCAACATCCTGGCGCTGAACGCGGCGATCCAGGCCTCGATGGCGGGCGATGCCGGGCGCGGGTTCGCCGTGGTCGCCGACGAGGTGCAGCGACTTGCCGAGCGCTCTGCCGGTGCCGCCAAGCAGGTGGCAACCCTGGTGGCGGCGATCCAGACCGATACCGGGGCTGCAGTCGCTTCCATGGAGCAGACCACCGCCGAGGTGGTCGCCGGGGCCGGGCTGAGTCAGGATGCGGGCGTGGCGCTCGGCCAGATCGAGACCGTATCCACCGATCTGGCCGAACTGATTCAGGACATCTCGACGGCGGCGCGCCACCAATCCAGCACCGCGGGTCACATTTCCAACACCATGAACGTGATCCAGGAGATCACTTCGCGCACCCTGGACCAGGCCAACCAGACCGCCACGTCGATCGGCGAGCTGGCGGACATGGCGGTCGAGCTGCGCCAATCGGTATCCGGGTTCAAGTTGCCGGATGGGCTGCGTACCCAGAGGACCGCGCGGACCTACCCGGCGCCGCCGCGCCGCGACGCCCCGGAAACTCCGTACCAGGCAACGGCCGCCACCGGTGCGGCGCGCAGGCCCGGCGGACCCCAACCGCACATCGCCGCGGTGCTGGCGGAGAGCAGTGCCCTGCTCGCGGAAATCGACGAGCACCGCGAGCACCAGCACCGCGAGCAAGAAGCGTTCGCGGTGCACCAATCGACGGCGGCGGTCGCGGCCGCCGCTCCGGAGCCGGCCGTTCCGGAACCGCCCATTAAAGCGACGGCAGTTCCCGCAACAGCCGTTCCAGCAACAACCCTTCCAGCGACGGCTGCGGCGGGCATGACAGTGGCCGTAGTAGCGCCCCCGGCAGCACCAATGGCTGCCGCATCCAAGGCCGACTGGAACCCGCTGGAAGCCGAGCTGGCCGAAATCGATCTCGATGAATTCGATCTCGGCGACGAGCTCGATCTCGGCAAGGATGAATTCCGCCGATGAGCGCCGGCCATCCCGCTCTGTCCAAGGTCGCGCCCAGGGTTGCGCCCGATGCAACTCCCGCGGCTACGGGCGCCGCCCCGAAGACGACGGACGGACCAGGCGGCGAGACGCTCGACGACCACCACTATCAGTTATGGGCCGACTGGCTCGAGCGCCAGACCGGGGTCCACATCCACGATCACCGCGAGCCTTTCGTGCGCCGCGCGCTGGCGCGGCGGCTTGCCGAGCTGAACCTCGGCGGCGAGGATTATTGCGCCGGTCTGCTGCACGCCGGCGCCAACTCCACGGAGAGCCAGCATCTGGTCGACTGGCTGCTGATCAAGGAGACCACGTTTTTTCGCCACCGCGAATCCCATGAATTCGTGCGCCAAGTGGTGCATCGGCACGCCCGTGAATCCGCCGCCGGACTCAATTTCTGGAGCGTCGGTTGCGCGACTGGCGAAGAGGCGTATTCCCTGGCGCTGGATGCGCGCGCCGGCTTCGAAGCCGCCGGGCAGAGCGCGAATTTCGCGGTCATCGGCACCGATATCAGCCGCAAGGCCGTGGACCTGGCGCGCCGCGGCCAGTATCCGATCCAAGTCCTGCGCGCCGACGACCGCCAGCGGCTTGCCGCGGTGCTCGAACCCGTCGGCTCCGGACAGTTCCGCTTCGCCGCCGCAATCCGCGATCGCCTGGCCTTTTTCACCGACAATCTGGTAGCGCAGCGAAGCGGGTTTTTTCCCGAGGGAGTGGACATCATCTTTTGCCAGAATCTGCTGATCTATTTCCGCCGCTGGCGCCGCCACGAGACGCTGAATTTTCTGGCGCGCCGTCTCAAGCCAGGCGGATATCTGATCGTCGGCCCCGGCGAATGCACCGACTGGGAACCCGCAGGGCTCGAAAAAGTGCGCTGGCCCAGCGTCGCTGCCTACCGGCGACCACTGGATAGCGAGGTTTCCGCGGGTGACTGACACCGCTTCTTTCGGGCTGCGCTGGGTGGTAGACGAGGTAACGGCCACCCTGGAAGCCGCCACGACGGCGCTGGCCGCCTACCTCCAGACGCCGGCCGACCGCCATCAACTCCAATTCTGCCAAGCGCATCTGCACCAGGTAGCGGGCTCGCTGACGCTTGCCGAAAGCCGCGGCGGCGCGCTGCTGACGGAAGCCATGGAGGCAGTAGTGGCCGCCCTGCTCAATGGCGAGATCGCCAATCCGGAGCAGGCCGGCGAAGCGCTCGCGGCGGCGGCGGCAACCCTGCCCGGCTACCTGCAACGCAGCCTGGCATCGCGCCGGGAACGGCCGGGATACCTGATTGCACTGCTCAACGATCTGCGCGCGCTGCTGCACCAGCCGCTGGCGTCGGAGAGCGGCCTGTTTGCGCCGGATCTGACCCCATTCGAGGCCCGTTCGCAGGCACTGCCGCCGACCCGCAACAACGCCGAGCTGGCGGCTCTGTGCCGCAAGTTGCGGCAGGTCTACCAGCACGCACTGCTGGCTCTGCTGAAGGGCGAACAGGGCGAACGCCAGATCGAATTGTTGGCCAAGGTCGGTCAGCGCATGGGCGAGCTGTTCCCCGACAGCCGGCGCCAGCTGCTCTGGGATGTCTACGGCACCATGCTCGCGAATCTCGGCGCGGTACCGCGGCTGGGCACCTCGCAGCGCCAGCTGCTCTGGCAGCTCGATCGCGACCTGCGCGCGTGCAGCGATCTCGGCGCCACGGATGCGGAACAACCCCCCGTCGCGCGCGAGCTGTTCAAGAACTTTCTCTATTACGCTGCTGCGGGTGAACACACGGCAGCACTGGTGCTGCGAGAGACCTTTGGGCTGGATGCCGAGGTCTTTGGCGCAGGGGTGGAGCAGGGCGATCCCTGGTCCCTCCCCAGTGCCGCCCTGCGTACCGCGCTGGGCAACGAACTGCTCGGCGAGCTCGGCGCATTGCGCCATCTCGGCGAAAGCCGATCCGCAGAGCAGGCTGCATTCGCCGACATCGTTCCCCGGCTGGCCGGACCCCTGCGTCGCCTGCGCGATACCCTGGTAGCCGCCGGACTCGGCAAGTCGGTGGCGACTGCCGACCGCATCGTGCAACTCTTGGACAAGGCCCGCGCCGCACCGGCGGCGGACGCCACGGACTGGACGGAATGGGCGCGGGGCGTCGAGCAGCTCGACCGCCTGATTCAGAGCTGGGTGACCACGGGAATGGAATCCGACGACCCCGCAGCGGCCTGGGCGGCGCTCGCCGAGGAGGCCACGGCCGCCGCGTTGGTACCGATTCGCGGGCTGCTCGACGACATCAAGGAAGCGGTGATCGGCCACGCCTCGGCACGCGGCGAGCCCGCCCGGCTCGAAGTCGCGGTGGCTCATGCCGAGCAGATTCGCCGGTCATTGCTGGTCGTCGGGCTCGAGTCCTTGAGCGATGTGCTGGCCGATTGCGGCACTTTTCTGGCGCAGCTGCAAGGTGCCGAGACGCCACTCTCCTGGCCCGGACTGGACAGTCTGGCGGACTGCCTGATCGCCGCCGAGCTCTATCTCGAACTGCTGTCGCAGCGCGATATCGAGGCCGCCGCCAGTGCCCTGACGCAGGCACAGCAGCGGGCTGCCCGGTTGCGCGGCGAGTCGCTGCCGACTGTGCTCGGGGCGCCGGACAAACCCGAGGTCGAAGCAGTGGCAAGCGCTGCGACGATCGCCGTGACAAACCCAGCGGAGACCCTGCCGGAAGCCCTCGCGCCCATCCCCGAGGTCGGCCACGGCGCCGCGCTTGTCGCGACCGGCGACACTCGGCCGGTCGGAGCCGACACCGCCGCGTCGCTCCAGCCAGCTGCATCGCCCTCCCCAACTGAAGACGATCTCGATTTCGAGATCCGCGACATCTTCATCGAGGAAGCCCGCGAGGTACTGGCCAGCATCACCCAGCTCGATCTCGGCACCGCCAGCACGCCGCCGCCGAACCTGACCGACCTGCGTCGCGGTTTTCACACCCTCAAGGGCAGTGGCCGCATGGTGGGCGCCACGGCCATCGGCGAACTTGGCTGGGCGATCGAAAACCTGCTCAACCGCGTTCTGGAGGCCAGCATCCCCTGGTCCGGAGAGATCGCCGGGGCGGTCGCACAGAGCCTGACCCGACTGCCCGCCCTGGTAGAGGAGTTTGCCGCGGGGGATTCCGGGACTACAGAACACGCCATCGACACTGTGCTGCGCGAGCATGCCGCGCTGCTGGCCTCCGGCACGAAGCCGGCGGTCGCGGCGGGGGCAACTGCCGACACTCCCGCTGACGAAGCCACTGCCGAAGTGCCTGGCGGCCCGGAGCATGGCTTGCCGGCTGATTTCCGCGACGAGGCCTTGGCCCAGATCACCGTCCTGGAACGGTTCGTCACGGCGCGCGGCAACGCTGGGATCGGCCCGCGCCCGGAGATCGCGGCGCGTGCCATTCACACCCTGATCGGCTGCTGCGAACGCGTCGGCCACCCGGCGCTATCGCGGGCACTGCGCTCGCTCGAGGCCCTGGTTACCATCCATGCCGAACGTGGCTTGGCACCTGGCGCCGAGATGCTGACAGCGATCGACGCCCTGTCCAGCATCGGCCGGCGGCTGATGGTAACCGGAGATGGCGCGGCCGCCGCGATCGCGGCCCCCCAGGCACAGCTGGATCGGCTGCACGCGGCGCTGGCGAGCCCAGGCCAGTCCAGGGAACGGCTGCGCGCGACCATGGCGGGAAGCCTCAATGAACTGCTGGCAGCGGCCGAATGGCTCGACCGATCGACCGATGCGACGCTCCCGGCCGAGCGGCTGCGGGGATTGCTCGACGAGCTTGGCGTGCTGGTGGATAGTGTCGACTCCACCGCGCTGCCCACCCTCGGCGAGCTCGCCGGACTCCTGGCACGCTGCGGTCAGCACCTGCTCGGCGGACCAACCAAACCCGGCGCCGGCACGACCTTCCGGGAGGGCATCGCCCAACTGCTCGCCATGCTCGATGCGGTGGCTGCGGCGCTGCCACCGCCCGCGCTGGCCGCGGATCTGCGGGCGCGCCTCGCTGCCCTTGCCGCCGCGGATGCCGGCCCGGCGCCGGGCACCGCAAGATCAGCACCGACAGCACCGACAGCACCGGAGCCTGCGGCTGCGCCCGCCGCCGAGGAGCCCGATGGCAATCTGATCGGCCTCTTCCTGGAAGAGGCCGCGGATCTGTGCGAGCAGATCGAACAGGCCATCGCCCAGCTGCGCAATGGCCGCGATCCGGCAGGCCAGCACGATGCCTTGAAACGCAGTCTCCATACGCTGAAGGGCAGCGCCCGCATGGCAGGCTGCACCACGCTCGGCGAGATCTGCCACGATTTCGAAACCCGGGTGCTGGACATCGAAGCCGGCGCGATGGTGGCCGACTCGTGGGAGTCCTTCCTGATCTGGCTTGACCGCCTCGAGCAGGAGCGGGAGCGGATTGCCCGTTCGGGCAAGGCACGCGGCGACCGCGAAACCGGGGCAGCGCAGCCACCCGAGCGGGTCGCTCCCGCTCCCGCGCCGTTGCCTACTCCAGCTGCGTTGCCTACTCCAGCGCCGTTGTCCACGCCCGCTGCGTTGCCCACTCCAGTTCCGTCGCCGACGCCCCCGGCGGCGACAGTTCCAGCGTCGTCCCCGGCGCCGATGCCCGTGCCGGCTGCGCCGGCAACGTCCCTGCCCGCAGCCGCCGCGATGCCTGCCCTGCCGCGACGCGCGGTCGTCGCCGGCACGGCACGCCCTGGCGCCGTGGCACCGTGGCGCCGCGCATTGCACTCGCCGGGTGCGGAACAGCGCCACGGCGATGGCCAAGAACCCCGCGAAATGGTCAAGATCGCCGCGCCGATTCTCGACAATCTCATCAACCTCGCGGATGAAACCAGCGTCAGCCGCAGCCGCATCGAACAGCAGTTGCAGCAATTTCATTTCCAGCTGGAGGAAATGGAAACCACCGTGGCGCGCTCGCACAATCAGGTGCGGCGCCTGGGCATGGAGACCGAGGCGCAGATTCTGTTCCGCCGCGAACAACTCACCTCGGAGGGCTCGGAAGAACAATTCGATCCGCTGGAAATGGATCGCTACTCGAATCTGCAACAACTCTCACGCGCGCTGGAGGAATCCGCTTCGGACTTGCAGGACCTGAAAGAGACCCTGCTCGCCAAGGTGCGCGAGATCGAGGTGCTATTGCTGCAACAGGCGCGCGTCAATCGCGACCTGCAGGAGAATCTGTCGCTGACCCGGATGGTTCCGTTTTCTCGGGTGGTGCCCCGGCTGCGCCGCATCGTGCGCCAGACTTCGAGCGAACTCGGCAAGCCGGTGGAGCTGGTGCTCAACAACATCGAAGGCGAAATGGATCGCTCGGTGCTGGAGCGCGTGGTGCCCTCCCTGGAGCACCTGATCCGCAACGCCATCGACCATGGCATCGAGGTGCCCGAGGAGCGCGCGCGCGCCGGCAAGGCCACGTCCGGCCAGGTTTCCATCACCTTTTCCCGCGAGGCCGGCGACGTCGTCATCAAACTTGCCGACGACGGCCGCGGGCTGAATCTGGAAGCCATTCGCACCAAGGCGCTGGGCCTGGGTCTGGTGAGCGCGAACGACCGGATCGATGACCAGGATCTGTCCCAGTTGATCTTTCATCCCGGCTTGTCGACATCCGCCACCGTCAGCCAGATCTCCGGACGCGGCATCGGCATGGATGTCGTGGACAGCGAGCTGCGCCAGCTCGGCGGCAGTGTCACGCCGCTGTCCCGCAGCGGCGAGGGAACCGAATTCACGCTGCGCGTACCGTTCACCATCTCGGTCAACCGGGCGCTGCTGATGAAGGCCGGCCGCGAGCGCTACGGCACCCTGGTCAACAGCGTCGCCGGCGTGATCCGTCTCGATGCCGCTCAGATCGAACACTTGCTGCTCCACCCTGAGGACGGCTACGAACACCAGGGCGAGCGCTACCGGATCTGCCGTCTCGACGATCTCGTGGGCAGCCGGGAGGCGCCCGCGCCGCCGGTGCCCGGTCGCGCGGCCCTGGTGTTGACCAAGGAGGCCCGGGAGCATGCCGCAGTGCTGGTCGACGCCCTGGAGCCCAGCCAGGAGGTGGTGGTGAAATCCCTCGGACCCCAGCTGGCCAAGGTGCGTGGCCTGTCCGGCGCGACCGTACTGGGCGATGGACAGGTAGTGCCGATCCTCGATCTCAATGCCTTCATCGCCGACCGCGCAGTGCCCTGGCTGGGCGCGCCGCGGAGTGCCGAGGACACGACCAGCGCCGTGTTCGACACCGTTGCCGAGGCACCCACCATGGTGCTGGTGGTGGACGACTCGGTGACCATGCGCAAGGCCACCGCGCGCCTCCTCGAACGCAACGGATACAAGGTAATCACCGCGCGCGACGGCGTCGAAGCCATGCAGTTCCTGCAGGAAATCACGCCGGATCTGATGCTGCTCGACATCGAGATGCCGCGCATGGACGGCTTCGAGGTGGCGCGGCAGGTACGTGCCACCGAGCGCCTTGCCCAGCTGCCGATCATCATGATCACCTCCCGCAGTGGCGACAAGCACCGCAACAGGGCCCTGGAGCTGGGCGTGAATCACTACCTCGGCAAACCCTACCAGGAGGAAAATCTGCTCGCCGCCATCGATGCATCACTGCCCGCCGGCGGCGCGGGCCAAGGTGGTGGCGCGGGCCAAGGTGGTGGAGCAGTCCCGCGTGAAAGTGGGCTTGGTCGCTGATCCCCCCAGCGCACTGCTGCGCCGGGGACTCGAAGCACTGGGTCATGTGGTGGTCTTCACGGCGGCCCACCAGGCTGCCATCGGCCCCGAGCAGCGGGCGGCCATCGATCTGTTGATCGTGGCCGCCCCCGCAGCCGGCCCCCCGGTGCGCCCCACTCTGGCCTGCCTGCAACTGGTGCTCGAGGTGGCCTTTCTCGAACGCGCCGCGACCGACTTCGAGGCCTGGAAGGAAAATCTGCGCCGCCGCATTGCCACGGCCCGCTGGTCGCTCGGCGACCAGCTCGGTGCGGCGCGAGCCGAGCGCGTATGGCTGCTCGCGGCATCGGCCGGGGGCCCGGAAACGGTCGCGCGGTTTCTGAGCAAGGTGGCGCCCCTGGCGGGCACCGCCCTGCTCTACGCCCAGCACATCGATGCAGCGCAGCTGCCGCAGTTGCAGCGCTGGCTGGCCGACACCAGCCACTGGCAGGTGAGCGTGGCGGCCAGCGACGGCTTTCTACTGGAGGGATCAGTGGTGATCGTCAGCCCTGAACGCCGCCTGCGCCTGCATCGGGAGCGGGCGCTGCGCGTATCGCCCCGGCCCTGGTGCGGACACTACCGCCCCAGCATCGACCAGCTGGCCGAGAGTCTCGCGCTGACCTACCGCGAACGTGCGGGCATGATCGTGTTCTCCGGCCTGGGGGATGACGGCGTGCTGGGCAGCCAGCACCTCCGCGAGCAGGGTGGAACCGTCTGGGTACAGGATCCGCGGAGCTGCATCGCCAGGGCCATGCCGGAGGCGGTGCTGGTGCGGGGCGCCGTCGATTACGTCGGCACCGTGGCGCAACTGGCGCAACGGCTCCAGCGCTGCGCCGGTGGCGATCGCCACCGCAAAGACAGTTGTCACGCCGAGGTACGGGGATGAACGAAGACATTCTGTCGCTGCGGACTGCGGTCGATAGCCTGTTGTTGCCGCTTTCCGATCAGCGGCTGCGGTTGCTGGTCCCGCTGACCGCGATCGCGGAGGTGCTGGAGGAATTGCCGGCCGTGCTGCCGTCTTCGAGCATTCACCCCTGGGTGCGGGGCTGGCTGCGCTGGCGCGAACGCGATGTGCCCCTGCTGGCCTACGAAGGCATTGCCGGCCGGGAAATTCCCCCCTTGCACGCGGGCTGCCGGGTGGTGATCTTCAACGCCATCGGCGCGGCCGCCGCACTGGGTTTCTACGGCATCCTCATCCATCACCTGCCCAGACCGTTGCGACTAGGCCCGGAGAGCGATCTCCGCACCCAGGAACTCGCGCCCCCGCGCGGCGCCGCCATGCTGGTGGAAGTCGGTGGCGAACCGGCGGCGATCCCCGATTTCGAGCAGCTGGAACTACTCGCCCTGGAAGCCGGCGCCACGCCGAGCTGAGCACAGCTGCTCGCAACCAACCCGCAGTCTGTCTGGGGGCGGCCCGAGGCGCCCCCAGCCTGTAGCAATGCCGGTGCGGTGAGCCATCCGCGCGTTGTGCGGTGCTCGCCCCCTCGCTCGCCTATTTACTTGATGGGCCTCCGTTGCCTTGATGGGTCTCCGTTGACTTGATGAGCCTCCGTTGCCTTGGCAGGTCTCGGTCGTTGCATGCCGTGCGCCTGAAGGCTAGCCATCCTCGCGACGTTTTTCGGCAGGCTGTTAGACTTTCCGCCTCCATACCGCCATTTCCCGGTCACCAACCAAGGAGCCCGCAATGCTCGGCCAGATGATGAACGCCCCCCTGACCATCACGTCCATCCTGCGTTACGCGGAGCGGGTGTTCCGCGATACCGAAATCGTCTCGGTCACCGCCGACAACCCCCGCCACCGTTATACCTTCGGCGATGCCTTCGGGCGCGCCCGCCGCGTAGCCAATCTCCTCGACGGGCTGGGCCTGCGACGCGGCGACCGCATCGCCACCCTGGCCTGGAACGACTACCGCCACTTCGAGCTCTACTACGGCATCAGCTGCGCAGGCTACGTCTGCCACACCATCAACCCGCGCCTGTTCCCCGAGCAGATCGCCTACATCGCCAACCACGCCGAGGATCAGTGGATCTTCACCGACGTCGCCTTCGTGCCGCTGCTGGAGCAGATCCAGGACCAGTTGGGTACCGTGAAGGGCTTCGTCGTGCTGACCGGCCAGGCGACGATGCCCACCACCAGATTGCGCAACGTGCACTGCTACGAGGCCCTGATCGCCGACCAGCCCGCGGACTACGCCTGGCCGGAGCTGGATGAAAACGCCGGCAGCTCGCTGTGCTACACCTCGGGCACCACGGGCAACCCCAAGGGCGTGCTGTATTCCCATCGCAGCACCGTGCTGCACTGCCTGGGCACCGGGCAGCGCGATGTCGTCGGCCTCGCGGCTGGCGACACCGTGATGCCGGTAGTGCCCATGTTCCACGTCAACGCCTGGGGCGTGGTCTATGCCGCCGCCGCGACCGGCGCGCGGCTGGTCTTTCCCGGCCCGAAGATGGGCGATGGCGAGACCCTGGCGAAACTGATCAACGAGGAACGGGTGGGGCTGGCACTGGGCGTGCCCACGGTCTGGCTGGCGCTGGTCAACCACCTGCGCGAAAGTGGCGGCAGCGTGCCCAGCCTCCAGCGCGTGGTGGTGGGGGGCGCCGCCTGCCCGGAAGCCCTGATGCGCGCGCTCGACCAGCATGGGGTCTACACCCATGTCGGCTGGGGCATGACCGAGATGAGCCCGCTCGGCACCCTCAACACGCTGCTGCCCTGGATGGAGGAGCTGCCCGACGCCGAACGCATGGCCTACCGGCTCAAGGCGGGACGGCTCATCTACGGCGTGGAGATGCGCATCGTCGACGATGCCGGCGAGGAGCTGCCATGGGACGGCAAGCATTCCGGACGCCTGCAGGTGCGCGGCCCCTGGGTGTGCAGCGGCTACTACCGGCTGGACAAGTCCGATGCCCATCTGCCCGACGGCTGGTTCGACACCGGCGATGTCGCCACCATCGACGCCCACGGCTACATGCAGATCACCGACCGCACCAAGGACGTGATCAAGTCCGGTGGCGAGTGGATCAGCTCCATCGACGTCGAAAACGCCGCCATGGGACATCCGGACGTGCTCGAAGCCGCGGTCATCGGCGTGCCCCATCCCAAGTGGACCGAGCGGCCGTTGCTGATCGTGGTCAAGCGCCCGGGGACCGACCCGAACAAGGAAGACATCCTCGCGTTCCTCAAGGGCAAGGTCGCCAACTGGTGGATTCCCGAGGACTGCGCCTTCGTCGAGTTCATCCCCCACACGGCAACCGGCAAGGTCAGCAAGAAAGACCTGCGCGACCAGTTCCGCGCCTTCAGCTACTGAAGACCGGACACCGTAGCGACGGAACCCCGAACCCCACCGGGGTGGCGCCCTCACCGGCGCCGCCCTCGCCAATAACGATCCATGCCCAAGAGACTGCCATGATCCCGCTGCTCAACGACCGCGATATCGCCTTTCAGCTCTACGAAGTGCTCGACACCGCCGCATTGCTGCACCGCGACGCCTATGCCGACCACTCGCGGGAGGTCTTCGACGCCACCCTGGCAACCGCCAAGGCCGTGGCGGAAAGGTATTTCGCCGATCACAACGCCAAGGGCGATGCCAACGAACCGACTTTCGACGGCGAGCGCGTGCACCTGATCCCCGAGACCAGGGCCGCTTGGGATGCCTTCGCCGCGGCCGGCTTTCTCGCCGCCCATGAACGCGCGGACGAGGGCGGCGCCCAGCTTCCCGAGGTGATCTTCCGCATGGTCATGGCCTATGTGAACGCGGCCAACGTCAGCACCGCCGCCTATCCCTTCATCACCATCGGCGTCATCAACCTGATCCGCGCCTTCGGCTCGGCGGAGCAGAAGGCCCGCTACCTGCCGTTGCTGATGTCCGGCCGCGCCAACGGCACCATGGCGCTGACCGAACCCGCCCAGGGCTCGGCGCTGGGCGACATCAAGGTCACCGCCGAGCCGGCCGCCGACGGCAGTTACCGGCTGTTCGGCCAGAAGATGTTCATCAGTTGCGCCGACCACGACATCACCGGCAACGTGATCCACATGGTGCTCGCCAAGATCCGCGGCGCGCCGGTGGGCGTGAAAGGGATATCGCTGTTCATCGTGCCCAAGTACCTGGCCAACGACGACGGCTCGCCCGGGACGCGCAACGACGTCGCCCTGGCCGGTCTCAACCACAAGATGGGCTACCGCAACGCCACCAACACCGTGCTCAACTTCGGCGAACGCGACGGTGCGGTCGGCTACCTGGTGGGCGAGCCCCACAAGGGCCTGGGCTACATGTTCCAGATGATGAACGAGGCGCGCATCGGCATCGGCCTGGGTGCCGCGGCGATCGCCTACCAGGGCTACAACCTGTCGCTGGATTACGCGCGCAACCGTCCCCAAGGCCGCCTGCCCTCCTGCGCCGACCCCACTTCACCCCAGGTGATGCTGGTCGCGCACGCCGACGTGCGGCGCATGCTGCTGGCGCAGAAGGCCTACGCCGAAGGCGGGCTGTTCATGTGCCTGTTCGCCAGCAGCCTGTTCGAGGATCAGCACACGGCGCCCGACCCCGCGCAGCGCGAGCGCGCGGCGCTGTTGCTCGATCTGATCACCCCCATCGTCAAGTCCTGGCCATCGCGCTACGGCTGCATCGGCAACGACCACGCCATCCAGATCCTGGGTGGCGCCGGCTACATGCGCGAATATGGAGCCGAGCAGCTCTACCGCGACCAGCGCCTGAACCCGATCCACGAGGGCGCCGAAGCCATCCACGGCATCGACCTGCTGGGCCGCAAGGTGCGGTTGCACGACGGTGCCGGCCATCGCGCGCTGCTCGCCGCGGCGCGTGCCGATATCGCGCTGGCGCGACCACACCCGGAGACCACGGACTTTGCCGCGCCCCTGGAGGCCGCGCTCGACCTGCTCGACGAAACCACCGCGGCACTGCTCACGCAGCTCGGCAGCGATGTCGATCTGGGCATGGCCAACGCCACCCTGTATCTCGATTGCTACGGCCGCGTGCTGGCCGCCTGGCTGTGGCTCAAGCAGGCCCTGGCCGCCACCATCGCGCTCGATCGCGGAGTCCACGAGGACGAGCGCAACTTCTACCGCGGCAAGCTGCACACCGCGCGCTACTACTTCGACTGGGAACTGCCCCAGATCGGCTGGCAGGCGCGGCTGCTGCGCGACGCCAACGCAGTGCCCCTGGCGATGCAGGATGCCTGGTTTTGAGGGATCCAGGCGCCATGAGCCAAGTACCATGGGCCAAGTACCATGGGCCAAGTGCCTGGGCCAGGCACCATGGGCCAGCAGGCACGCGGCGGGCGCGCCGGCCCGTCGCCCGACATCAGTGCCGCGCGCGCCTCGAATCGACCCCAAAATGGGGCAGGAAACGGCGCTCGAACTCGGCCACAGGCACCGGCTCGCTGACCAGATAGCCCTGGATCATGTCGCAACCGAGGGTCTCCAGTACCGTCTTCTGGCTTTCGGTTTCCACGCCCTCGGCGACGGTGTGCAAGCCCAGGCTGCGCGCCAGAGCGATGATCCCGGTGATGACCGGAATGTCGCGGCGATTGCTGGCGGCATCAAGATCCTTGATGAAGGCGCGGTCGATCTTGAGCACATCCACCGGCAGGTTTTTCAGGTAGAACAACGATGAGTAGCCGCTGCCGAAATCGTCGATCGACAGACTGAAACCGGCGGACTTCAGCTCCGTCAGCTCCTCCCGGCTGCGCTCCGGATCGTCCATCAACAGGCTTTCGGTGATCTCCAGTTCAAGCAGCTCTGCCGGTATCCGGTAGCTGCGGGTAAGCTCCTGCACCTGGCTCAACAACCGCCCCGGCGTATGGAAATCCCGGCCCGACAGATTCACCGCGAGCTTCACCGGAAATCCCTGATCGACCCATGCACGAATCTGCCGGCAGGATTTCTCCAGGACCAGATCGGTCAATTCGCTGATCAGGCCGCATTCCTCGGCGAGCGGGATGAAATTCCCTGGGGTCAGCACCTTGCCGTCCTCGCGGCGCCAACGCACCAGGACTTCCGCAGCCGCAGCCCGCCCTGCACGCAGATCGTACTGGGGCTGCAAATAAAGAATGAAGTGATCATTGTCCAGTGCCTGGCGCAGCTCCTGCTGCAATTGCAGTTTCTTCGACACTTCATCGGCCATGCCCACAGAATAGAAGCTGAACTGGTTTTTCGTCTCCTTGGCCTTGAACATGGCCAGATCGGCGTGCTTGAGCAGGGCGCCTACATCGGCGCCATGATCGGGAAACATCGAGATGCCGATGCTGGTGGAGATCGACATGCGCTTCTGGATGAAGACGAAGGGTTCGCTCATCGCATCGAGAATATTGCGCGCGACATTGGCCGCGATGTCATTGGTGTCTACCCGGCGCAGGATCACGGTGAATTCGTCGCCGCCCAGGCGGGCGATGAAATCGCTGCGCCGTACACAGCGGCGCAACCGATCGGCCACGGCCTTCAACAACAGGTCGCCGACCTGGTGGCCAAGGCTGTCGTTGACGGTCTTGAAGTTGTCCAGATCCAGAAACAGCACCGCGATCCGCTCGTCGTTCAGGTTCGCCTGGCTGAGCGCAAAGCCCAGCTCCTGATTCAGCCGTGCGCGGTTGGGCAGCCCGGTCAGGGAATCGGCGAAGGCCAGCGTGCGGGCGCGCGATTCGGCACGATTGGCCTTGATCAGGCGCGCCACCCGCTCCCTCAGCACGGTGAAATGGATCGGCTTCGTAAGATAGTCGGTGGCACCACTTTCAAAGGCGCGCGCGATGGCTTCCTCGTCGTCGAGCGAGGTGATCATCAGGATGGGCAGGTCGGCACCGCCGGGGAGCTGGCGAATGCGCTTGCAGGCATCGAAACCGCTTACCTCCGGCATCATGGCATCGATCAGGATGATGTCCGGCATCCCGCGCTCGCACAGTGCAATCGCCTGGGCGCCATCGGCGGCCTCGTGGACGTCGAACTCCTCATCGGCAAAGGCGCCGCGCACCGCCAGACGCAGGGTGCGATCGTCATCGGCAATCAGCAGCCGGAGCTTGCGCAGCTGATCGTCCGTGCTGCCGGCCTCGGTCAGCAGATAGCGTTCGATGTCCTTGCGCAGCTCGCCAAAGCGCGCCGTACAGCGCTCGATCAGCGCATCGCCACCGGCAAGCTCTCCGGCCTTGCCCTTGGCCTCCAGCGCCATGACCACCTCGATGAAGGGCGCGGCGCCGAAGTTGCTCGCGCTGCCCTTCAAGGTGTGGGCGATTTCGTACAGGCGCCGGGCGTCCCCCTCGAGCAGCGCGGCCTTGAGCGAATCCAGATAGACTGGGGTGTCTTCGATGAAGGATTCGAGCATGCGATAGGTGACATCGCCAACGCTGTCGTGCAGCTCGCGCAGTGCCGCCAGGGAAAAGGTCTCGCGCGGCGCCAAGGCGGTCTCCGGGCTCCCGCTCTCTGGCGTGGGCTGAGCGGAAGTGGCGTTTGCTGGCTGCGTCCATTGTTCGATCTTCGCCGCGAGCGCTTCGAGGCGCACCGGTTTGTACAGGAAATCGCTGAATCCGGCGTCCAGAGCGCGGCGTTGTTCGTCCTCTCCGGTAGCGGCCGTCATCGCGATGATGGGCATCCGATGATCGGTTTCCAGCGCGCGAATCCTTCGCGTCGCCTCGTAGCCATCCATGATGGGCATGTTGCAGTCCATCAGGATCAGGTCGTATCCCACACGGCCGAGGCGCTCGATCGCCTCCTGCCCGTTGCCGGCAATTTCCGCCTTGCGGCCGAGGCGCGAAAGCATTTCCGCCGCAACCTGCTGATTGACCGGGTTGTCCTCCACCAGCAGAACGCACCGCTGCGCGCCCGGGCCGGTGCGCGAATCCCGATGGATCGCAGGCTTGGCCGGCGCATCGACCTCGCGGCCCGCGAACTGCGCCAGCGGCCCGAACTGCAACGGTTTGTCCAGAGTGTGCACATCGGGATTGGCAACCTTCAGCGTGCTGAAGGGATTGACCAGCACGCCGAGGCGCCGGGGATTCCGGGCGGCAAGGGCGTCGAATTCATCCTGGTGATTGAAGTAGATCGTCTCATCGACCAGCAGCCAGAGTGCCTCACGGGCGCCGTCGGCCCGGGCCATCCGTGCCCGAACCGCGGGAACGTCGGCGAGGCGGCTGCAATCCAGCTGCTGACGTCGCAGCACATCGGCGATGAACCGGTAACTCTGCTCGCTGGGCAGCAGACAGAGCGCGCTGCCGGCCGTGCCAGACGACGGCGGTGCGGTCGGCAACGTGCGCGGCTGCGGTGGTGCGGTAAACGGGACTTCGAACCAGAATCGGCTGCCGACCCCGGGTTCACTGTCGAGGCCGATGGCGCCACCGAGGATTTCCACCAGCTGCCGGCTGATGGTCAGGCCCAGGCCGGTGCCCTGAAAGCGCTTGCTGGATGAGGAGTCCGCCTGCGTGAACGGTTCGAAAATGCACTCACGCTGTTGCGCGTCAATGCCCACTCCGGTGTCTGACACCTCGAAGCGCAACCGCTGTGCCCCCTCCTCTGGCCGCGACACAGTGAGAAATACCTCGCCCGCCTCGGTGAACTTGATGGCATTGCCCAGCAGATTGACCAGCACCTGCTCGACCTTGGAGTCGTCCAGGCTCAGCACTGCCGGAACCTCCGGCGTGGCGAAATACCCGATTTCCAGGCCTTTCGACAGCGCCTGGGTGCCGACCAGATTGAGGGTGTCCTCCAGCAGGTCGCGAAAAATGATCTCCCTGACTTTCGTTTGAATGACACCGCTGTCGTTCCTGGAGAAGTCCAGGATATTGTCGATCAGGCTCAGCAGACCTTCGGCCGACTTGCGCGCCAGATCCACATACTCGATCTGGCGCATCCCCAGTTTGGTGTCGCGCAGCAGATCGAGCAGGCCGAGCACGCCATTCATGGGCGTGCGCAGTTCGTGGGTGACGTTGGCGGCAAATTCACCCTTCAGCCGCGCCGATTCCACGGCGATGTCCCGCGCGTGGTGCAGCTCGCGCTCGCGGCTTTCGAGTTTGTCCATCATCGCGTTGAACGCCTGCTGCATGGCCAGGATATCGGCGTGACTGGCTTGCAGATCGGCGCGCGCACCGAGATCTCCGTGCTCGGCCAGGCCCATCGCCCGGGCGAGAGCTTCCAGGGGCGCGGTCATGCGCCGTGCCATCGAGGTCAGAAACACCAGCAACAGCGCTGCACTCACAGCGGAAATGATCAGGATGCCCAGCAGAATCGAGGTGGTCAGCTGGCGCTGGGTGCGCTTGTGCAGCGCCACGGTGACCGCGCCCAGCACCTCTGGACTGTCGGGCTCTGCGTTCTCGCTCCCCAGCGTCCAGTCCGCGGAAGTTTCCGCCAGCACCGGAACGCGGAAAATCCAGCTTTCCGGCGTCTCGCGCTCGAGATGGCTGTCGCCCGACGATCTGTCGGCGTCGGAAAGCCGGGGACCGGAGGCATCCCGATACAGGACGGCGCCCGACGCGGCGCGGATCTCCAGCACCTGGGTATCGGCAAATCCTGATACGGATCGCACCGCATCGCCTGCTGCCTCGCGGCTTTCATAGAGCAACGCCAATTTCGCGTTCTGGCCCAGCGTGCGCGTCACGCTGAGCCCCTGCCGACGCAGTTCCTGCTCCATCAGCCGGCTGGTGAAGTGGCTCATCGCGAAGGCGCCGATGAGCGTCGTCAGAATCGCGCCGCCCATGAACAGCAGCACCAGCCGCTGGCGAAAGCGCAGTTTTCGGAAACTCCCGAAGACGCCCATGGTCGCCGATCTCAAAGGAGATCCACGCCCTGGCGCGCTTCGGGCGCGACATCCAGCCCCAGGTGACTGCTGGTGCGTTGGTTGAGCACCACCTTCATTTCGCGCAGATAGTTGATGCGGGGAACGCGGTCACAGCTCTCCAGACAGGCGTGCAGCAGCTGGCCCAGTTGCCGGCCAGCCGCCTGATTGTCCGGATAGATCGCAAACAGCGCGCCGCGCCTGACGTGCGTGGGATTGGACGAAAACACCGTGAGGTGGTTGCGCCAGGCGATATCCAATATGAAGGAAAGCAGCGACGGCTCCAGCAACTTGCCGCCATGGAGCAGCCAAAGGGCATCTCCCGCTTTCACCTCCGCCAACAGTGCGCGATAGCAGTCGGCGGCCTGCTTGAGGCTGTCCGCGCTACAGGCCTCGAGTTCGATTCCCGCCTGGGCCAGCGCACGTTGCACCCGCGTCTGGTACTCCGCAGTCTGGGTCGTGGAGACCAGCTTGACCCGGCGGATGCGGGCATCGAAACGACGCACCTGCTCCAGCAGCACTTCCGGCGCCGGAAAGTAGGCGAGCTGATGGCTGTGCTGAAAGGGAAGATCACCCGTGGCCGTGGTGATGATCGGGATCGTCGAATCCAGTTGGTGGAGCTTCATCGCAGCCTGGTTGCCCAGCGCCACCGCGACGCGAACTTCGCCGCCGCCAAGGACATCCGGACTCAGCGCCCGGTCCGATACCACCGGAACCACCCGCGGAGCAGGGGCATAGGTCTGGGTGATGCCCTCGATGGTGTCGCGATAGATGCGGTCATAGGGCTCGCGCACTACCGGATACAGCACCAGTGCCGGCTGGGCCAGCGCCGGCGCGCCGAGGAGCAGCACCGCCACCAGCCGCCAGCTCCGCACATGCTTCACGATTCTCGGCAGTCCGTACATTTGCCGTGGGGCGTCCATGTCGTCCTCTCTAGCGTTTCCCGTCCAGGGTGTAACGGATCTCGACGAATGCCGCCCGACCGGCCAACGGCAGATCGTCGGGAATTGCCGGAACCGGCGTGCCGTTCAGGCTGGGTTCGCGGGCGTGGTCATTGAGCAGGTTCTTCATCAGCAGCGCTACCTCCAGGCTGGGCAACAGGCCGTCACGGCGCAGTGCCAGATCGGTGATCACATAGTCGCTGACATCGTCGCGGGGATCGCCAAACACCCGGTTGCGGGAGGCGATCCAGCTGGTCTGCACGTTCAGACTCCAGCCCGGCAGGAAATTCCAGTCGGCACGCAAGTAGGTGTCGCGCTCCGGCGCGTTGCCCGCATCCTCACCCGTCAGCTGGTCCTGGGATTTCTGCAACGCCAGGTTGCCGGACAGGGTGAGCGCCTCGCTGGCGTCCCAGGAGAGCGCGAACTCGGCGCCGTAGCCGGTCTGCTCGCCGGCATTCTGCGCGGTGCGCGTGGCACCCCCCGGGTCGGGCACGAACTGGATCACGTCGTCCCACTGGTAGTGGAAAACGTTGAAATCCAGGTTCAGGTCGAAGTTGGGCTGATAGTTGACCGCGAACTCATAGCTCTTGAGCACTTCCGGCTTGAGCGCGGGATTGCCCAGAAACGCCGGGTTGGACTGCACCCGGGTCTCCGAGAACGAAGGGGCGCGGAACGCCTCGCCGTAGAGCGCCTTGAGGGTCAGGTTGTGGCGCGCCGACCAGACCAGCGCCAGGCGCGGATTGGTGCTATCGCCAAAATCGGAAAAGTGGTCGTAGCGCACCCCGGCGGTCAGCTCCCAGTCGCGGGCAAAATTCCAGATATCCTGAACGAACACATGCGTGTTCTCGCGTCGGCTTTCGGGGAGGAACACCAGGGGCGTATCGGAGACATCCACCAGCGGGCTGCCGGGCAGGATCGGGAAGCCGGTGGCGGGATCGAAGCCGAAATTCTTCTCCTCCCTGGTCTTGTAGACATCGCCATAGTGATAGCCGCTGCCCAGGGAAATCCGGTGGTCGGCGATGCCCTGATACAGCGCGCTGGCCTCGAACCGGTAGTGGCGTTCGTACACCTCGGGGTTGCCGATGATGCCGTCCGGAAAGGGCGGGAAGATCGGCTGCCCCAGGGGCGTGAAGAAAGGTCCGCGGGAGCCGGGCGGAAAGAGCATCAGGTTCCGATCGACTTCCTGGGTGGTGAACAGGGTGCTGCCCTGGATCGTCACCCCGAGCGTGTCGGTCAGATTGGGGTTGTCGTAGGTCAGATCGGCGTTGAAGCGTTCGCTGCCAACCGCGCCCTGGGGATCCAGCACCTGGGTTACACCGACGCCGACACCGCCGTCGTTGCGCACCTGGGCGCCGCCGCGGAATTTCAGGTTGCCATAGCCCAGCTCCAACCGGGCATCCAGGTTCTCCCGGTGCAGGTTCACCGGCCCCGGGGCCAGCGAAACGCTGGTGCCGGAAACGGCATCGAGAAAACTCTGGGCATCGGCCGCGACATTTTCGCGCTGGCCATCGCTGCGGTGCGCCTCCACCACGGCGCCGTAGCGGAATTCGCCATGGCTGCCGCCATAGGTCAGCCAGCCGGACCGGGTATCGAAACTGCCGGCACGAGCACCCATGGACAGCCCCTCCATTTCTTCCGGCGCCTTGGTGATGATGTTGATCACCCCGGCGAAGGCATCGGCGCCATAGATCGCCGAGCCCGGACCTCGCACCACCTCGATCCGGGAGATGGCTTCCACCGGCATCCCGCCCCAAGCCAAATTTCGATCACCCAGATTGAGGTTGGTCAGCGGAACACCATTGACCAGCATCAGTACCTGGGGGTTGACGTCCGAATACATGCCACGGAAGGTATAGACCGGGTTGTAGCCGAGGGCGCTGCGGGCCACGTGGAGGCCCGGCACGGTCTCCAGCACCTCGTCGATATCGGTGGCACCCAGCTTGCGGATATCCTCGGCGGTGAGGATCGAGGCAACCGCCGGAGCCTTAGTAACCGGTTGCGCTACACCCGTGGCGATGCGCACGAATTCCTCGCTGCCGTAGAGTTCTTCCAGCTCCTCCTCCGGCGAGGGCTGCGCCAGCACCGCCGCGGGCGTCAGCGCCAGCAACGCGGCGATGCTCCAGGAGCTCCGGCTGATCTTGTTCATGCTTCACCCCAGCGCCGCTCCGGCGCCCCTCGGTAATCGATTCTGCTGGTTCGCAGCGGAAAGAAGCTGCCTTCGGGTTTGGCTCTCGCGTCGATGTAGCAGGGCAACATGCCCGCGACAAACGACAGGGCTGCCATGTAATAGTGGTCATCGGGGGTTCGACCTTCGTCGGCCACCAGGCCGGCCACCACCCCAGCGATATTGATCTGATACTTGAGCCGCGAATTCTTGAGACACTTCTCGATGGCAAAGGCCAGTTTGATGAATTTTCCATCGCCCATGCCCAGTGACCGCGCAAACTCCATCAACGGACCGACCCGCTCGTCCGCATCCGTAATCGGGCGTCCGTAACCGAACACATTGCGGTAGGTGCGCAGCTCTTCCCAGACCACATCCTCCAGGGACATCCCTTCGGCGATTTTCCGGTCGGCTCGATACAGAAAATCCAGCGCGCCCTTGATTGGCCGCAGTCCATAGACAGAAGCCTCCGATACCGCCACCCCGGCGCTCAGGGAGAGCACTCCCGTCGATCGCACTGTTCCCGCAAGTGCCGCCACCCTGTTGTTCCATATTCTGGGATCCGGATAGCTGGTAGTCAGCGACCAGACCCCCTCGACAAACCGGGCGAATCTGGGCAATTCCTGGCCGTTGATGCCGTAGATGAAGTACTCCATCCAGGGCTTGCGGCCTACGTCGTTGAGCACATCCCTGCCCCGCAGCACCACTCGCTCTCCCGCGAACCAGGCACCCATCGCGGTGACCCAGTTGTCCTCGTACTGGGCCAGCAACTCCGGTCCCTTGAGTTCGCTCATGGTGCAGTGCTCGCTGGAGTGGGTCCCGGATCGTCGGTCAGAGTCAACCCGGTGCCGAAAAAGGGGAATTTTGCCCAGCTCCGCTCCTGTTCCAGGGCGTGAGCGGCGGCGCCCGGCAGGCGCAGCAGCAGGTACAGCATCTCGCCTTGCTCCGGCATGAAGCCGAGCGCGTGCAGCGCGGCGGCGGCCACCCCGGAAAAGGCGAGCGGCGCCCCGGCTTCGCGCTCCAGCGCCTCCCGGTTGGCGCCGAGCCAGCCTAGCACCGGGCCTTCGTCGAGCGCCGTGAGGCAGTTCAACAATTGCCGCACCGGGGTGGGACAGCTCGCGCCATTGGGGTCGAAGCCCGGGCTGTGCTCGAAGGCCGGCCAGACGTCGCTGCGCTCCTCGACCGGAGGGTTGCGGATGCGCTCGCGCCAGGCGTCGAGGTCGGTGCCGCAGGCGGCCCAACTCTGCATGGCCGCGAACACCTCCCGTGCGCCACCGAGGTTGCCGGCACCCACGGCGAGCGCCGCCATCAGCGCCGAGGCGCGGGTGGAACCGCCCACGCCGGCGCACATGGCCGCGTGCACGCTGGGCTCGCGGGGGCCGGGGTTGGCAATCCCCACCGCCAGGGTTTCCAGCATCCGGGCCTGCCCCGCACTTGGCGGCTCCAGACGGATCAGCAGCCAGAGGTATTGCACCCAGGAAATCCTGCCCAGCAGATCGCCATAGACGTCAAACCCCGAGCAATGAGCCGCTCGCGCGGCAAAGGGGTTATCCGGCTCCGGCTCTTCGCGCCAGATCTTGGTGATGATTGTTTCCTTCGGTTCGGGAGTCACGGCAGGGTTACCGGCCATCGCGAAGTACACGGGTACGCAATCCGATGGGGGGCGCCTCGTCGCGGTCGATCCTTACATCCAGCAGACTTGGGCCTTCCCGGCGACAGATTTGTGCAACGTTCAGATCGTGCAAATCGGCCGGCGCCCGAATCACATAACCGGGAATCCCCATCGCTTCTGCAAAGGCAGCGAAATCGATTTTCGATAATTGATGGCCAATGCTTTCGGCACCAGTTTTCTGCTGACCGTGGCGCACCATGCCGTAGGCGCTGTCGTTCAAGATCACAAAGATAACCGGAAGCTTCTCCTGAACCGCCACGGTAATTTCCTGGCCTGCCATCAACATGCTCCCGTCCCCGACCAAACACACAACCGGGTCTCCGGGGCAGGCCAGCGAGACACCTATTGCCGAGCCTATGGCCCAGCCCATGGAAGCAAACTCCATGGCCACCTGAAAAAGGCCGCGGCGGCCGTCACGCTCTCCGGACCGCCTCCGGTCGTACGGATGCAGATAGTGGATTGCCCAGGAAAAGCTGTTGCCCGAATCGGCCAGATAGTGCGTATTCGGAGGAAAGATTTCCGGAAGATCCCGCATCAACCGCTGTGGCTTGATAGGACTTTCTTCCGAATTGAATCCGCTTTCGTCATCCAAGGCAAAGTATCGTTTTGTCTGCCCTGTCAGAGGAGATCCACTCCCGTTGCCCACTGAAATTTCGGGAGACTCGGTTTCAAGCCGGCGCAACACCTGCTCGAAAACAGTTTTTATCCGCCCACGCACATGGAGGGCAGCCATTGGAGTACGCGCAAGATTGGCTTCAGTCGATTCGATGTGAACGAGTCGCCTGCTGAACAGGCGTCGGTCCCAGCCATTGCTGGCCCACTCGCCAAGATTGGCCCCGATAATGAAGATTCGATCCACTTTCGGGTCAGTCAACAATCGCTGGGCACTGCTGTGCCCGGAAAAGCCGATAACGCCCCGGAACAAGGGGTGGAAGGGGCTGACCAGACCCTTGCCGTGAGGCGTCACGACGAGTTCTGCGCGCAACCGGATCGCCAGTGTCAAGATCAGCCCAATAGCCTCGTCGGCTTCGTCACCGATCAGAAATACCGGATTCTTCGTGGACAACAACTCCTCGTAAAGTTTGTCGACCGCCTCATGGTCGAAGAGCGCAGGTTTGTGCAGCAGCTTGGGGAGAAAGTAGCTCGGCGAGGGATTCGGATAAGAATGCCTCATGACATCCATGGGCACGCTGATATGTGCTGGCCCCATGGGCGATGCAAACGCCGTCATGATCGCGGTGATCAGCTTGTGCTCGAACTGCTCGACGTGGGAAACGAGGGTGCTGTAGCGGGTGCAGTAGTGGAACAGTTCTACAGTGTTGACCCCGGTGCAGGAGGATTCCTGCAACGCCCCCCGCCCAAAGGTCGACAGCGGCGTCTGCGC
The DNA here is from genome assembly GCA_036275455.1 of Porticoccaceae bacterium. Lineage (GTDB taxonomy): Bacteria > Pseudomonadota > Gammaproteobacteria > Pseudomonadales > Porticoccaceae > JAGPUQ01. The sequence goes on from DASUDS010000023.1 coordinate 40,657, forward strand.
GGTGATCACCAGCATGGGGATGTGGTTCTCGTACGCCGAGGCCACGCCAGTAATCAGATTGGTGGCGCCGGGGCCAGTGGTGGCGCAGCACACGCCGAGCTTGCCGGTGTTGCGCGCATAGCCGTCGGCCATGAAGGCCGCGCCGGTCTCGTGACGGGCGACGATCGAGCGCGGCCCGCCGCGCCGCTCGCTGCGCGCCAGGGCGTTGTAGAAGGGTTCGATGGCGCCGCCCGGGATGCCGAACACGTACTCGACGCCGAGCTGCTCCAGGTAGGCGATGATCAGATCGCCATATTCGGGAAGGGGGTTTTGCGCGCCTGCCTGCCCCTGGGTATCCGTCATGCAGATTCCTGTCTGGTCAATTGGTTACGAACCCTAGTTAACACATTTTGCGAGGCTTGACGATAACAGTTCGCGACTCGGATTGCGAGCCGGCAAATTGCGAGACGGCTGGCTGCCGGTGGGAGCAAGCGGCGTTTTTCCTTACACTCGCCGGCCCGATCCGGTGTAACTGCAGGCGCCCATGCCCATGCCCTCCCTCGACCACTGGTGGCAACCCTTCACCAATGTCCGCGCGTTTCGTGACAACCCACGATTGATCGCGCGCGGCGAAGGCTGCTTCGTCTACACCCCGGACGGCCGCGAGATTCTCGACATCACCGCCGGGCTCTGGTGCGCCAACCTGGGCCACGGCCGCCGCGAGGTCGCCGAGGCCGTGCAGCGCCAATTGCTGGAGCTGGATTTCGCGCCGCCGTTCCAGTTCGGCGCTCCGGTCACCTTCGCATTCGCCGCCAAGCTGGCCGAGTACGCGCCGCCGGGGCTGGACCGGATCTTCTTCACCAACTCCGGTTCCGAATCGGTCGAAACCGCGCTCAAGATCGCCTACGCCTGGCAGCGCGCCCGCGGCCAGGGCACCAGGACCCGCTTCATCTCTCGCGAACGGGGCTACCACGGCGTCAATGTGGGCGGCACTTCGTTGCAGGGCATCGCCAACAACCGCAAGGGTTTTCCCGTCCTCGACAACGTCGATTTCCTGCCGGACCTGCTCGACATCCCCGCCAACGCCTTCAGCCGCGGCCTGCCGCAGCATGGCGCCGACAGGCTGGTGGCGCTGGAGAAGATCATCGCCCTGCGCGGCGCCGAGAATATCTGCGCGGTGATCGTCGAGCCCATCGTCGGCGCCGGCGGCATGGTACCGCCCCCGGTGGGCTACCTGGAGCGGCTGCGGGATCTCTGTACCCAACACGACATCCTGCTGATTTTCGATGAGGTGGTGACGGGCTTCGGCCGCACCGGCGCCGCCTTCGCCGCCACCCGCCTCGGCGTGACGCCCGATCTGATGACCACCGCCAAGGCCATCAACGGCGGCGCCGTGCCCATGGGCGGCGTGTTCGTGCGCCGCGACATCCAGGAAGCCATCTTCGCCGCCGCGCCCAAGGGCGGCCCCGAGCTGTTTCACGGCAATACCTATGCCGGCGCGCCGGTGGCCGCGGCCGCTGGCCTCGCCGCCTTCGAGATCTATGAACGCGAGGGCCTGCTCACCCGCGCCGCCGGCCCCATCGGCCGCTACTGGGAAGATGCCCTGCACAGCCTGCGCGACCTGCCGCAGCTCATCGACATCCGCAACTTCGGCCTGCTCGGCGCGGTGACCCTGGCGCCCGACGCCCGCTACCCCGGCAGCGCCGGCGTGCCGGTGCACAACCGCTGCTGGGAAAACGGCCTGCTGTGCCGGGCGGTCGGCGACAACCTGGTGATGTCGCCGCCGCTGGTCATCACCGAACGGGAGATCGATCTGTTCGTGGAGCGGTTGCGGCAGTCGATCCAGGATGTTTTTGGCTAGGGAAGCGCTGAAAAAGCCCACTTTCGTCATTCCGGCGAAAGCCGGAATCCAGTTAGATCAAGCCGCTGGACCCCGGCTTCCGCCGGGGTGACGGGTTGTTCAGACTTTACCTAGAGCCCTGCCGAGCGATCGGCGACAACCGGGAGCGGAATGATGAAAACCAAGGCAGCGGTCGCGTTCGGCGCCGGCAAACCCCTGGAAATCTGTGACGTCGACCTCGAGGGGCCGCGCGCGGGCGAGGTGCTCATCGAGATCAAGGCCAGCGGCATCTGCCACACGGATGCCTTCACCCTGTCGGGCGACGATCCCGAGGGGCTGTTTCCCGCCATCCTCGGCCACGAGGGCGCGGGCGTGGTGGTCGAGGTCGGCCCGGGGGTGACCTCGGTGGCGCCCGGCGATCATGTGATCCCGCTCTACACGCCCGAATGCCGCCAGTGCGAATACTGCCTGCACCCCAAGACCAACCTGTGCCAGGCCATTCGCACCACCCAGGGCCAGGGGCTGATGCCGGACGGCAGCAGCCGGTTCTCGCTCGACGGCAAGCCGCTGTTCCACTACATGGGCTGCTCGACCTTCGCCAACCACACGGTGCTGCCGGAGATCGCGGTGGCGAAGATCCACCCCGAGGCGCCCTTCGACAAGGTGTGCTACATCGGCTGCGGGGTGACC
>DASUDS010000024.1:0-8965 GCA_036275455.1 Porticoccaceae bacterium
CCCAACTGCTTCTTCATGGGCTTCACCCAGACCGGCTATACCGCCAACGTGCCCCACGCCCTCGATGAACAGGCCCGGCACATCGCCTGGGTGCTGAAAACCGCCCGGGAGCGGAAGGTGCAGGTATTCGAGGCCAGTGCCGCCGTCGAAGCCGATTGGGTGGCGACCATCCACCGGCTGGCCGGCGGTCATCAGGAGTACTACGCCCAGTGCACTCCCGGTTATTACAACAACGAAGGCAGGGGCGTAGAGGAGAACGGCTTCCTCGCCGGGCAGTACGGCGGCGGCTCGATGGCTTTTTTCCAGCTGCTCGCTGACTGGCGTGCGCAAGGCGGGCTCCAGGGCCTGGAGTTGCGCCAGGGCGCCTGATCTCCAGATAGCGAGTCGCGTCCGGGTAACGAGCGCTGTCCAGGCGGCGAGTGCTGTCCAGGTAGCGAGTGCTCTCCAGAAGGCGAATGCTGTCCAGGCAGCGAGCGGCGGCGGGCGCTGTCCCGCCGTTCGTTCAATGCAGGTCGCGCAGATCCAGACGGCGCAGCTTCGGCGCGCGCACGGCGGTGACGCCGACCACGCCGATGGTGAGCAAGCCGCCGATCACCACCGAGGGCACCAGCCCGAGCAGGCGCGCCATGGCGCCGGAATAGAACGCGCCCAGTTCGTTCGACGAGCTGATGAAAATGCTGTTGACCGAGGAGACGCGGCCGCGCATCGCATCGGGCGTCGCCAGTTGCAGGATGGTGGAGCGCAGCACCACCGAGACGCCGTCGAAGATGCCGGACAGCAGCAGCAGAAGGGCTGACAGCCAGAACGCGGTGCTGAGACCGAAACCGATCATGCAGGCGCCGAAGCCGGCCACCGAGACCAGGAGAATGCGGCCCGCGTTGGCTTGCAGCGGATGCCGCGACAGCCAGATCGCCACCGCCACCGAGCCCAACGCGGGCGCGCCGCGCAGGATGCCCAGCGCCTCCGGCCCGGCGTGCAGCACATCCTTGATGAAAGCCGGCGCCAGCGAGATCGCGCCGCCGAACAGCACCGCGAACATGTCGAGTGCGAGCGCCGCAAGCAGCAGCTGATGCCCGAACACGAAGCGCAGTCCTTCGCCGATGCTGGCCAAGATCGGTGCACGTTCGACCTGGTGCATCGGGTCGGCGATCGACATCGCCAGCAGCGCGGCGGCGGCCACCACCGCGAACCCCACCGCCAGCGCATAGGTCGCCACCGTGCCGGCGACGCCGATCAGCACGCCGCCCAGCGCCGGCCCCAGCACCAGGCCGGCCTGGAACACCACGCTGCCCATGCCGGCGCCGCGCGCGAACTGCTCGCGTTCCAGCACGCGCGCGAACAATGCGTTGTATACCGGCCCGAAAAATGACCGCCCGACACCGCCGACGGCGATCGCCAGATAGATCGGCCACAGGCCATTCACCGGCAGCCAGTCCGCCGCGATGAGTGCCAGTGCCAAGGCATTGGCGGCGAGTATCGCGCAGGCTGCCGCGCCCAGCTGCCGGCGCGGCAGATGATCGACCAGATAGCCGGAGAACGGCGCCACGCAGAAGAACGGAATCACCTCCGCGAGCCCGATCAGCCCGAGCGACAGCGGGTCGCGGGTGATCTCGTAGACCTGCCAGCCCACGGCCACCGCCACGATCTGGTAGGAGAGGATGGTGCAGATGCGGTACACCAGCAGCCAGCGGAAGCCGATGCTGGCCAGCGGCGAGCGGTACGCCAGGTCTATCGTGTTCATCGACTCCTCAGCGCAGCGCCAGCGCCACCAACCCGGCGATGGTAGCGGCAACCAGGGGCACACCCACCCGCAGTCCGATGCCGATGCCGCCGATCAGCGTCGCCATCACGCCCTTGGCGACATTGTTGCTGGCCGCCGCCAGCACGATGCCGTGCAGTGCGATGGGCAGCGCCACGCCGGTGTGACCCAGGCGACTCAGCGCGATGGTCACGGCATCCACGTCGGCGATGCCGGAGAGCAATGCCACCCCGATCAGTGCCTGCTCGCCGATCAGCGCCCGGGCGCCGGCGCAGGCCAGCGCCACCAGCGCCAGCACCGCGCCGAAGCCGAGCGCGAACTTCAATTCGACCGGATTGCTGAGATAGCCGATGTCGGGATTGTGGCCGCGGTCGGCGCGCCACCACCAGTACAGCGCCGGTAGCAGGATGCACAGCTCCATCGCCGCGAATGCGGGCAGCAGCGACCAGGCCAGCGCCGGATGCAGCACCAGCACCACCACCAGCATGCGCGGCAGCATCGCCGCGCAACCGAACAGGATGCCGCTCCCCAGCAGGATGCCTGCGGCGGGTTCCCGGCGCGCCAGCCGCGCGAAGTGCAGGGTGAGGGCGGTGGACGAAGTGAGCCCCGAGAACAGCGCGGTGAGCGCCAGGCCGCGGCGCTGGCCGAGCAACTTCACCGCCACGTAACCCGAGAACGAAATCGCCGAGATCAGCACCACCATCCACCACAGGGTGCGCGGATTGAGCGCCTGCCAGGGGCCGAAATCCCGATCGGGCAGAAACGGCAGGACGACCACCGAGATCAGCAGCAGGCGCAGCAGCGCCGTCAGCTCGCGCTCCTCGATGCGCGCCAGCCAGCCGTGCAGCGTGGCCTTGAGATCGAGCAACAGCGTCGCTACCACGGCGGCGGCGGCCGCCAGGGTCGCATCGCCATGGGTCGCCTGGGCGCCCAGCAGGAAGGTGAGCAGCAGGGCGATCAGCGTGGTGATGCTGATGTCCGAATCCGGGTCCGCCGGCGTGGTGCGGATGTAGGCGGCGCCGAGCAATAGCGCCAGACCGATGAACGCGAGGCCGATCGGCAGCGGCCCGAAGCTCTGCGCCGCCAGCCCCGCGAGGCCGCCCAGCAATCCCACCAGGCCAAAGGTGCGCAGCCCCGCGAGTCGCCGGCCCTCGCCCAGCGCGCGGCTCTTCCAGCCGCGCTCGGTGCCCACCAGCAAGCCGATGGCCAGCGCCACCGCGAGGCGCAACGCGGTTTCCAGTGAGGCGGGTTCGAAGGGCATGGGGGCTAGCTGGCGATTGCGGGGACGAGGCGCGATTCAAGAGCAAATGGCCGGCGCGATCAATGCGGCCTATTTTTTTCAGTGTTTGGTCCTTCGCCCGTGCCGCTGACCTGCCTGGCGATTTTCGGCGTGATATCGCGAGGTGGGGGCTGGTGGTTAGCACTCGCAAGCTGGAACGGTAGCCCCCCCGTAGCCACCGTTCCGCAGTGCCTAGCGCGCGGCGGCGATGTTCTTGCCCACCGGCACACCGTCGATGATCTGGTCGCAGTATTCCGAGAGACCGTAGCCGATCTTGTCCTGGTACCGGTACTCGGTCATCGCTTCCGTAATGCGCGTGTGCAGCCATTCGCCGTTGTCGAGCTGGCGGCGGTTGCGCACCGGCACAAGGGTGATGACCTTGCCGGTGATGTGGTATTCGCCTTTTTCGGTTTTCGCCCAGGCGCGCAGCGCGGTCTGGTGGAAATTCTCGTCCCAGTCCGATTCGATGGTGCAGTCGGTGATCAGCTCGTACTCGCCGTTGTTGAGGATCATGCCGCCGCAGTCGAGTTCGCCTTCGCGGGTGCCGGTGGTCATCAGCATGGCGCCGAAACTTTCATCGAAACTGATTGGCAGCCAGCGGTACCAGTGGATGTTCTGCCAGTAGCGCGGTCCCCAGGAGTGGTCGCGCAATCCGTAACCGGAAATGGTCCAGGTTTGGTCGCCCACCCGAATCGTTCCCTGCGCCTTGACGTGCTGCTCGAAGTGGGCGCGGGCGAGCGCGTGGTTCAGGTCCAGATCGATGGGCGAACCGTCCGGGTTCAGGTGTTCGCCACCGTAGATGGGCGAGATGCCGGTGTAGTGCAGATCCACCGCGCAGGGTTTCTTCGGGTTGTCCTTGAAGGCCTTGCCCGGGTCGAGCAGCGCGTTGGGGTCGGCCAGCAGGAGAATTTCTCCTGCGTAGGTGACCCGCAGCTTTTTGTACGGTTCGATGATGTCGAAGCGCGCGCCGCCGGCGTCGAACGCCGTATTGCTGTCGATCTTCGCCTTCTGGAACATGAACCCGGCGGTGCCGTCGGGGAAGTACAGGCAGATGGTGACCTCGGCGTGGCCTTCGTTGACGCGGTTGCCGATGCGGAACCAGCCGCCGACCTTCTGGCTGCCGTCGTAGATGTTGAAGTAGGCGCTTTCGTTGAAGTTGGCAACGGCTTCCGGCGCATGGGGGTATTCGTCTTTCGGCTCCATGCGCACCCGGTCGCCGGGCTTGGTGATGAACACATGCTTGACCACGTCGGTTCCTCCGCGTTGATGTTGGGGTGATGCTGATTCGTTCCGGAGTATGGGGGAAGTCGGGTGCCCGGGACAGGTCGCTTGCGGTCGGGGCAGGCTGCTTGCGGTCGCGACAGACCCGTCTGGTCGCGATAGACCCGTCTGGTCGGGGGCAGGCCTGCCTGGTCGGGGCAGGCCCGTCTGGTCGGGAAAGCCCCTTCTGGCGGTGCAGCGACCCTGGTCGGCGAGAGCTATGTTTGGGCGGTGAATACCGGCAGAATGCGGCGCTTCCATTTCACTCGCCAGCGGTTCGCCCTGCCGCAACCCGCGCTGGCATGACGGGGTGTTCGTACTGTGTCCATTCAAGCCATCCGCACCGAAGAAAACCTGATTACCGTAAAGCCCTATTACGAACCGATCGGCGACGAGGTCGAAGTGTTCGCGGCCGCGTACCGCAACCAGTTGCCGGTGCTGCTCAAGGGCCCGACCGGCTGCGGCAAGACGCGCTTCATCGAATACATGAGCTGGCACTTGCAGCGGCCGATGATCACCGTCGCCTGTCACGATGACCTGACCGCCGCCGACCTGATCGGCCGCTATCTGGTGAAGGGCGGCGAGACGGTGTGGGTGGACGGGCCGCTGACCCGTGCCGCGCGCAACGGCTGCATCTGTTATCTCGACGAGATCGTCGAGGCGCGCAAGGACACCTCGGTGGTGATTCACCCGCTGTGCGACGATCGCCGTCTGCTGCCCATCGAAAAGCTGGGCGAGCTGTTGCAGGTGCCCGACACCTTCTGCCTCGCGATCTCCTACAACCCCGGCTACCAGAGCGTCATGAAAGACCTCAAGCAGAGCACCCGGCAGCGCTTCGTGGCCCTCGAGTTCGACTATCCCGCGCCGGCCAAGGAGCAACTGATCGTGGAGACCGAAGCGCCCGGCATCGACGCGGGAAGCGCGCGGCAGCTGATCCAGTTCGGCCTGATGACCCGCAATCTCAGGGGCGCGGGGCTCGAGGCCGGCGCGAGCACCCGGCTGCTGGTCAACGCCGCCAAGCTCATCGTCGCGGGCATCGCCCCGGTGGTCGCCACCGACAGCGCCGTGGCGCTGGCGCTGACCGACGACGAGGACATGCTCAAGACGATTCATGAACTGAGCCGGTCGGTGTTCTAGCGCGTGTCGGTACACGCTGTTTTTAGCGTTCGTTGCACACTGCGGAGTTGAGCGATGGCGGTCGCATCGGCCCATTCCGAAAATCCCGAAAATCCCGAAAATCCCGAAAATCCCTGCGGCTTCGAGGCCGTCAGCGCTTTCCTGCAACACTTTGTCATCGGCCTCGGCGGTCGCGCGCTGGGTGTCGCCACCCAGCGCAAGGTGCACACCGATACCGAGCGAATCTACCTGCCGGAACAGCTCGGTGAATTCGCCGAACGCGACCGCAATGCTGCGCTCTACAAGCTGACCGCGGCGCACCTCTGGGCGCAGGCGCGCTACGGCACCTGGCGACGTGCGGCGGTGGAGGCGCTCAGTCCCTGGACCAGCTCGCCCCCGGTGATGGCGGTGTTCAATGCGCTGGAATGCGTGCGCCTCGACGCCTGCATTGCCCGCGATCTGCCCGGGCTCGCGCGGCAGATGGCGGAACTCGGCTATCGCTCCGAAGACCATCGCCGAGCGTGGCTGGCGCTGGCCGACCAACTGCCCGCGCTGACCCAGCCGGGCGCCACGGCACTCGACAGCATCGCTCTCCTGGAAGCCTGGTTGGACAGAAGCCTGCCCGCGCCCAAGCGTTATCAGGGCGAGATGGATCTGATCGCCGTCAACCAGGCCATGAAGACGCGGATCGAGCGCGAGAAGGAGGCCGTCCAGCAGGCGCTCGGCGGACTCGAGCGCGCGCTGCGCCAGACCATCAAGAGCGAGGGCAAGGCGATCGCCGACGAGGGTCGCTTCACTCTGCTCGACGCGCAGGATGCCGATGCCGCCGGGCGCAACCTCGATCTGTATTACGACGGCCAGCGGATCGAGATGACGCCGGAAATCCAGGTGCTGATGGACTCGATCCGCCAGGACCTGGGCGAAGTCCCCCGGCAATATCTGGATGGTGTTGCGGGGCTGCCCTTTGCCAGCGATCTGGACGCGGACCTCGGCGAAGAGGGACTGGTCGCGGATGACGATGACCTTGGGCCGGGCATCATCCGCTACCGGGAATGGGATTATGTGCGCCAGCGTTTTCGCGAAGACTATTGTCTGATGCGCGAATCCGAAGTCGCGCCCTTCGCCGACGATTTCGTCGCACAAACCCTGGAGAAATATCAGGGGCTGCTGAAATCCATCAAGCGCACCTTCGCCGCCATGGTCGGCGAGTCGAAGCTCCTGCGCCGGCAAAACCAGGGCGACGATATCGACATCGATGCGCTGATCGAAGCCCAGGCCGATTTCGCCAATGGCCAGGAGTTGAGCGACTACATCTATACCCGCTACCGCAAGCGCGAGCGCAGCATCGCGGTGATGTTCATGGTGGACATGAGCGGCTCGACCCACGGCTGGATCAACGATGCCGAGCGCGAATCCCTGATTCTGCTCTGCGAGGCGCTGGAAACGCTCGGCGATCGCTACGCCATCTACGGGTTTTCCGGCAAGACCAACCTGCGTTGCGAAACCTATCGGATCAAGCGTTTCGATGAGGCCTACACGGCGCTGGTGCGCCAGCGCATCAGCGGCATTCGCGCCAAGGGTTTTACCCGCATGGGCGTCGCCATCCGCCACCTTGGCCGGCTGCTCGAAAAGACCCGGGCGCGTACCAAGATCTTGATCACATTGTCCGATGGGCGCCCGGAGGATTACGACGCCTACCGCGGGCGCTACGCGGTGGAAGACACCCGTCACGCGCTGCTGGAGCTGCGCCAGCAGGGCGTGCATCCCTTCTGCATCACCATCGACAAGGAAGCACAGGAGTATCTGCCGCACCTGTACGGCGCCGCCAATTACACGGTCGTGCACGAGGTCAAGAAGCTGCCGCTCAAGGTGGCCGACATCTATCGCCGGCTTACGGCGCAATGAATAAGGGCTGCGCATATCGCCGGCTGACGGCGCAATAAGGGCGGCGCAGTCTCCGGAACAGCCGAAAACAAGACCCGGCCGAAGCCGGGTCTGGTGTGACATTTGATTGCAAGGCCCGAGCGATGCCTCTGATCGCAAGGCCCGAGCGATGCCGCGCGGTTTCCCGGGCCGGTCAGGCCAGGGCAAAACCCGCGGTCATGCCGCCGTCGGCGATGAATTCCGAGCCCGTGGAGTAGGAGCTGTCGTCCGAGGCCAGGTAAGCGGCGAGCGTCGCCATTTCCCGCGGCTGGGAGATGCGCCCCAGAGGCACGCCGGCAAAGGCCCGGCTGGCGATATCGCTGCTCAGCGCTTCCGTCACCATGGGCGTGAGTACGCCGCCCGGGTGAATCGAATTGACTCGGATGTTGTCCGGACCGAGTTCCATCGCCGCGACCTTGGTCATGCCGCGCACAGCGAACTTGCTGGCGCAATAGGCCATGCCGCCCATCATGCCGCCGATCCCGGCGATCGACGAAATGTTGATGATGGAGCCACCGCCGGCCGCCTTCATCGGGCCCGCCACGGCGCGCATGCCCAGGAACACGCCGAGCTGGTTGATCTGGATGACCCGCATGTAGTCCTGCTCGGTCATCTCAGCGAAAGGCTTGACGCCGGCGATCGCGGCGTTGTTGACCAGCACATTGACCTTGCCGAAGGTGGCCACGGTCTCCTTGACCGCGCGTTCCCAGGAATTGGCATCGCTGACATCGAGGTGGATGAAGCGCGCGGCATCGCCGATGTCGGCAGCGACCTTCTGGCCCTCGGCATCGAGCACATCGCACAGCACCACTTCGGCGCCGCGTTCGGCGAACAGGCGCGCTTCCGCCTCACCCTGGCCGCGGGCGGCACCGGTAATCAGAGCGACTTTTCCTTTCAGACTGGACATGTATTTCCCCTGTTGATGGATGATCGAGACGTATGTTTATGAGCGGGGCGATTCTGGCACCCGACGCGACGGGCCGTCCAGCCGCTCGCCGACCGAGGTGACGATCACCTCGCGGCCGGTGTCCTGCCGGATGGCGTTCACGGCGTGCAGGGCCAGCCAGGCATAGGGGCTGACCAGGTCGAAGTGCAGGGTGACGGGGGTCATCGTTTTTTCCGGTCGAACTGTCATCAGTAAGCGGAGCCGTCCTTGCGGGTGAAATGCCATTGGCCGTCTACCTGCCGGGCAGCGACATCGTCGTCCGGGTAGCTGGCGCTGTCGCCCGGCGAGCGGTCGCCGATTTCGAGATACAGCACGTCCGCGTCGCTGCGGTTCACGAGCTGGTGCGCGTCGCCGGAACCGGCGCGAAAGCCCGCGCACATGCCCGGTTCGAGGGGCGTGTCCCCGGCATCGGTGACCAGCGTCGGCGTGCCTGCCAGCACGTAGATGAACTCGTCCTGCAGCGCGTGGGCGTGGCGCATTGCGGAGATGGCGCCGGGTGCGAGCCGCGTCAGATTGACGCCGAAGTTGCGCAGGCCGAACGGATCGCCGAGCGGCCGCTTCTCGCGTCCCGCGAGCTTCGCGTCGAGCATCGCGACCAGTGCCGGCGGGTAGTTGGAAGACCGCGCACGCGGCGGGCAGGCGGCGGCGCGCAGCGCCACGGGTGATCTGTCGTTGCTCATGA
>DASUDS010000025.1:0-6025 GCA_036275455.1 Porticoccaceae bacterium
CCGTGCAGAGCAGCCGCCCCGTGCAGAGCAGCCGCCCGGCACGGAGCAGAGGCGCCGCGAGGAAGCTGGCGATGGCATTGTTCATGGTGGGGTGCTCCAGTCGGGAACGGTTGGGTCAGGATCGAGCGCAGCGGCGGATCAGCGGCAGCTGGCGCGCCAGCCCCGCATCCAGTACGCCGGGCAACAGCGCATTCAGGCGGGCGAACAGGGCTTCTAGGCGGCCCAGACTGCGGCGTCGGCTGCGGCCGCGCAACAGATGCAGCAGGGCACTGGCCACCGCTTCGGGTGGATCCACCGCGTTGCCGAGCGCGGCGTTGAGGGCATCGACGCGGCTGTCGTTCATCGCCGTCGCGGTCGCGCGGGGCGCCAGATAGAGTATACGGACTTTGCTGTCGGCGAGCTCCCGCGCCAGGGCTTCACTGAAGCCGCGCAGGCCGAACTTGCCGGCGCAGTAGGCGCTGAAGCCCGGGTAACCCAGGGCGCCAAACGCGGAGCCGATGTTGACCACCGCGGCGTTCTCGGCGCGGTGCAGCAGCGGCAGCAGGCCGTGGGTGAGCAGGATCGGCGCGGTGAGATTGACCGCGAGCAAGCGCTCGATGGCATCGGGGTCGGCGTCTTCCAGCAAGCCGAAGGCGCCAACGCCGGCATTGTTGACCAGGATATCGAGCCCGCCGGGCAACGCCGTGCAGGCGTCGATCACCGTCGCACGGCCCGCCGGGGTCGTGAGATCGGCCGCCACCATCCTGTGCGGGGCGTCCAGTTCGCGATGCAGCGCGGCGAGGCGTGCGCCATCGCGGCCGGTCAGCACGAGTTCGGCGCCGGCACCGGCCAGCGCACGGGCCAGCGCGGCGCCAATGCCACCACTGGCGCCGGTCACCAATGCAGTCTTTCCGCTCAATTCCATGGTGTGGCGTCCGGGGTGTCGAGGCTGCGGAACATGCCGCCATAGAGACGGTAGAACATCCGCGCCGCATGGCAGATGGCGTCCTGCTCCCGGGACGACTCGATCCGATTCATAAGGCTCGCGAAAAACGCCACATGGCCCTGGTCGAGATCGCCGTGCGAGCGCAGATAGGTGAATGCCGCGGCGGGCAGGTCGAGCGCCTGTTGCAGGGCATCCGCGGCCTGGGTAGCGAGTGCGATGCTGGTGCCTTCCAGCACCTGCACCATGCCAAAGAAACCGATGGGATCGCCGCGCTGCACGGTGTCGTAGGCATAGGCGACCAGCAACTCGGTGGCCGGCAACGGGCGGCTGTGGCGCACCGCTTCGGCGTCGCCACCAGCGGCGGCGATATCGGTCAGCACCCAGGCCTCATGGCCGTATTCCTCGGCGATGTAATCGGCCACCGCGCGGCGCAGCCATTCGTGTTGGTCGCCGAGGCGGCTGCCCACCGCCATCAGCAATGGCACCGTATGCTTGACGTGCTGGTAGGCCTGGCCGAGGAATGCACGATATTCGTCCCGCGTCACCGTTCCCTGCAGGCAGCGGCCGAGAATGGGTGCGGCGAGCAGCCACGCACGCTCGGCGCTGGTGTCCTGTTGCAGGCGTTGATAGAAATTCATGAAACGGCTTCCATCGGTTGCGAGTACAGGGAATCGATGCATTCGGCAAAGCGCGCCGCCACCAGGGTGCGGCGCAGGCGGCCATTGCCGGTGATCAGACCGCTGTCCGCGGTCAGGGGTTCGCGCATTCGCCGCCAGGCGCGGATGCGTGCGTAACCCGGCAGGCCGGCGTTGACGTGGGCGAGATGTTCCGCGAGCTTCGCCGCGGGGGTCTCGGCGGAAATCGGCCACAGCAGCGCGGCGCAATGGGGGCGGTCGTGGCCGATCACCAGGGCGTGGCGCAGTGGACCCGTGGCGAGCAGTTCGGCCTCCAGCCATTCGGGCGCGATGTTGCGGCCCTGGGTGGTGACGATCAGATGATCGCGCCGCCCGTCCACATGCAGAAATCCCCGTTCATCGATGTGGCCCAGATCGTCGGTGGCGACTTCGGTCTGGTGCCAGCTTGCGGGCTCGTTCAGATAGCCGAGAAAGGTATTGCCGGAAACCACCAGTTCGCCGTCGCGCGTGGCCACGCGTACGTGGCGCAAGGGCTGGCCGACGCTGCCGGGAGCATCCGCGCCAGGGCGGTTGAGGCTTACCACGGAGCCGCATTCGGAGAGCCCATAGCCCTCGTACACCGGCAATCCCAGCGCTCTGGCGGCGGCGATCAATTCCGGCGCCACCCGGCCGCCGCCCACGGCGACGAAGCGCAGCGAGCGCGGCGGTATCCAGCCGGCGCGCGCGGCGGCAACCAATCCGCGCAACAGTTCCGGGACCAGAATGAGACTCTGCGGCTGGCAGTGTTCCAGCGTCGCGGGCAATCGCGCTGGAGCGATGCCGAAAGGCTGACCTTCCGCGGTCGTTGGCGCGAACTCCACGCTGCCGCCCGCGAGCAACGGCGCATAGATACCGGCAACGTTCTCCAGCAGCGTCGCCAGTGGCAGCGCGCAGAGATGACGAATCCCCCCGTTGCCGACGGCGGCGGCAACGCCAGCGGCCACCCGGAGTTGCTGTTCCAGGCTCAGGCACACGCCCTTGGGAGTTCCGGTCGAGCCCGAGGTGAAGGTGATCTTGGCGGTGCCGGGGGGGATGCCGGCCGCAGGCACCAGGGCTCGGCGCGCCAGGGCAACGCCGGGCAGCAGCATTGCCGCTGGACGAAAATCGGCCGCGCCGGCAGTGCTGCCGAGCTGTCCCGTGCTGTCGAGCTGTCCTGCGCTGCCGATCTGTCCCGCGATGGCATCGACCGCTGCGGCTTCCAGAAGATGGGCGATCTGGCGCGGGGAGAAAAACGGCGGCACCGGAATCGACACCACGCCGGCGAGCGCACAGGCGAGATCGACTGCTAACCAATCTGGCCCATCCGGCATCGCAAGTGCCAGTACGCGCACGTCCGCAGCGGCCAGGGTCGCGGCCGCACGTTCGATCGCGGCGAGCAGCCCGGCCGCATCGATACACCGATCTCCCTGGCTTAGCAGCGGCCGGGCCGGCAGCGCTTCCGCGGCGCGCGCCAGCGCGGACCAGAGGGGTTCCAGGTGAACGGGATTCATCGCAGCTTGACCGCGACCTGTCCCAGGGCCGGCTGCAAGCCGGAGAGGGCGTCGCGCAGCTCGGCGCGGGCGTGGATTGCGGCAAGGCCCACGGCGATGTCACCGGCCACCACCTGGGGGTGATCGCTGTAATAGCGGCCCCAGCGCGCGCGATCTTCCCCCAGGCGATCGGCATCAGCCGTGGCCAGGGTGTGCAGCGGCAGCCCCATCGCCTGAATCAGACAGCGCACCCGTGCGGTCGCGGTGCACACCAGCCACTGCTGACCGGCGCGCGCGAGTACGGTCACCAGCGCGGCAAACAACAGCCGGCGCGCCGTGCTGTCGGAGGCCGCGAGGTTGCCGATTTCCACGATTCCGTCGCGCGCCACCGGCTGGCGGAATTGCGCGGCGAGGCACTGCTCCACCGGCGTATTCAGATACCGCTCGAGAAACAGCGGCTGCTGTGCGGCGGGGCAAATGCCCAATGCGGCATGCGGTTGCCCCTTGCTTGCGATGGCGAGCAACCAAGGCGAAAAGTGGTTGATACAGGCATCGTGCCGACGCGCATAGCGCAGTGCGATATAGCGCTCAATCCGCTTTCGCCCGACTTGCTCGGGGCCGTAGGACATCAGCTCGATCGAAGCTGAAAACGTTCGTTGCGGGGCTGCCGGAAGCTGCGTCATCACACCCATCCGCGATCGGGGTTGGACGCAGCATGGCGGTGGAAACTTAACTTGCGCTTAATCGTGTGCGGTGGCTTCCGTGCACAGAACCTGTGCGATGAAACAGGTGCAAGATGCAAAAAAAACGGCGCCCCGAAGAGCGCCGTACAGCGGCCGGCCGGATAAGCCGGCAGTCATTTCCGTCGCGGCTATTTCCGGCGATTGGTGATCGCCATGGTCTTGTCGTTGCCGGTCGCGGAATGCTGGATGTTGACCAGCAGGGTGCGGGGATCCTTGCCGAAATAGATCCCGGTGCCTTCGGCGCCGTTGTCCTTGAGCGAGGCGAACAGGCGCACGTTATCGCTCTGGCCGTCGCCATCCAGATCCGGGTCGGCAACCCAGATGTCGCTGGGCACGTTGTCCTCGACGATCCACAGGCGGCCATCCGGGCCGTTGGCGAGATTGTCAGGACTGCGCATGCCGGTGATCCCAGCGCCTCGGTTTTCGCCGGGAACATTTGCGCCCGGTGCCACGAAGTAGCTCACCTGCGGATGCTTGCCCAGACCGATGGCGAGCACGGCGCCGGGTCCGCTGCTGTTGAGGGGATTGTTGACATCCTCACAGGTCAGGGCCACGTACAGGGTTTGCGCGATGCGCTCGGCGTCCTCCGGCCGGCAGTAGCCGGTGGCGCCGGCAGCCTTGGCGGCCTCCTCGGCATTGAACGTCTGCGGATCCAGCTCCAGTTCCACCCACTCGGCGGCGCCGGTCTGCTTGCCGTCCGCCACCTTCAGGGCGTAGAGCGTGCCGCTCGACAGATCGCCGTAGTTTTCCGGCACGAACTTGTAGATCTGGCCGTTGGGCTTGCGGTCCTCGTCGATGATGTAGACATTGCCTTCCGCGTCGGTTTCGATGCCCTCGTGGGACATGGAGCCGAGCAGCGGCCGGGGCGTCACCGCCAGCAGCTGGGTGGGATCGCGCGGATCCAGCTCGGCCTCGTAGACCAGACCGCAGCAGGCGTCGGGATGCTCGGGATCCGGGCGCTCCGTGGCATTCACTTCCTCGGCGAACAGCAGCGTGTGCCAGGGCGTCCAGACCAGGCCGTCGAGGGCCTCCCAGTCGCTGCGGCCCACGAGTTCGATGGCTTGGCCCCCGCGCAGATCGACCACCGACAGCGCGCCGCCGCTGCCGCCGTCGTTGCGCGCCGAATTGGCGTCATCGCCCGGGCCGTTGGGGCGCACCTCGTGGGTGCGATACAGATAGCGGCCGGCGTGCTTGCGCGTCTCGTTGACGGTGTTCATGTCGTTCCAGTCGGCGTCGACATACAGGTCGAGATCGCTTTCGTCGGAAACGATGTACTGGCGATAGCCGTCGGGTATTTTCCAGGGTTCGTTGTTCAGAATCGTCGGGTCCGTGGTCAGCTCGGGGGCGTAGGCCGAGCCCGGGATCGGCTCGAAGCCCATCGGGCCGACGGCCTTGGGGCCGGCGCAGGCAAGGCCCGCGAGGGCCATGCCCAGGGCGGCGGCGATGGCGGTCTGGTGGAATCTGGACATGCTGTATTCCTCGGTCGCGTAGCGTGGTTGTCGGGTCGCGTGGTTGTCGGGTCGCCTAGTCGTCGGATCGCGTAGCAACAAGTAGTTGTCGGGTCGCGTGACGGTGGGGCCATTGCCCAGCGGGGGAGGCCGCGGTGTCCTCCCTCACCGGCCGGGCCAGCGCAGTGTCTAGCGCGCCCATGTCAAAGTTGTGTAGGCAAGATTACGGGAGCATGAATGTGCGAAGGGTGGGATGGGGAAAGCTGGTGTCACAGCGCTGGCACCATGACCATGGACTCGGCGTTGTCCGGTTGATGCCTGCTACCAGAGACGCCTATCCTGCGTTCCGGGGTAGGTCCGCCAGCCTCGAATAACCCACGCGGGAAAATGCGATGCAGGGTCTGGAAGGGAAGCCGAACGATCATCTGGCGCATACGCACGTCTGTGCCGGAGACGAAGCGTGCCAACAACCCACGTTGCGCGTGCACATGCTGTGCGAACACCTGCGCGAAGTCGCCCGTCGCGCAGCGAATCACGCCGCCAGCTTCGGCGCCCAGGACTGGGCGCATCTCGCCGGCCTGTGGCACGACCTCGGCAAGTACCGGCCGGGCTTTCAGCGCTATCTGCGCGCCGCGACCGGGGTTGAAGCCGAGAGCGCGCACATCGAGGGCGGCGCCGGGCGGGTTTCCCATTCCACCGCCGGGGCGCTGCTGGCCTGCGAGCGTTTCGGCACCACGGGCCGCGTGCTGGCCTATCTGATCGCCAG
>DASUDS010000026.1:0-13822 GCA_036275455.1 Porticoccaceae bacterium
GCCATCGAATGCCACGCCTGTTTCGAGTGGTTGATGCCGGTGCTGGAACGCTTCAAGGAGCGGTGGCCGGAGGTGGACGTCGACATCCGCCTGGGACTGACATTCGACTCGCTGCCGGCGCTGCGCCTTGGCGACATCGACCTGGTCATCACCTCGGACCCGGTGGTCGATCCGGAGCTGGCCTTTCTGCCCCTGTTCGACTACGAGGGGCGCCTGGTGCTGCCGGTTCAGCACCCGCTGGCGGCACGCGCCGCCATCGAACCGGCAGACCTGGCCGACCAGGTGCTGATCACCTACCCGGTGCAGCGCTCGCGCATGGACGTGTTCCGCTACTTTCTGCAGCCGGCCGGGGTGGAACCCGCCGCGGTGCGTCAGGCCGAACTCACTGCCATCATTCTGCTATTGGTGACCAGTGGTCAGGGCGTCGCCGCGCTGCCGGACTGGGTGATGCGCCATACGCCGCATAGCGGGAGCTTGGTGACCCGCCCGCTCGGCCCCACCGGCCTGCACCGGACGCTGTTCGCGGCACTGCGCGCGGCGGAGCAGGAGCTCGGCTACCTGAGCGACTTCATCCGCATCACCAGCGAATATCATCTGCTACCACCGCAGAGGAACTGATGTCATGACCGCGGCCAACAACTCGCTCGACCCAGCAGCGCGCCTCACTCGGGGTTGGCGGACACACAGCGCCGTCTGGACCGAAGCGGTGCGCACCGGCCGCATCGCGAGCCGGATAGCGGTGACAGACGCAGCGTTGATCACCGGCATCCTCGAACTGCGCCCGGCGCGCGTGCTCGATCTGGGTTGCGGCGAGGGCTGGCTGGCGCGGCGCCTGGCGCCACAGGGGATCGCGGTCACCGGCATCGATGCCGCCCCGGAACTGATCGCCGCGGCCCGGGCCGCCGGGGGTGGCGACTTCCGGGTCGCCGACTACGACGAGATGCCGCCCGACCTCGGCCGCTTCGATCTGGCGGTGAGCAATTTCGCCCTGCTCGGTCGCGAGCCCGTGGAGCGGCTGCTGACCGTGCTGCCGGAATTCCTACACCCGGGCGGATACCTGATCGTCCAAACCCTTCACCCGCTGGTGCTGGGCGACGGCCAGCCCTACCAGGACGGCTGGCGGGAGGATTCCTGGGCGGCGTTCAGCGCCGGTGTCGAGGAACCGCCGCCCTGGTACTTCCGTACTTTGGGCAGCTGGATCGAGTTGCTGGGCGCTGGTGGTTTCGGGCTGCGGGAACTGCGCGAGCCCCGCGCCTGGGATGCCGCCAAACCGGCCTCGCTGCTGCTGATCGCGCAGCGGACGGCCGGAGCCACCGGGGCGTGACCCGCCCCGGCGTGGAACCTCACAGATGGGCGAGGACGTTTTCTGCGGAGCTGACCTTGAACTGGCCGGCTTCCTCGATGAACGCCTGCGTGACCTTGCCGTTGTCGACAATCAGCGCAAAGCGCTTGCCGCGCATGCCGAGGCCGAAACCGGTGCCGTCGAGCACCAGATCCAGCGCCCGGGTATAGTCGCCATTGCCGTCGGCCAGCATCAGCACCTTGTCATCGGCACCGGCCTGCTTGCCCCAGGCGCCCATGACGAAGGCATCGTTCACCGCCATGCAGGCGACGGTATCGACACCCTTGGCCCTGATGGCATCGGCCTTTTCGACGAATCCGGGGAGGTGGTCACGGGAACAGGTGGGGGTGAAGGCGCCGGGCACCGAGAACAGCACCACCTTCTTGCCGTCGAATAGTTCCTTGGTGCCGATGGAGCCAGGGCCATCCACTTTCATGAGGTTGAAGCGCCCTTCGGGCATGGTGTCGCCGACCTGGATGGGCATGATGTGCCTCCTGTTCTGTACAGGTAAGGGAAATATCGGTGCGTGTTGCGCGCCGGATTATGGCACCTAAGCACCCGCACCCGCGACCTGCTGCGGGCATCACTGCGCCCCATGACCCGGGCTCGGGTTGAACAGATCGGGGTTGCGATGATGAGCCTGGTGATAGAGCACGCCAAAGCCCACCAAATTAATCAGCCGTTGCCAACCGCGGGTGCATAGATCCGCCGCATGGTTGGCGCCGTCCGCTCCGACCGGATGGGCGTAGTAGTTGATCACCGCATACAGCCACCAACCCGAAAGCAACACCGGCATCCAGATCGCGGCGAACCAGGTCGGCCCCAAAAGCAGGTACCAGGTCAGCGGCATCAGCGCAAAACCGGTAAATGCCACTAGCCCGACCATGATGTAAAACCAGGCCGGCATGGCGTGCAGTTCCTGGTGACGGGCGTGCAGGTAATGGGCATCCTGCATCGAATTGGCATAGGGCCAGAAGCTCATGGTTCCCGGGGGATGGGGATCGCGCTCAGGGTCATCGGCATACCTGTGATGGTAGTAGTGCACCATTTTCCAACCCAGAAGATTGACACGCAGACACCAACCGGCGAGCTCCCCGATCACCGCATTCAGCCACTTCGGTCTGAACTGACCGTGACTGGCATTGTGAATAAATACCGCGAGCACAACCCCCAGGGACCAGGTAACGGGCAGCAGCAGGAGCAACCACGCCAGCGTCGCCCAGGGATCTGGGCTGAGCGCCAGGGCTGGCACCAGGGCGGCCAGCATGGCATCGAAGCGGGTGCTGATGATCAGCGCGATGGTCAACGCCAACAGCCAGCCGGCGGCAGCCGTTTGGGGCGTCGACCAGACCAAGACGGTCACCCCCCCCATGATCACGGCCCAGCCGACCATGTAGCGCAACAGGTACCAAGGCTGCTCAGTGAACTTTGCAAACATTGCTGGTTTCCCGGATGGCGACGGAACCGTTGTTGGTACCCGCGTCGGTTTTCTCTTAGAAAACCACCGAGGGGGGATGCAACATCTTGATTTACTTGTAAGCCACGCCGATCGAACCGATGGTCTCGCGGGCGATGATGGTTTTCATGATATGCGCCGTGCCGTCGCCGATCTGCAGGCCCATGACATCGATCATGCGCTGCAGGTGGGGCAGCTCATTGCCCCAACCGTAGTGGCCGTGCAGCACCAGACATTCCTGAATGATGTCGGCGCCCCACTTCGGCCCCATCCATTTCACCATCGCCGCTTCCTTGGTGTGCGGCAGACCGCGATCGCGCAGCGCCAAGCCCTGGTAGCACAGGGCGCGCACCGCAGCGAGCCGGCTATCATGCTCGGCGAGCGGGAAGGTGGTGCCCTGAAACTTGGCCAGCGGGCGCCCGAACGCCTCGCGCTGCTGGATGTACTGCCAGGTTTCGTCTACCGACGCCTGGGCCGTCGCGACGCACTGGAGCGCGATCAGGAACCGGCTCAGGTCGAAGCCCTGCATCACCTTGGTGAAACCCTCACCCAGCTTGCCCACCATCGCGGTGGCGGGCAATTCGACGTCGTCGAAGAACACCGAACCGCGACCCACCGGACGGCTGCCGACGTCGTCGAAGCGGGTGCAGGTCACGCCAGGCAGATCGAGCGGCACCAGAAAGGCGGTCACGCCACGCGCGCCCGGGGTGTCGGGATCGGTGCGCGCAAACAGCAGCATCATCTCGGCCTGGGCGCCGTAGGTAATCGACGTCTTTTCCCCGTTGAGAATGAAGCGATCGCCGCGCTGCGTGGCGCGCAAGGCCAGATTGGCGGCATCCGAACCGCCACGCGGCTCGGTGAGCCCGAGCTGGATCATGATCTCGCCGCCCGTCAGGCGGGGCAGTACCGCTTCCTTCATGTCCTCGCTGCCATGCTGCTGGATGACGCCACCCACCAGCGGAGCGATCATCGAAACATAGCTGATGTTGATATCGGCATAGGCCAGCGCCTCGCAAATGAGACCGGATACGATGCTGGCTGAGCCGATGCCGCCGTAGCGCTCGTCCAGGATCGGGGCAATCAGGCCGAGCTGCCCCAGTTCGCGCATCAGCCCACGGTCGATGCACTCCTCCTTGCTGCGCGCCAGGTAGCCCTCGGCAAGGCGCTCGCGGGCAAAACGTTGTGCGGTTTCCTGAATGAAGCGCTCGTCTTCGGTCAACCAGGGCAGGCTCATGGGACTCCTTTACGATACTTGCTGGCGGTGGAACTGCTGCGCGATTTCGCGCAGCGCGAATTTCTGGATCTTGCCGCTGGCAGTCCGCGGCATGGCTTCGACCACTTCCAGGCGTTCGGGCAGATAATTCTTCGCGATACCCTGCGCGCGCAGAAAATCGATCATCTCGCCGAAGCTGAGCGCGGTGCCGGGATTGAGCGTGACGAAACAGCAACCCAGCTCGCCCAGGCGCTCGTCGGGCATCGCCACCACCGCGCAATCGGCGACCGCCGGATGCTTGTAGAGCAGGTTTTCCACCTCCACTACCGGGATGTTCTCGCCGCCGCGGATGATGATGTCCTTGGAGCGCCCGGTGATGCGGATGTAGCCCTCGGCATCCATGCGCGCCAGATCGCCGGTGTCGAAGAAGCCTTCGGCATCGACATCGTAGGCCTCGGGCCGCTTCAGATAGCCGATGAAGGTCGCCGGCCCGCGCTGCAACAGCCGCCCCTCGACCCCGGGCGGCAGCGGATTGCCCTCCGGGTCTACCACCCGCACCTCGCTGCCCGGAGCGATCAGACCATCGGTGCCGAACAGCTTCTCCGGCGGATCGTCCAGCCGGGTGGTGGTGATGGCGCCGCACTCGGTCATGCCCCACACCGCCATCAGGTCGATGTCCAGTTCCTGCGCGGCGTGTTCCGCCAGCACCCGGGGAATGGGCGCGCCGCCGCACACGAACAGGCGAAAGCGGTCGGAGTTGTGCGCTTTGCGCGCCTCCGCATGGGTCAGATCGGCCAGAAACGGTGTGGCGCCCATGGCGAAGGAGACGCGCTCGTCGCCAATCAGCCGCCAGGCCGTCTCGGGCTGCCAGACATCCTGCAACACCATGGTGGCGTGCAGCATCAGGGGCATCCACATGCCGTACAGAAAGCCGGTCAGATGGGCCAGCGGCGAGCCCATGAAGATCACGTCATCCGCAGTCAGCTGGCAGCGCTCGATGATCCGCGCCACGTTGTAATCCAGGGTATAGGAGCAATGCATCACCCCTTTCGGCATCCCGGTGGTGCCGGAGGTGTACATCAGCATGATCACCGCGCTCGGATCCAGCTCGGACACTGGTTCGGCCACCGCGGGTTCGAAGCCCAGCAACGCGGTCTCGAAGGCGTTGTCGCCCTCGCCACCCACCACGAACAGATGCTCCAGCTTCGGCAACCTGTCACGCATTCCGACGATCATGGCCTCGTGGTCGAAGCCACGGAACCGGGCCGGGACGATCAGCACCTGGGACTCGGCGAAATCCACCATGAAGCCCAGCTCGCGCTCGCGGAAGATGGGCATCAGGGGATTGCTGACCGCACCGATGCGCAGGCAGGCCAAGTGGATGGCGACGAACTCCCACCAGTTCGGCAGCTGGAAGGAAACGACTTCTCCCGGGCGAATGCCCAACCGCAGCAGGGCCGCGGCAATGCGCGCCACCCGGCCATCCAGTTCGCGGTAGCTGAGCGCATGGCGCGCGCCGGTCTCGGTGCGGTAATCGACTACCGCAATGCGTTCCGGCACGGCGGCGACCGCGGCGGCGAAGTGCTCATACAGGTAATGCTCGCGCCACCAGCCGGCGGCGAGCATGTCGCGCACCCGCTCGGCCGGCAGGATCGGATCCATGTTCAAATTTTTCATCTCCGGATCAGGATTGGGATCAACGCAGCAGGTGCTCGCGATAGTAGCGCAGCTCCTCCACCGAATCGCGAATGTCATCCAGCGCCAGGTGCCTTGATTGCTTCTGGAAGCCCTTCATCACCTCGGGACGCCAGCGCCGCGCCAACTCCTTGAGCGTACTCACGTCGAGGTTGCGGTAGTGGAAATAGGCCTCCAGCTCCGGCATCTCCCGGGCCAGAAACCGCCGGTCCTGGCAGATCGAGTTGCCGCACATCGGCGACATCCCGGGCGGCACCCAGTTGCGCAGGAAACTCAGGGTTTCGAGCTCGGCATCCCGCGCGCCGGATTGGCTCGCCCGCACCCGGGCCACCAGCCCGGACTGCGTGTGCTGGCGGGTATTCCAGTCGTCCATGCGGGCAAGTACGGCGTCGGTCTGATGGATGGCGATGCTGGGCCCTTCCGCCAGCACATTGAGCTCCGCGTCGGTAACCAGGGTGGCGATCTCGATGATCGTATCCCTGATCGTATCCAGGCCGGTCATCTCCAGATCGATCCAGATCAGGTTCAGTTCTGCTGCGGCGGTGACCGGCATGGCGACTCCGTCGGGGAAAAATGGGCGAAATCCCGGCCCGCATCCAGTGGCCCGGTTATGGGCCCGGAAGGATATCCTATATGCTGAACGCTCGATAACAGAGGCCAATCACGCATGGGGAAAAGGCGCTTGTCGCTGCAACAGCGACGCCGCATCGCCGCCGGCCGCTCGCATTCCGTCGCGGCTCCGGCACCCGGCGAGGCCGCGATGGGCGAGCGCCACGGCCTGGTTGCCGCACGCTACGGCAAGGCGGTAGACGTGCTGGACACCAGTGCCCCCGGCCAGGCCTTACAGCGCTGCCACCTGCGCGCGCACCTGGAGCCGGTCGTCGGCGATCGGGTGCTGTGGCTACCCGGGGACGCGGACGGGCTGGTCACCGCACTGGCACCGCGGCAGAACATGTTGCGGCGGCGCGAGCGGACCGGGGTCCGCGTGCTTGCCGCCAATATCGATCAGATCGTGCTGGTGCTGGCGCCGCAGCCCGAACCCCATGCTGCACTGGCCGACCGCTTTCTGGCCGCCGCCGAAATCGAGGGCATCAGCGCTCTCCTCGTCATCAACAAGGGCGATCTGCCGGGGCGGGAAAAGGTGGAAGCCATCGCGCAGGCGCGCGCCCGGCTGGGCTACGCGATGGTTCGGGTCTCGGCGCACAGCGGCTTGGGACTCGACACCCTCCGCCAGCATCTGGAGGGGCGGGTCAGCGTGTTTTGCGGGCAGTCCGGGGTTGGCAAGTCGTCGCTCATCAATCGCGTCTTCCCCGCAGCCAACGCTGCGGTCGGCCAGCTCTCGGCTGCGGCCGTCAAGGGCCGGCATACCACTACCGTTGCCCGCTTCTATCCGCTACCCGGCGGGGCGGTGATCGATTCCCCGGGGATTCGCGAATTCGATGTGCCCTGCAGCAACGCTGCGGAGCTGATTCGCGGCTTCGTCGAATTGCGCGTTCTGGCGCAACATTGCCGGTTCCGCAACTGCCGGCACCGCGACGACCCGGATTGTGCCGTGGCCGCCGCGATAGCGCAGGGCACGGTCGATCGAGAACGACTGGCGAGCTTTCACCAGCTGTTGCAGCCAGACTGACCGGTTACGCGCAACCGCCGGCGCTATAGCAATCTCCACCAACCCCCGCCTATCGAGATCTCCACCCGATGACGCTGTTGCCCGACGCCGCTTACCTCCTGCTCCAGCGCGCCTTGCCGCAGCACCTGCTCAGCCGTACCGCCGGCCTGCTGGCCAACAGCCGCACGCGCTGGCTGAAAGATCTGCTGATCCGCACCGCCATCCGCCATTACCAGATCGACCTGAGCGAAGCGGAGGCAACCGACTATCGGCGCTACGCCTCCTTCAACGAATTTTTCACTCGCGGCCTGCGCTCCGGAGCCCGTCCACTGTCGGGAGACGAGCACACCCTCATCTCACCCGTGGACGGCACGATCAGCGCCGCCGGCAAACTGGAAGGCGATCAAGTGCTGCAAGCCAAGGGCCACCGCTTTCCACTCGAAGGCCTGGTTGGCGAAGCCAGCGCACGAACCCGGGCATTGCACGGCGGGAGTTTTGCCACCATCTATCTGTCGCCGCGCGATTACCATCGCGTGCATGCTCCACTGGCGGGAGCATTGACGACCGCGAATTACCTTCCCGGAAGGCTGTTCTCGGTCAATCCGCGCACCGATCGCGCGCTGCCTGGGCTCTACGCAGGAAACGAGCGACTGACCTGCTGGCTGGCCACGGCTGCGGGAGACATCGCCCTGGTGATGGTTGGGGCTTTACTGGTTGCCGGCATCGAGACCCCATGGCTCGGCTGTTATCAGCCAGGGAGGGCATTGCGCAAGGATTTCGACGTCACCGGCCAGCCGCTGGCTTTCAGCCGGGGGGACGAACTGGGCCGGTTTCGCTTCGGGTCCACCGCCATCGTGCTGCTGCCACCGGGACTGGCGCTGGCAGCATCGATCCGCGCCGGCCAAACCATTCGTCTGGGTGCCGCGCTCGGAGCACCCACGGCAAGCTGAGCCTCAACGCGGGCCGAGCAACCGTTCCCGGAGCTGAGAGAACAGGCCAACCTTCCGCGCTTCCTCTTCGGCTTGCATGAACAGCCCGGAAATCGCCTTGATATCGACGTCGTAACCGGTGGCTTCGAGATCCCTGGCAATGGCTATGCGCTCGGTCTGCGCCACGCTGTGGCGCCCGTCGGTGACGAGCAACTGGCGCGCCGCATCCTGGTCCTTGAGATCAATCAACAGAAAATTCTTGTTGAGGTCTCCTCCGGTTTGATCCAATACCGCCACCTGGGGTGTCAACCGGGAATTCGGATGCTGCTCGACTACCACGCCAATGTCGCCGGTGGTCAGTTCCACCAGAGTTCCCGCGGGATACAGCCCGATCGATTGGATGAACTGGACGACCAGGTCCTCCTGAAACTCCGTGGCACGCATGTCATATAGCAGGCTCACCGCCTTGGAAGGTGCTACCGGCTGATCCACCTCCAGCGGGTTGCTGAAGGCATCAAATGCCGTAGCGATGCCGGCAATCCTGGCCAGCAGCGGGATCTTGTTGCCCACCAATCCATCCGGAAAGCCCGATCCGTTCATCCGCTCGCAGTGATAGCGAACGACAGAGATGACGCGCGGTTCGACGTCGCGCGTCTCGCGGAGCATCTCCACCCCGTACATAACGAACTTCCGGTATTCCTGCTCTTCTTCCGGGGAGCGGTTGCGCTTGCGCAGAATGACCGCAGGCACTCGAATCTTGCCGATGTCCTTGAGCAAGGTTCCCATGCACAACGTGGCGATCTCACGCTTTTCCATGCCGATGAAACGCGCAAACTGCACGGCCCACAACGCTGAGCGCAGGCTGTGCTCCTGCACACCCTGATCATGCTGACGCAGCCGAATCAGCCAGGTAAAGGCATCGGGACAGCGCAGCACACTGGCAACCATGCCATCGACACTGTGCTTGAGCTGATCGTAGTCGGCCAAACGTCCCTTGGCGATCTGCTTGGCTGCCTGGTCCAACTGCGCCTGGAGCGTTCGCATCAGGATCTGTGCGTTGCGTATTTCCGCGCGCAGCGACACGGTGGTCGCGTAAACACCCTTGCGAACGACCAGGGGGCTCGGATCACCGGTTTCAGCGGTTTCCCGCCCTCTGTACACCCCGGTGCTGGAGCGCGACCGGAAGGCTTCACTACGCCTCTCCGGCGCCAAGTGGCCACGGGCTTCCAGGGGGCCCTTGCCCTTGGTCGTATCGATAAAGACGTAATCGCAGTAGTGCCGGACGGTATTGATGTCTTCCGTCGAACGGATCTGAAATCCCTGCAAGGGAAAGGGCGTATGCGTCCAAGGCCGATCCAGCTGCGACACGTACATGCCGATTACCAGATTGTTGACGTCGATTTTGATCTGCTTGATCGCCATACCCAGCCTTCCGGTTTTGCTACCCTGCCACCGACCACCCTGCCAGCCGGGACGGCTGCCAGACCCTTGGATCGCATCCTCAGCATAGGCCGCACCGACATTATTGCAACCTGACATCGCCCGCTGGCAGTATTTGACGACGAACGCTATCTTTCAGCCGCCCGGTTGCCGCAAATTCGCAGAAATGTTGTGAACTGCATCAACTAACGCCGCCACCCGATCTGGAGCGATGTCGGGACTGATACCGTGACCGAGATTGAAAACATGGCCCGGGCCAGCCCCAAATGCACGCAGGAGCACCGCCACTTCCCGGCACACCACCTCGATGGGTGCACGCAACACGGCGGGATCGAGATTGCCCTGCAATGCCACGCGGTCGCCGACCCGATTCCTGGCCTCGGCAATATCCACACACCAGTCGAGGCCCAGGGCGTCGCATCCGGTATCGGCCATGCGTTCGAGCCAGGGCGAACCACCCTTGGTGAACAGGATTACCGGCACCGGGCGCCCCTCCGCCGTGCGCGTCAGCTTCCTCACGATGCGGGCCATGTATTGAAGCGAAAACTCTTGGTAAGCGGCCGCGCTGAGGGTTCCGCCCCAGGTATCGAAGATCTGTACCGCCTGGGCGCCAGCCGCAATCTGCGCATTCAGATAATCGACTACCGACGCCGCGAGCTTCTCCAGCAGCAGATGCAACAACCCGGGCTCCGAATAAAGCATGGTCTTGATGCGCACAAAGTCACGGCTGCTGCCCCCTTCGATCATATAGGTCGCCAGCGTCCAGGGGCTGCCCGAAAACCCGATCAGCGGAACCCGGCCATTCAATTCCCGGCGAATCAAGCGCACGGCGTCCAGCACATAGGGCAGATCCCGAGGGGTATTCACCACGCTCAACCGCTCGATGTCGCTTGCCTCACGCAACGGCTTGCGGAACCGTGGACCCTCGCCTTCCTCAAAATGCAGCCCGAGCCCCAAAGCATCGGGAATGGTCAGAATGTCCGAGAACAGGATGGCCGCATCCAGATCAAAGCGGCGCAGCGGTTGCAATGTCACCTCGCAGGCGCGCAGGGGATCCGTGCACAAGCTCATGAAATCGCCGGCCGCGGCGCGCACCGCGCGATACTCCGGCAGGTAGCGCCCGGCTTGGCGCATCACCCATACCGGGGTCGCATCCACCGGCTGACGACACAGGGCACGCAACAGTCTGTCGTTCTTCAGTTCAGCCACAGGCCCTCTCTTGCGTCGCCATTCGCATCGCGGGTCATCTGCCCTGCCGATGCATGATCACTGCCGCCCTGTTCCTGAGGCTCTCTGTAGATGCCGGCGGTTCTCGGTGAAAAGCTCGTCGCTTCATGTTGACAAGCCTGCTACCGCCGCAGTACCCAGGACTTCGGCAAGGATCGCTTCCGGGTAGTCTGCCACCACATCGGCATGTCCCATGCCACTCAGCAACACCAGTCGCACCCGGCCCCGAGCAACCTTCTTGTCGGCTGCCATGCGCTCTCGCAGTACGGCGGCCGACAGATCACTAGGGGGTCCAAGCGGCAAGGCAGCCGCCTGAAGAAGCGCCAATATGCGATCAGATTCGGCCGCCGTCAGCCGTCCCAAAAGCCGCGACATGCGGGCTGCCATTGCCATCCCGGCGCCGACCGCCTCGCCGTGCAGCCAGCCCCGATACTCCTGAGCGGCCTCGATCGCGTGACCGAAGGTGTGGCCGAGATTGAGTAGCGCGCGCATGCCACGTTCCCGCTCATCCGCCGCGACGATGCGCGCCTTGAGCTGACAACAGCGCGCAATGGCGAGCTCCAACACCTCCGGCTCGCGAGCACGCAGCGCCGGCATGTGGGCCTCCAGCCACACGATGAATTCCAGATCGGCAATCAGTCCATACTTGATCACCTCGGCCAGCCCGGCGCGGAATTCGCGCTCGGGCAGCGACCGGAGAGTTCGGGTATCGGCCAGAACGCATCTCGGTTGGTGAAAGGCGCCGATCATGTTCTTGCCGCCAGGATGATTCACGCCCGTCTTGCCACCGACCGAGGAATCCACCTGTGCCAGCAACGTGGTCGGAATCTGGATGAAATCGATCCCGCGCTGATAGGTGGCCGCAGCAAATCCGGTGAGATCGCCAATCACACCGCCACCCAGCGCGGCCAGGGTCGTGTCACGATCATGGCGACCCCGAATGAGCGCATCGTGGATAAGGCCCAGACTCTCCATGGTCTTGTAGCGCTCGCCGTCCGGCAGCACCAGGGCTTCCACGGCCTTGCCGGCAAAGGCTGCACGAGCCAGCTCCAGGTACAGGGGCGCGACACGGTCGTTGCTGACGATCAGCACCTGCTCACCCGCGGCGTAGACGGCAAGGCTCGCTGGCTCCGCCAACAAACCCTCGCCAATCAATATGGGATAACTGCGTTCGCCGAGTTCGACGCTGACCTGCCGCATTGCAGCAACAACCTGGAAAGGATCAATCGGGGGGACATTCTACGCCATTGAGCCGCCCCGGACCGGGAAGGAGCGCCGAAGATCGGCTCCATGGTATCGTCGCCTCCCTTCCCCGGCTGGAGATGAAGGGACGATCGGTTGGCAATAGAAAATACGGGTTGGCAATAACAACTATGTGTTGGCTAAACGGAACTATGTGTTGGCTAAACGGAACTACGGGTTGGCCAAAAGAACTATCGGTTGTCCAAAAGAACTATTGGTTGGCCAAAAGAACGATGGGGCGGGAAAGAACCACGGGCTGGTGAAAGCAAGCTCCCGTTATCAAGCTGCCGGCCCGGAAATCAGTTCGATGATCTCCTCCGCCGCGCCCCTGGCGCTTCTTCGCCCCCCGCCATAGACGGCGGTAGCGACCTCGCGATAGAGGGGGTCGCGTTCGCCAACCAATCGCTCGATGACCTCACGCCGGTTTGGCACCTGGAGCAATGGCCGATGGAGGTCGTTGCGCGTGCGCTCGTACAGCTCCCTGGGCGGGACCGCCAGGTAGATGACCTGTCCGGATTTCCGCAACAGCTCGCGGTTCTCGGAACGCAACACGATACCCCCGCCCGTCGCCACCACCAGCCCGGCACGATCCGTGATCTCGCGCAGCAACGCGGTCTCGCGTTCGCGAAACCCCTGCTCACCCTCGACATCGAAGATCCAGCGGATATCCGCACCGCAACGCGCTTCAATCTCGGCGTCGAGATCGACGAACTCGCGATCGAGTATTTTCGCCAGACACCGCCCGACCGTGGTTTTCCCTGCGCCCATCGGCCCGACGAGAAATACATTCTCCCTTGCCATCATTGGCTGAGCAGTGGATCGTCCATAATCCTCGGCGTGATGAAAATCAGGATTTCACGCTTGGTCTGGTCGGTGGAATTGTTGCGAAACAGCCGCCCGATCCCGGGAATATCGCCCAGTACCGGCACCTTTTCGACCGACTCCACGGATTCCATCTGGAAAATCCCACCCAGCACCAGGGTCTGACCGTCACCGACCAGTGCCTCCGTCTCGACGCTGGTGGTATCGATCGTGGGCACCAGGCCGCCGATGCCGGAGGGCACGAACTGGCCAATGGAATCCTGATTGACCTTGAGCTCCATGACGATCCGGTTGTCCGGTGTAATCAGCGGCGTGACTTCCAGTTTCAGCGTGGCATCCTCGAACTGAATGCTGGTATTCCCTGCCGAACTCGCTTCAAGGTAGGGGATTTCCGTACCGGATTCGATGATCGCCTTTTTCTTGTCGCTGGTCAGCACCTTGGGTTGGGAAATGATCTCCCCATAACCATCGTTCTGCAGCGCGCTCAATTCCAGGTCCAAAAACGTATTGTTGCGCAGCAACCCAATCGCGATACTGCCCGACGGGTCTGCAACCCCCAGATCGACGGCTAGGGATTCCTCGAGGTCCAGGGTCCCGCCACCCAGGAAGAACTCTCCGGGATTGCCGGGCTCGCTGTCCAGGCCATCGCGCGTACCCATGACATTCACCAGGCTGCTGCCGTGCGTGCGGACCGCGGCCAAGCCCCAGCGGGCGCCGATCTGCTTGCGGAAATCGGTATTGGCGATGACGATGCGCGCTTCGATCTCTACCTGACGCACCGGGATATCGATCTGCTGCACGATGCGGCGAAACTCGGCGATCTTTTCCTCGGTGTCGGTCAGGATGA
>DASUDS010000027.1:0-9585 GCA_036275455.1 Porticoccaceae bacterium
CCTCAGCGTTCGACGAAGGCGCGCTCGATCACATAGTGGCCGAGCTCGCCGCTGCCGTACTCGCGGAAGCCCCGGCTGTCGAGCAGCCCGCAAATGTCGGCGAGCATGGCCGGGCTGCCGCACAGCATGAAGCGGTCGTCCGCGACGCTGAGCGGCGGCAGGCCCAGATCCGCGCACAGCTTGCCGGTGTCCAGCAGCTGGGTGATGCGGCCCTGGTGCTGGAACGGCTCGCGGGTGACGGTGGGGTAGTAGAGCAGCTTCTCGCGCACCACCTCACCGAAGAACTCGTGGCGCGGCAGCTCCTCGGTGATCATCTCCCGGTAGGCCAGATCGGCGACGTGGCGGCAGCCGTGCACCAGGATCACCTGTTCGTAGTGATCGTAGATCTCCAGATCGCGGATGATGCTGAGGAAGGGCGCGAGCCCGGTGCCGGTGGCGAGCAGGTACAGGTGCCGCCCGGGCAGCAGGTGATCGACCACCAGGGTTCCGGTGGGCTTGCGCCCAACCAGCACCTGATCGCCCACCTGGATGTTCTGCAACCGCGAGGTGAGTGGGCCGTCGGGCACCTTGATGCTGAAAAACTCCAGCTCTTCCTCGTAGTTTGCGCTCGCCATGCTGTAGGCGCGCAGCAACGGCTTCTGCTCGACCTCGATGCCGATCATGGTGAAGTAGCCGTTCTTGAAGCGGAAACCCGGGTCGCGGGTGGTGCGGAAGCTGAACAGCCGATCGGTCCAGTGGTGGACGCTGAGCACGGTTTCCTGGTTCAGGTTGGACATGGACGGTCTGGCTCCTGCCGCGTTGGCGCACTGTCATGGGATTGCCTGGCACAGTAAAGGCGGCGCACACTATCGGCAAAATGGTTTGTTTGCATATCCTTAATCGGTTTTGACGATAATGCGCTTCACCCTGCGCCAGCTCGAAGTCTTTCTCGCCACCGCTCGCCACGAGAACATCAGTCGTGCGGCGGAGAGTCTGGCGATGTCGCAGTCCGCCGCCAGTGGGGCGCTCCAGGAATTGGAACGGCAATTCGATATCCGCCTGTTCGATCGTGCCGGCAAACGTCTGCGCCTCAACGAGCTGGGTCGTGCGCTGTTGCCCCCGGCGATGGCGCTGCTGGCGCAGGCGCAGGCCTTGGAGGCGGGCTTTGCCGGCCAGCCGGATAGCGGCGCGCTCAAGGTCGGCGCAACCCTGACCATCGGCAACTATCTGGCCCCGGGTCTGATGGCGCGCTACATGAGCGAGCTGCCGGGCAGTCGGGTGGCGCTGCGCGTCGCCAACACCGCGCAGATCGCCGCGCAGGTGGCCGCCTTCGACCTGGACCTCGGGTTGGTGGAGGGCGAGCTCAGTCATCCCGACCTCGACATCGCGCCCTGGCGCGACGACGAGCTGATCGCCTTCTGTGCGCCGGATCATGTGCTCGCCAAGCGCTATCGGCTCAACGACGACGACCTGCTGGCGGCGACCTGGATTCTGCGCGAGCCGGGTTCGGGCACCCGCCAGACCTTCGATCGCGCCCTGCGCGGCCTGCTGCCGCGCCTCAACATTCTCCTGGAGCTGGAACACACCGAGGCGATCAAGCGCGCGGTGGAGGCGGGCCTCGGCATCGGCTGTCTGTCGCGCATCACCCTGCGCGATGCCTTCCAGCGCGGGTCGCTGGTGGCGCTCGATATCCCGCATCGCGATCTGCGCCGGCACTTTTACTTCGTGCTCCACCGGCGCAAGTTCCTGAGCCCGGGGATCGCGCGCTGGCTGGCGCTGTGTCGTGCCGACGCTATCCCGGCAGCCGCTAGCTATCCCAGCAGCGACTGATGCCCCTGCAGCCGCTAGCTATCCCAGCAGCGACTGATGCCTCGGCAGCCACTACCTGTCCCAGCAGCGCCTGATGCCCCGGCAGCCACTACCTGTCCCAGCACCGCCTGATGCCCCGGCAGCCACTACCACCCAGCAGCCCTAACACCCCGCTGCCACTACCCCGGCAGCGCCGCAATAAGCGAAACTAGGCGCCGTTTCCGGTGCTCGCCGACCGGCCCCGCAACCGAACCAGGGAAGCTCTTTGTCCAAGCTCTATATCGTGGTGGACCGGCCGGAAATCTGGGCGCCCTACCACAGCGCCGAGGAAGTGATCTCCAGCAAGGATTATCTGAGCCGGCCCGAGTACCGCGCCGCCGGCGCGCAGGTCTACAACTTCTGTGGCGATTGCGGCTACCGCAGCCAGGGCTATTACTGCTCGCTGCTCGCCGAGGCCCGGGGCCAGAAGGTGCTGCCCTCGGTGCGCACCCTGAACGAGCTTTCCGCCGGTGCCGCCATCACCCTGGGCGACGAGCTGCTGCGGCGCATGCGTCACTATCTGCGCACCAGCGTCGCCGCCGGGGAGGCGAACTTCCGGCTGCGCATCTGTTTCGGCCAGACCCCCATAGCGCCGCTGGAAAAGGTGGCCAAGAAAATCTTCGAACTCTATCCGGCACCGCTGCTCGAGGTGACCTTCGAGCGCGGCACCGAATGGTCGATCGCCAGCCTGCGGCTGATGCCGCTGACCGAGCTGGACGACGCCGGCCAGGACGAGTTCGCCGCCGCCCTCGATGGCTTCAGCAAGAAGATCTGGCGCCAGCCGCGGCGGGAGCGCGCGGCGCGCTATGACCTCGCCATCCTGGTGGATCCGGATGAGAAGCTGCCACCGAGCAATCGCGGTGCGCTGCAACTGTTCATCAAGCACGCGCGACTGCTCGGCATCGACGCCGATCTGATCACCCTCGACGACGAACCCCGGCTGCTCGAATACGACGCCCTGTTCATCCGCCAGACCACCGCGATCAACCACCCCACGCTGCGTTTCGCGCAGCGCGCCGCGCGCAATGGCATGCCGGTGATCGACGATCCGGATTCCATCATCCGCTGCACCAACAAGGTGTTTCTCCACGAGCTGCTCACCGCCAACAAGGTCCAGGTGCCGGCGGCGCGGATGCTGTTCGGCGACGAGATGCCCGAGTTCGCCGACCTGCGCGACCAGCTCGGGTTGCCGCTGGTGCTGAAGATCCCCGATGGTTCCTTTTCGGTCGGGGTCGAGAAGGTCGATACCGAAGCCGGCTACCGCGCCGCGGCCGAGCGCCTGCTGCGCCAGTCGGCGGTGGTGATCGTCCAGGAGTTCATCGCCACCGATTTCGATTGGCGGGTGGGCGTGATTGCGGGCCGCGCCATCTATGCCTGCAAGTACTTCATGGCCAAGGGTCACTGGCAGATCTACGACCACAATGCCACGGGTACCCGTGCCGGCGGCTTCGAAACCGTGGCGGTGCACCGGGTGCCGGCGCCGGTGATTCGCGCCGCGCTGCGCGCCACCGGGCTGATCGGCAACGGCCTCTACGGCGTCGATCTCAAGGAGACCGCGCGGGGACCGGTGGTGATCGAAGTCAACGACAACCCCAGCATCGACCGCGGCGTGGAGGATGCGCTGTTGGGCGAGGAGCTCTATCGCACGGTGATGGTCGAGTTCGAACGCCGCCTGGAAGACCGCGCCCAGCAACGCCCGGTACCGTGACGTTCGTTATCCGCAATGCCGAGGTTGCCGATCTGCCGGCGCTGCTGGCCCTGGAGCAACAGGCGTTCACCGGCGATCGCTTCACTGCCCGCCAGTTCCGCCATCTGCTGTTGCGCGCGCGGTCCGATTTCCGGGTGGCGACGCGGGACGACCGGCTGCTCGGCTACGCGGTGAGCCTGTACCGGCGCGGCGCCACCCGCGCCAGGCTCTACGGCGTCGCGGTGGCGGAAGCGGCCCGTGGCCAGGGGGTGGCCAGCGCGCTGATCCTGGCGCTCGCCGCCGCGGCCCGCGACCGGGGCTACCTCAGGATGGGCCTCGAAGTGCGCACCGACAATGCCGGGGCGCAGCAGCTCTATCGCAAGCTCGGGTTTGCCGCCGAGAATTGCATCGACTTGTACTACGAGGACGGCGCCAGCGCCCAGCGCATGGTGTTGCGGCTAGATCGCTGACTCGCGCCCGGCGCCTGGTGCCAGGGCAAGCAGGTCCAGACTGGCGCCGAAGCCCGGCTGGAATACCCGTTGCGCGATGGGCGCCAGGCGTTCGCCCAGGGCGGCGATGGCCTGGGGTTCGCCGTGGACCAGGGCCACCGGCGGAGCGCCGGCAAAGTGCCGATACCAGTCGACCAGCCCGCTTTGATCGGCGTGCGCCGAAAGCCCGCCGACGGTGTGGATGGTGGCCCCCACCTTGATGCGCTCGCCCCAGAGGCGGATCTCCCGGGCGCCGCCGATCAGCGCGTGGCCGAGGCTGCCTTCGGCCTGGTATCCAACCATCACCACGTGGCAGTTGCGCCGCCAGAGGTTGTGCTTGAAGTGGTGCAGGATGCGCCCGCCGGTGCACATGCCGCTGCCGGCGATGATCAATGCCCCGCTTTCCAGGCGATTGAGCCGCATCGATTGCTGGGTGGTCTGGCTCAGCACCAGTCCGGGCGGGCTGAAATCCGCGGCGTCCAGGCTGCGGCCGTTCGGCGTCAGCAGCCCGGCATGGCGCGCGTACAGTTTGGTGGTGGCGATCGCCATGGGGCTGTCGAGGGCGATGAGCCAGCGGTCGAGCCCCCAGTCGCGGTAGTGCTGGGTCAGGAGGTAGAGCAACTGCTGGGTGCGGCCCACCGCAAAGGCTGGGACCAGAATGTTGCCCCGCAGTCGGTTGGCGGTGGCGAAAATCTCGTTGAGTTCTGCCAGGGTCGCGTCCCAGGAGCGGTGGTCGCGGTCGCCGTAGGTGGCTTCCATGATGACCAGATCGGCGTCCTCCACCGGCGTTGGATCGGGGGAGATCAGCGACCCGCGGTGGCCCAGATCGCCGCTGAACACCAGCTTGCGCTCGATTTCGCCTTCGCGCAGCCACAGCTCCAGGATGCTGGCGCCGAGGATGTGGCCGGCATCGCGCAGCCGCAGGCGCACGCCGGGCAGGATCGGGATGATCCGGTCGTAGGCGCAGCCGCGCATCTGGGCGAGCGCGCGCTCGGCGCCCGCGAGCGAGGACACCGGCGCCTCCGGCGGCAGATGCTGGCGGGCGCGCTTGCGGTTGTGCAGCTCGGCGTCCTTCTCGGCCAGCGCGGCGGCGTCCTTCAACAGGATCCGCGCCAGTTCCTTGCCCGCGCTGTGGGTATGGATGGCGCCGCCGAAGCCCTGTTCCACCAGCCGCGGCAGCCGTCCGGCGTGGTCGATGTGGGCGTGAGTGAGCACCACGGCGTCGAGGGTGGCCGGAGCGAAGGGGAAGGGCTCGGCATTGCGCGCCTCGCTCTTGCGGCTGCCCTGATACAGGCCGCAATCGACCAGCAGGCGTTGGTCGCCGACTTCGATCAGGAAGCAGGAGCCGGTCACCTCGCCGGCGGCACCCAGAAACTGCAATCGCATGGCCACCCCCGATTTGTTCGCCGCCGCATTATGCCGCGTGATCACGGGCCCGGCGGTCGGTCCAGGGCGGTCAGCACCTCGGCATCGCGTTGGTAGACATCGGGCAGGAAGGTCAGCCGCCCGTCTGCCTCCGCGCGCGCCGTGCGGTACCAGAGCAGCAGTGGCACCGGCTGGGGCAGATCGACGCTGCGGGTGATCCCGGATTCGGCTGCGGCCACCACGGCCGCGCGGCTCCATTCGCCCGCGTCGTCGAGCAGCAGGCGCACCAGCTCGAGCGCGTTCTTGACGCGGATGCAACCGGAGCTGAGGGTGCGCTCGTCCAGGGCGAACAGCTCCTGCGCCGGAGTGTCGTGGAGATAGACCTGATGCGGGTTGGGGAAGCGGATGACCACCCGGCCCAGGGGATTGTGCGGGCCGGGCCGCTGGCGCAGCAGGAATTCACCCAGGCCCAGCGTCAGCGCAGCGCCCGGGTCCAGCGGTGCGCCGGCCGGGCTCAGCACGTCGATCCCCTCGCGGGCGAGATAGCCGGGATCGCGTCGCAGCTTGGGCAGCACGTCCTGGCGCAGGATGGTGGGCGGAATGGTCCAGGCCGGGTTGAATTTCAGATGGCTGAGCGCCGAGCGCAGCACCGGGGTGGGCCGCGACGGGCGGCCGACGATCGCCCGGGTGCGCCAGCGCAACTCTCCGGCGCGCACGAAGCCCAGGTCTCCCGCGGCGATATCGACCAGTACATGGGTCTCGGGCAGCTCCGCGAGCAGCCACCGCGCGCGCTCGAGATTGACGCGCAACTGCGCGCCGCGGGCCGCCGCCGAGACGTTCAGCGCCGCGCGGGTATGGCCGCCGACGATGCCGTCGGCGTGCAGTCCGTGATCCTGCTGAAAAGTCCGTACCGCTGCCTCCAGCGTCGCATCGAACAGCAGCGGATCCCCGGTTGGCGCCGCTGCGTCAATCTGCTCGCGCGCAAGTCGCTCCCGCAGCAGCAGCACCCGCGCATCGCGATCTCCCGGATGCAGGGTCGGCCCTGCTGGCAGCGCAGTCCAACCACCTTGCCGGGCCAGTTCGCGATAGCGCTTCAGGCCCTCGCGCAGGTGCCGATACAGGGGTTGGGACGGGCGTGCGCGCGCCAGCGATCGGGCGAACGCGGCGGCTTCCAGATCTGCCGCCAGACTAGGGATATCGAGATCGAGGGGCGAATCCGGGGGTGCGGCGCGGCCACGGCGGAGATCGCGCAGTGCCTCCAGCCAGATCCTGCTGGCGTGCAGGTCGAAGGCCGCATGGCGCGCAGGATCGGTGGCCTGCTCCACCTCGTGCTGCCACTCCGCTTGCAGCGCCGGCACGCCGTAGTGCGCTGGATCGAGACCGTCGGCATGGAGCTCGGCCACCGCCGTGACAAAGGCAGTCAGCGTGGTCTGCTCGGTCCAGGCTGGCCGCCCATCGCGGGCAGCGTAGAGCGCTTGCAGCTCGGGCGCGGCGCCGGCGAGCTGGCGCGCGATCGCCGTGGTGACGGATCCGGCGTCGGCGCTTGCCAGACGGGGCAGCAGGCTGCACGACAGCACGCCGCACAGCAGCAGCACCCTGCACAACCGTGCGCCGCATCGCCGTGCGCCCAGAGCCCGGGGCCATGCCGCCGCGGGTTTGGCAGTGCCGGCCGACCGAGCCATAATGGCCGCGGGGCGGCACGTCCCGGTTCTCTTGTGAGATGGGGCGCGCCGGATGCCGGCAGGAAGCGCCACGACGGGACGGTTTTCGATGACGACTGCACGCATCCGCTGGCTGCCTGGTGTGGCCTTGATCGCCGGGCTGTGGCTCGCGCCCGCGCTGGTTTTGGCCGCGCAGCTTAATCCATTCTCCGCACCCCACCTCGATCGCGCGCTGACCAATCTGGCACCCCGCGCCAATCCCCAGGTGTTGCGGCTGGCCGCCAGGGCGCTGGCCTGCGCCACCGATCAGGCGCAGCGCCTCGCGGTGATCGACTATTCACTGCCCTCGACCCGGCCCCGCCTGTGGGTGTTCGATCTCGCCCGCGGCCGGCTGCTGTTCGAGGAGCTGGTCTCCCATGGCCGCGGCTCCGGGGACGCGCAGGCGCGGGTTTTTTCCAATATTCCGCAAAGCTACCAGTCGAGCCTGGGGCTGTTCCGCACCCTCGGGTCCTATCAGGGGCGCAACGGCTATTCGCTGCGCCTGGAAGGGCTCGAGCCGGGGGTGAATGACCGCGCCTACGAGCGCGCCATCGTCATCCACGGCGCCGACTATGTGAGCCCGTCGTTCATTGCCCGCACCGGGCGCCTGGGCCGCAGCCATGGTTGCCCGGCGGTGCGCCAGGGCGTGATTCGGCCGCTGATCGACAGCATCAAGGGCGATCAATACCTTTTTGTCTATGCCCCGGATGCGCGCTGGCTGCGCACCTCGGCGTTCCTCAACTGCCCGCGCGCGGCGACGCGGCTGGCGCGCAACTGACGAACCGCGAGTGCCGGCCGCCGGTCACGGAAGACCGGCAAGCGACGGCGCGGTGCGTATAATCGCGCCGCCATTCACGGGTCGGAGCTTTCCTTGGATCTGGTGCTGATTCTCAAGGCCATTGTGCTCGGGCTGGTGGAGGGTATCACCGAATTCCTGCCCATTTCCTCCACCGGGCACCTGATCCTCACCAGCGAGCTGCTGCACTTCAACGACGACCGCGGCAAGCTGTTCGCCATCGTCATCCAGTCCGGGGCGCTGCTGGCGCTGTGCTGGGAGTACCGGGCAAGAATCCTGGCGGTGGCGGGCGGACTGCACCGCGACCGCGCGGCGCAGCTGTTCGTGGCGCGGCTGTTCATCGCCTTCCTGCCGCTGGCCTGCGTCGGGCTGTTGTTCGGCGACTGGATCAAGGCCCATCTGTTCAATGCCACCACGGTGGCCACCGCCTTCATCGCTGGCGGCGTGATCATGCTTTGGGCGGAGCGCCGCGAGCATCGCATCCGCGTCGTCAGTGTCGATGACGCCTCACTCGCCGACGCGCTGAAGATCGGTCTCGCCCAGGTGCTGGCGCTGATTCCCGGCACCTCACGCGCCGGCGCCACCATCATCGGCGGCCTGCTGTTTGGCCTGTCGCGGCGCGCCGCCACCGAATTTTCCTTTTTTCTGGCGATCCCCACCCTGGGCGTGGCCACGCTTTATGAGCTGTACACGGAGCGCGATCTGGTCAATGCCAACGACTGGAGCATGTGGGTGGCCGGCTTCGCCGCGGCTTTTACCGGCGCCTTTCTGAGCGTGCGCTGGCTGTTGCGCTACATCTCCGCGCACGACTTCTCGTTGCTCGCCTGGTACCGGATCGCGTTTGGTGTGGTGGTGCTGGGTACGGGCCACTTCGGCTGGATCGAGTGGCAGGCATCCGGCTGAATCCCGCGCCACTTGGGGGCGATTTTCCAACGATGATGCGCGAATCCGACGATGATGCTTGAAGTTGGGGGCCGGATTAGGAAAAATCCCCCCCCCGGGTTTGCCGGGGGCTCCCGCGCGCCCCG
The DNA here is from genome assembly GCA_036275455.1 of Porticoccaceae bacterium. GTDB lineage: Bacteria > Pseudomonadota > Gammaproteobacteria > Pseudomonadales > Porticoccaceae > JAGPUQ01. Next base: position 8,892 of record DASUDS010000027.1, read on the forward strand.
CAAACCGCCGCGTGACTTCGAGTGCATTTGATGAACAACCAGCAGTCCGCCGATCGGCGTCCGAGCCATGGTCGCACGCAGCCCCCAGGCAAACAAGGTCTTTACGATCCCGCTTTCGAGCATGATGCCTGTGGCGTAGGCTTTCTGGCCAACATCAAGGGCCGGCGCTCGCACGACATCGTGCGCAGCGGGCTCGAGATCCTGGTCAACCTGGACCACCGCGGCGCCTGCGGCGCCGAGCCCAATACCGGCGATGGCGCCGGCATCCTGATCCAGCTGCCCCACGACTTCCTGCGCGACGTCACCGCAGCGATCGGTATCCAGTTGCCGGAGCCCGGACACTATGGCGTCGGCATGTTCTATCTGCCCCAGGATGTCGCCGAGCGCCGCGCCTGTGAGGAGATCGTCGAGCGCCTGATCGCCGAGGAGGGACAGACCCTGCTCGGCTGGCGCGACATTCCCACCGACAACAGCTCCCTGGGAGAAACCGCCCGCGCCAGCGAGCCCTTCATGCGCCAGCTGTTCGTGGCGCGCAACCCGGCGCTTGCCGACGAGCTGGCCTTCGAACGCAAGCTCTACGTGATCCGCAAGCGCGCCGAGAACGAGATCCGCTATTCCCAGCGTTTTGCCGAGAGCCGGTTGTTCTACATCAGCTCGCTGTCCTGCCGCACCTGCATCTACAAGGGCATGCTGA
>DASUDS010000028.1:0-23292 GCA_036275455.1 Porticoccaceae bacterium
CGAAATTGGTCTCTCCAGTTTGAGGCCGAGATCTCGGAGTGTGGACGCGGGTTCAATTCCGCAAACGGGAATCGAACTGGCGTCCTGTCTGATGCACTTGGCTGGTGACCTCGGCCGGGCAACACTGGTAGGATTGTCGGCAGTTGGGGCTGGATTCCGCACCTTTCCGCAGGACTTCGTAGCGGTTCTAAGGCGCTGAGTTACATAGGTTTGGCGCAGGGTTCCACCCCACCACCAATCACAAGGGCCTGGATAGTCTCCAGGCCCTTTTTCTTGCCTGAAATCCCCGCGCCACGCGGGGTTGCTTCACCAAGTTTCTGGTCTGCCGCGACGGCCGGGCCATCCGCCGCTACGCGCCTACCGACAAAGCGGAAGGTCTGTGACCTGCTCGATCCACTCGTCTTTACATGACGGAACGATCCGGGCGAGACCTTATCGCCCTGAAATAGCCGACAATTTTCACTGCGCTCATCCTTGTACAACAGGACCGGACACGCTCCAGATCAAGGAGCCCCGCGACGCCGCAATCGGGCGCAGCCGTACTGCGTTTTTCGCTCGAACCCTCGCTCTAGGAATCGAGCCAACCGGAAGTGGCATACAACGCTCCGGCAGATCACAACTTCCGCCCGAACAACTCGAACGCAATCCGCCAATGCCGCTCGGCGGCCTCTTGGTGATAGCCCATGCGCTCCGGAAAAGCGAAGCCGTGGCCGGTGCCGGGAATTTTCTCGAGCACGTAGTCGGCACCGTGTTCGCGCAATGCCCCATCCAGCGCGGCGATCTCACTGTCGGGCACGTAGGGGTCGTGTTCGGCGAAGCCGAAGTAGAGGCTGCAATCGGGCAGGATTCCAGGAATGCGCAGGTGCGCGGAATCCGGCCCGCGGGTGACGTGGGACACACCGTAGAGCGAGAGCATGGCCTTGAAACGCTCGGGGAAGGCACCGGTGACGGCGAGCACGAACTTGCCGCTCATGCAGTAGCCGATGCAGCCCATGGGCCCGGGACGCGCAGCGGGGTGGGCGTCGAGCCATCCGATCAGGCTGCCGGTGTCGGCGACAATCATGGCGTTGGTGTGGGCCTGGAGCAGTTCCATCATCCGCCCGCCGGCGGCGCGCACTCCATAGCGGTAGTAGAGATTGGGCATGATGGCGCAGTAGCCCCCGGCGGCGATGCGGCGCACGAAGCCGCACAGCTCCTCGCGCACGCCGGGGGCGTCCATGTACAGCACCACCGGCGGAAACGGGCCGCCGGTGGCAGGATGGGCGAGGAAGCATTCCATGGCGCCATCCGCGGTGGGGACGTCGATCCAGCCTTCGGTGAGTTGCATCGCGTGCGCTCCTTCAGCAAATGCTGTCCGCGGCCTGCTTGAAGCGCCGCGCAGCCTCGATGTGGCCATCGACGCCGAGGTTGGCGTACATGGTCCAGCAGGCGAGATGGCTGGCGCCGAGTGCCTTCCAGGCTTCGATTTCCGCGCACCAGGCGTCGGGCGAGCGCAGCGCGATGTCCTCCGGCTTCTGCTTCTTGCCCGCCATCACGCTCGCATTGTTGAGGATGATCCAGGCCTCGACGCCGATGGTTGCCGGATCACGACCGGCCTCGCGGGCGTAGTCGTGCAGCTTGCCGATCATGTGCTTGCCGGCGGCGTCGGGCTTGAAGAAGGCGAACCAGCCGTCGGCGAGCCGGGCGATGCGCTTGATCATGGGATCGGCCCAGCCGCCCATCCAGATCGGCATGGGCCGCTGCACCGGCAGGGGGTTGATGCCGGCCTGCGTGACCTTTTCCCAGCGGCCGTCGAAATCCACCAGGTCCTTCGACCACAGCTCGCGCAGCAGCGCGATCTGCTCGTCCATGCGCTGGCCGCGGGTGTGGAAATCCTTGCCGAGCGCTTCGTATTCGACGTGGTTCCAGCCGGCGCCGACGCCGAGCCGGAGACGGCCGCCGGAGAGGACGTCCACCTCGGCGGCCTGCTTGGCGACCAGCGCGGTCTGGCGCTGAGGCAGGATGACGATGCCGGTGGCGAGTTCCAGTTGCTTCGTCGCCGCGGCCAGATAGCCCATCAGCACGAAGGGCTCGTGAAACTGAAATTCGTGGGTGTAGGGCCCCCACAACTTGTGGTGCGCCGGGTTGGCGCCAAGCACGTGGTCGAACACCACGAGGTGGTCGTAACCCATGGCCTCGATGGCCTGGGCGTAGTCGCGGATGGCGATGGGATCGGTGCCGATTTCGGTGATCGGAAAGATGGCGCCCTTGCGCATATTGGCCCCCTGGTTATGGATTTTGGGTGGGCTTCGAGTCTAGCAGTGTTGGGCGTGCCGCAAGCCATGGTTCGAGACCGCCGGATCCGCTGCGGGTGTCCAGCCCATGGTCAGGCCTCCACCAGCGGCCGGGCAAAACTGAGTTCGTGGCCGCTGGGGTCGCGGATGTGGAAGAAGCGCTCTCCCCAGGGCGCGTCCGCGGGCGCGGTCTCCGGGGTATAGCCGGCAGCGCGGACGCGCTCGTACAGCGCATCGACGTCGTCGACATGAAAGACGATCCGCCCCGGAAAGGGCTCCGCGGACACCACCAGAGCGGCGCTCAGGTTGACGTGACAGTCGCCGGCGCTGAGGGTGGTGAAGCGGGCACCGGGGCCGCCGAAGGTGATCTTCATGCCCAGGGCCTGGTAGAAGGCGATACAGGCCGCCATGTCGCCGGTGCGCAGGGTCACGGCGTTGATCGAGCAAATCCCGCCCGGCGGCTGTGGCTGCTGTGGCATGGCGAGTTCCTCCCCGGCGCAAGACAATCCCCCGCGCCCAATGCAACCGACTGCCCGTATGCAATCAACTGGCCGTATGCAATCGATTGTCCCAATACAGCCGACTGACCCAATGCAACCGACTGGCCCTGTAGCAACCGATTGTGCCCGAGCTTGCTACCATGGCCGCCAGTTTTTCGCCGATATCCGACCCAGATCATGCGCGAGCGAACGGCCGCACTCGGCCACCAGACCGGCCGGGGCCTCGCGGGCAAACACGATCCCCAGGGCACCGGTACCTCCCCTGCCCCACGGATCCATCAGATCAAGGGCCGGCTGGTCAACAGCTATGTCATCGAACAGGGCGACGAGCTGGCTGTGGTCGATGTCGCCTGGCGCGGCGAGAAATACGTACTCGGCCATGTGCGCGAAGTGCTGGGACGCGAACCGGAGGCGATCCGCCTGGTGGTCTGCACCCATGGCGACCCCGATCACAGCGGTGGCGTGCGTGGACTGGCGCGGATCTGCGGTGCCGGCATCGGCCTGCCGCTCGCCACCCATTCGTTGCGCCGCCATCTGGCGCGCGATCCGCTGGGGTTTGTGGTCAAGCCGGTGACGGCCCTGATCGAGGGCATGCGGCCGCGGGCCTGGGCCATGTACGCCAGCCCGGCGCGTGGGGCCAGCGCGCGCCAGCTGCCCACCTGGCAGCCGGAACCCGATGCGCTGGCGCCGCCCACGCCAGGACGGGAACTGCGCCTGCGCCACCACGCGGAACTGCCCGGCTTTTCGGGCTGGCGGGTACTGCACACCCCCGGACATTCCTGGGACAGCGTCTGCTACTACCACGCCGCCAGTGGCAGCCTGATCAGCGGCGACACGCTGCTGGGCAGCACCTCGCGCGGGGTGCTGGTGCCGCCCTCGGTGTACGCCAACCCCCTCCAGATGGCGCGCACGCTGAAACAGTTGAAGGCGCTGCATCCGCGGGCGGTCTACCCCGGCCACGGCGGCGTGTTCGACGGCAGGGACCTTCTTGGGCACCTCTGAAATCGGGGTGTCATCCGTTGGGCAGGGAAGCCCCTTCGACCGCACGGGGAAAAGGCCTTTGCCGGCGCGGCGTTCGACCAGAGACGCCCGATGAAGCGCCGCTCCGCACGTATCGATCCCGCCCGCCGTCGCCTGCTGCGCTTTGCTGCGGCCGGTGTCGGGGGTATCGCCCTGACCCCACTGCTGTACCGGCTGCTGTCCGGCCCGGTTCGCGGCGAGGATTTTCCGGAATGGGCGGCGAGTCGCTACGGCCCGCTGTCCCCCGCCACCGATCGCACCACCGGTCTGCCGCTGCTGAAACTGCCGCCGGGCTTCTCATACTTCTCGGCGGGCTGGAGCGGCGACCCGATGCACGACGGCCACCCCACCCCCAACCGCCATGATGGCATGGGTGTGGTGCGCGCCACCGCCGATGGCACCATCACCCTGATCCGCAACCACGAGCGCGGCGCCATTTCCGCGGATGCGGCGCTGGCATCGCGGCGCGGGTCCGCGCTCCCGGTCTACGATGCCGCCGTGGTGGCCGACGGAATGGCTGCCGGCGGCGGCACCACGGCCCTGCAGTTTCGCCAGGGCAAGCTGATCGATGCCCGCGCCACCCTCGGTGGCACCCTGGTCAACTGCTCCGGGGGGGCTACCGGCTACGGATCCTGGCTGAGCTGCGAGGAGATCATCGCGCGCGGATCGCTGGCTGGCGCCCGGGATCACGGCTATGTGTTCGAGGTACCGACCCCGGAGCTCGGGCCGGCCAGCGCCCGGCCCATCGTCGCCATGGGCCTGATGCGCCACGAAGCCGCGGCCCGGGATCCCGCCACGGGTATCGTCTATCTCACCGAGGACAACGGCGCCGATTCCGGCTTCTACCGCTTCCTGCCCGATGATCGCGCTGCCCGCATCGGCGCGCTGGAGGCCGGCGGACGGCTGGAGATGCTCAAGGTGGTCGGCCGCGACAACGCCGACCTGACCGAACCCGAAATGGGCGCCAGCTTCGCCGTCGAATGGGTGCCGATTCCGGAGCCGGACGCCGATCCCGAGCGTCTGGCATGCCCCGGGCCCGGGCTCCCCGATTGCCTGGGTGCGGGCAGGTCGGGGCCATTTCTGCAGGGCGCGGAACGCGGCGGGGCACGCTTTCGCAACTGCGAGGGCTGCTTCCATCACCGGGGCGTGACCTATCTGGTCGACACCAGCGGCGGCCCGGGCCGCTGCGGGGTCGTCTGGGCCTACCTCGATGCTGCGGAGGCTGGCGGCAACCAGGGCCGGCTCACCGCCATCTTCGTCAGCCCCGCGGAAGTCGTCGCCGACAAACCCGACAACCTCACCCTCAGCCCCTGGGGCGAGCTGTTGCTGTGCGAAAACGGCGGTGGGCGGCGCCACCGGGGGGAGCTGGTCTTCGGCACCCGGCTGCTGGGGCTCAACCCCGTGGATGGGGCCTTCCCGCTGGTCGAGAACAATGTATCCATCGCTGCCCCGATGCCGGAACGGCCGTGGATCGCCCCGGGCGATTACCGCCGCTTCGAATTCGCCGGCGTCTGTTGCGATCCCGGCGGCCGCTGGCTGTTCGTCAACCTCCAGACTCCGGGAATCACCTTCGCCATCACCGGCCCCTGGACGCGGCCACCAGTCTGACCCCGATCACGCCGGACCCGCGCCGGGTTCCGGAGCACGAGGTTCCGGAGCACGACCTGCCGCGCGCCCGCCCGGTGCTACCATCCGACCGGAACCCGCTCCCGAGACCCGCGATGAACGACGCCCCGGTCCACGCCGCGCTGCGCGAACTGTTCGCCGGCGCGCAGCGTGCGGTGATCTTTACCGGCGCCGGCATCAGCACCGAATCCGGCATCCCCGATTTCCGCAGCCCGGGCGGTATCTGGTCGCGCCACCAGCCGGTGCTGTTCGAGAATTTCCTGCGCTCGGAGGAAGCGCGCCGCGCCTCCTGGCGGCTCAAGTTCGCGCTCGACGAAACCCTGCGCGACGCACTGCCCAACCGCGGCCACCGCGCCATCGCCGAACTGATCCGCCGCGGCACCGCGAGCACCGTCATCACCCAGAACGTCGATGGTCTGCACCAGGCCGCCGGCGTCGCGGAGGACCGGGTGATCGAGCTGCACGGCAACACCACCTACGCACGCTGCCTTGATTGCCGCGCCCACCACGAGCTGGCGCCCATCCGCGCGGCCTTTCTGCGCGACGAGACGCTGCCGATCTGTGAGCGCTGCGGCGGCCTGGTCAAGACCGCCACCATTTCCTTCGGTCAGGCGATGCCGGGCGAAGCCATGGCGCGCGCCGAGACGGTCACCCGCGACTGCGATCTGTTCCTGGTGCTGGGTTCGTCGCTGGTGGTGCAGCCCGCGGCGGGCTTTCCGCTGCTCGCCAAGCGCGGCGGAGCGCGCCTGGCCATCGTCAACCGCGAACCCACACCCCTCGACCACGCAGCCGATCTGGTATTGCACGAACCCATCGGCGCCACACTGGGCGCGGCGGTGGGGGCCGACTGATCGCGCTCTCACCAGCGCCCACATCGGCGGCCACATCGGCGCCCGCAATCGGTTGACAACTGCCGGGCGGCTTGCGAGTGTTCCGCGCCAATTAGCTCCAGCCAATAATTCCAACCAACGATTCCAGCCAATGATTCCAACCATCGGGAGCACGCCATGACCGCCGGACCGCCACCCGGGACCGACACCGTCTACCACCACGCCGAAGCGGAAAACCTGCCACCCCACGGCCACCACGACGCCGAGGTACTCGCCGAACCGCGCGCGCGGCGCTACTGGCGCGCCAACCTGCGGGTGCTCGCCGTGCTGCTCGGGGTCTGGGCCTTCGTCGCGGTGGGCTGCGGCGTGCTGTTCGGCGCCTGGCTGGATCAGTTTCGCATCGGCGGCTTTCCGCTGGGCCTGTGGTTCACCCAGCAAGGTGCGATGCTGATCTTCATCGCGCTGATCGCGGTCTATCACCTGTGGATGACGCGCATCGAGCGCGCCCACGGCGTCGATGACGACCCCGATGGCGACGCGGAGCAGTCCCGGCGATGAGCACTCAGGGCTACAGCTATCTGTTCGTCGGGCTGTCGTTCGCACTCTACATCGCCATCGCGATCTGGTCGCGGGCGGGCTCCACGCGCGAGTTCTACGTCGCCGGCGGCGGCGTGCACCCGATCATCAACGGCATGGCCACCGGCGCCGACTGGATGAGCGCGGCGTCCTTCCTGTCGGTGGCCGGATTGATTGCCTTCGCCGGTCGCGACGGCTCGGTCTATCTGATCGGCTGGACCGGTGGCTTCGTGCTGCTGGCGCTGCTGCTCGCACCCTATCTGCGCAAGTTCGGCCGCTTCACGGTGCCGGAGTTCGTCGGCGACCGCTACTACTCCAACACCGCGCGCGTGGTGGCGGTGATCTGCCTGCTGTTCATCTCCTTCACCTACATCGCCGGACAGATGCGCGGCGTGGGCATCGTGTTCTCCCGTTTCCTCGAGGTTGAGATCAACACCGGCGTGGTGGTGGGCATGGCGATCGTGTTCGTGTACGCGGTGCTGGGCGGCATGAAGGGCATCACCTACACCCAGGTGGCGCAATACTGCGTGCTGATCTTCGCCTTCCTGGTGCCGGCGGTGTTCCTGTCGATCATGCTCACCGGCAACCCGGTGCCCCAGCTCGGTTTCGGCAGCGAACTCGACGACGGCTCCGGGCTCAGGGTGCTGGAAAAGCTCGACCGGGTCGTCACCGAGCTGGGCTTCACTCCCTACACCCAGAGCCAGCGCGACCTGGTCGATTCCGCCGCCATCGTGATCGCACTGATGATCGGCACCGCGGGCCTGCCCCATGTGATCGTGCGCTTCTTCACCGTGCCGCGGGTGTCGGATGCGCGCCGTTCCGCCGGCTGGGCGCTGGTTTTCATCTGCGTGATGTACACCACCATCCCGGCGGTGGCGGTATTCGCGCGGCTCAACCTCGCCACCACGGTCAACGAGGTGCCCTATGCGCAGGCACCGGCCTGGGTGAAGAACTGGGAGAACACCGGGCTGATCGCCTGGCAGGACAAGAACGACGACGGCATCATCCAGTACCGCGCCGGTGCCGCCTTCGATCCACCGAAGCCCGTGTTTGCCGCCGAGCGCGGCAGCCACGGCCAGCGGCTGCCGACCAATGCGCCCTCGGCAAGCGCCAACGAACTCTATGTCGATCCCGACATCCTGGTGATGGCCAACCCGGAAATTGCCGGGCTGCCGGCCTGGGTGGTGGGGCTGATTGCGGCCGGCGCCATCGCCGCTGCGCTGTCCACCGCGGCGGGGCTCTTGCTGGTGATCTCCAGCGCCGTCTCCCACGATCTGCTCAAGCGCACCTTCGCACCCAATATCGGCGAGCGTGGTGAACTGCTGTGCGCGCGCCTGGCCGCGGCGGCCGCGGTGCTGATTGCGGGCTGGTTTGGCATCTATCCACCGGCATTCGTCGCCCAGACCGTGGCCTTTGCGTTCGGGCTCGCCGCCGCCACCCTGTTTCCGGCGATCCTGCTGGGCATCTTTTCCCGGCGCGCCAACCGGCCGGGCGCCATCGCCGGAATGCTCGCCGGACTTGCGTTCACGCTCGGCTACATCATCTATTTCAACTTCGTTGCGCCAGAGCTGAACCAACCTGAACACTGGCTGTGGGGCATCTCGACTACCGGCATCGGCACCCTGGGCGCGGCGCTGAACATCCTGGTCACGCTGGTGGTGAGCGCGTTCACCGCGCCACCGCCGCCGGAAGTGCAGGATCTCGTCGATGACATCCGCATTCCCACGGGCGCGGGCATTGCCCATCATCACTGAATCCACCGAATCGAACTGAATCCATCGAATCGAACTGAGTCCATCGAATCGAACTGAATCCATCGAATCGAACTGAATCCACCGAACCGAGCCGACAGGAGCAACGCCATGGAAACAGCACGTCCCGCCAGGATCCGCGAGTACCGCGAATTCGTGATGGAGAGCAGCCGCTGGGATGGCTTCGCGTTCCGCGACGACGACATCCTGATCTGCACCCCCGCCAAGTGCGGCACCACCTGGACGCAGATGATCTGCGCGCAACTGATCCTGCGCACCCCGCAACTCGCCCAGCCGCTGACTAGCTACTCGCCCTGGCTCGATGCCCTGTTCGCGCCGAAGGAAGCTGTCCACGCCCAGCTCGACGCGCAAACCCACCGGCGCTTCATCAAGACCCACACCCCGCTCGACGGCCTGCCCTGGTCGGATTCGGTGCGCTACCTCTGTGTGGGCCGCGACCCGCGCGACATGCTGGTCTCGCTGCGCCACCACATGGCCAACATGAAGCCCGAGTCCTTTCCGCGGCTCGCCGCCAACGCCACCGGCCCCTGGGCACCGCCGCCACCCCCGCCGGAAAACTTTCGCGAATGGTTCCGGTTGTGGATCGGCAACAGCGGCGTCTACAACGAGGGCACCGCCACCTCGGATGTGCTCCATTACGTGCAGAGCTTCTGGCGCTACCGCCATCTGCCCAATGTGCTGATGGTGCACTACGGCGATCTCAAGGCCGACCTCGAGGGCGAAATGCGCCGCATAGCCCGGTTCCTCGACATCGACATCCCCGAGGCCGAATGGCCGGCGCTGGTGGCCGCGGCGGGCTTCGCCAACATGAAGGCCAACGCCGCCCAGCTCGCGCCCCAGGTCACCGACGATGTCTGGCGCGACCCGGGACAGTTCTTCCACAAGGGCGAATCCGGCCAGTGGCGGGAACTGCTCGGCGCCGAGGATCTCGCGCTGTACCGGCGCGTCATGTCCGAACGTCTGGAGCCCGAGCTCGCCCACTGGCTGGAGCATGGCCGGCTGGGCTGAATCCATTCGCACCGCGATTCTTCGCTACTCTCTGGAACCCGCCATGTCTGAAACGCGCAAGCAAGACAGCCCCGAACAGGCCGCATTCCGCGCCCAATGCCGCGCCTGGCTCGCGGCCAACCCGCTGCCGGAGCCGCCGATGCGGCTGCCGCAGTCGGCGATCGAGATCATGCATACCGCGCAACTGGAATATCTGCGCGACTGGCAGCGCCAGGCCTACGAAGCGGGCATGGTCGGCTGCGACTACCCGGTGGCCTCGGGCGGTGCCGGGCGCCGCGACTGCCAGCTCGTCGCAAACCAGGAAATGCAGCGCGCCGGCCGGCCCTTTCTGCCCAACATCCTTGGCCTCGGCATGGCCGCGCCCACCATCCAGATCCACGGCAACGACTTCCAGCGTGAAAACCTGTTGCCGCGGCTGTTGTCCTGCGCCGACGTCTGGTGCCAGGGCTTCAGCGAGCCGGGCGCGGGCTCCGATCTCGCCAATGTCCAGACCCGCGCCGAGCGCCACGGCGACGGCTGGCGCATCACCGGGCATAAGGTGTGGACCTCGCTCGCCCACTTCGCCGACTGGATGATCCTGCTCGCGCGCAGCGACCGCGCGCACAAGTACGAGGGCATGACCTATTTCGTGGTGCCCATCAAGGCCAATCTGGGTAAGACCGTGACGGTGCGGCCGCTGATCAAGATCACCGGCGAGACCGGCTTCAACGAAGTGTTCTTCGATGGTCTGGAGATCCCCGACCACTACCGCGTCGGGGCAGTGGGCCAGGGCTGGGAGGTGGCGCAGACCACGCTGCTGCACGAGCGCGGCGCCGGTCCCTGGGTGACGCCATCGAGCGGCCGCGGCGGCGATCCCGAACGCAACATCGCCGACGCCTGGGGATTGCTGGAGCTGGCCCGCCGCACGCCGCGCGGCGCGGGGACCGCCGCCGACGATCCGGTGCTGCGCGATCGCATCATGCAGCTCATCATCCGCCAGGAAGGCTCCCGGCAGGGTGCGCGCCGCGCCCGGGTGCCGGCGCTGTGCGACCACCCCCAGCGCATTCCATTGCAGGCCAAGCTGGTGATGTCCGAGATCCGCCAGGAGGTATGCGCGCTGGCGATGGAACTCCAGGGCGCCGCCGGCACCCTGTCGATCGGCGACGCCAACGCCCCGGACGGCGGCGAATGGGCGCTCGGCTACCTCAACTCCTACGGGGTCACCATCGCCGCGGGCACCAACGAGATCCAGCGCAACATCCTCGGCGAGCGCGTGCTCGGCCTCGCCAAGTCCAAGTGAGGACCCTATGACGCAACCCAAGGATTTCGGCTTCGATGCCGACGCCACGCTGCTGCGCGACACCGCGCGCCAGTTCCTCCTCGACCAGCTGCCCACGGAGGCCCTGCACCGGCTGGTGGCGAGCGACCACGACCCGCACCGCGCGCCGCAGAACAACTGGAACCCGGCGCTGTGGCGACAGATCGTCGAGCTTGGCTGGACCACGGTGGCGGTGCCCGAGCACGCCGGCGGTGCCGGCCTCGGCCTGGTGGCACTCGCCGCGCTCGCCGAGGAAGTGGGCCGCGCTGCCCTGCCCTCGCCGTTTCTGGCCACCGCCGCCGCCACCCTGGTGCTGCGCCAGTGCCACGGCGCCGCCGCCCGTGACCTGCTCGGCGAGATCGCCGCCGGCCGCACCGCGACCCTCGCCATGACCCCGCGCAGCGGCGCCTGGGAAACCGCGGCCTGCGATCTCCATCTGGAAGGCGGCAGGCTGCACGGCAGCGCCTGGTACGTGCAGGACGCCGCCAAGGCCGAGGTGTTGATCGCCAAGGCCACGCACCGCGACGGAGCCGCTTTGGTCGCGGTACCGGCGACCGCCGCCGGTATCGAGCTGGTGCCTGACTCTATTCTCGATCTCACCCGCGACCAGGCCCACGTGTACTTCCACGGCGTCGCCGTGGACGACGCCCAGCTCCTCGCCGCGCCAGGCACCGGTGCCGCCGCCCTCGACGCGGCCTGGCCCGGCGTGCTCACCCTGGTCGCCGCCGATCTCTGCGGCGCCGGCGAATGGCTGCTGCAGACCACCGCCGAATACGCCCGCACCCGCGAGCAGTTCGGCCGCACCATCGGCTTCTTCCAAGCCATCAAGCACCCGCTGGTCAACCTGATGATCCAGCTCGACCACGCCCGCTCGCTGACCTACAACGCCGCCTGCGCCCTCGACCACGAGCCCGAGCGCGCTGCGGCCCTGGCGCGCATGGCCAAGGCCGCCGCCGCGGACGCCGGCGCCTTCGGTGCCAGTCGCGCCATCCAGTTCCATGGCGGCATCGGCTTCACCTGGGAATGCGCGGTGCACCTCTACACCAAGCGCCAGAAGCACAACCAGCTGCTCTATGGCGATGCGATCTATCAGCGCGCGCGGCTAGCGGAGTTGTTGTTGGGAACGGCGTGAGTGGTTTGTATTGCATCCGCGCCGCCTTGGCCTGCACGGTGGGCAAAGGCCGGCAAGAGGTAATCTGGGGGCGCAAGGGTTCTACATGCCGGTCTACGACTCGCCGATCGGCGGTCGCATGGTTAGCGACAAAAGAAGGGGGTAGCAGTTAAGCAAGGGATAGGCAGAGAGAAGGGTTTGGCAGAGAGAATGACTTGGCGGTGAGGGAGGGATTCGAACCCTCGATACCGGATTAGGGTATACTCCCTTAGCAGGGGAGCGCCTTCAGCCACTCGGCCACCTCACCTTTAGAAACCTTTAGAATCAGCGCCTTAGACTAAGCAAGGTGGTTTGCAAAGCCCCGCCCGCCGGCCCTGAATCAGCGGCGGCGATCTTAACACAGCGGGCGGGAAATGTGGCCGGCAAAGACGTCGAAAGCGCTCAGATGGCGCCAGACGCGGACCGCTTCTCCTGTTGAATCCGTTCGTAGATTTCTTCGCGGTGTACGGGCAGATCGCGCGGGGCATTCACGCCCAGCCGAACCTGGTTGCCCTTGACCCCCAGTACGGTAACGGTAACGTCATCCCCTATGACCAGGGTTTCCCCTACCCGCCTTGTCAATATCAGCATTGCTGCCTCCATCTCTCCAGAATTGAAAATAAAAAGACATAAAACAATCCGTTAGATGTCTTTCGAGAAGTGCATTGTTGTTATTTTATTGGGTAGATCGAGGATTCGATCGCCCCCACCTACTCAATTGGTTAGTCTACCAGCAGGAAATCAAAGTTTCATCGATTACTAATATTCTCGGCAGTCATTCATCCCCCAAAAATGACCACTCAAGCTATAGCCATCATTCGGCATCGAGCTCGAATTCGGTGTGCAGCGCCCGGACCGCGAGCTCGAGATACTTCTCCTCGATCACCACCGTTATCTTGATTTCCGAAGTGCTGATCATCTGGATGTTGATGCCGTGATCGGCCAGGACCTTGAACATGCGCGCGGCCACACCGGCATGGGAGCGCATCCCCACCCCCACGAGCGACAACTTGGCAATGTGGTCATCGACCAGCAGGGCGCTCGCGCCCAGCGCATCGCGCATGCCTTCGAGAATCCGCTGCGCCTTTTTCATTTCATTGCGATGGACGGTGAAGGTCAGCGCAGTGGTGCCGTCTTCGGAGACATTCTGGACGATGACGTCCACCTCGATATTGGCCTCGCTGATTGGCCCAAGAATGCGATAGGCGACACCCGGCACATCGGGAACCCCGGATACCGTGAGCTTGGCTTCGTCGCGATTGAAGGCAATGCCGGATACCAGCGGTTTTTCCATGTCGTCCTCGTCGTCAAGAGTGATCAGGGTACCCGGACCTTCGGCGAAGCTGGAGAGCACGCGCAGCGGCACCTGATACTTGCCCGCGAATTCCACCGAGCGGATCTGCAGGACCTTGGAGCCCTGGCTGGCCATTTCAAGCATTTCCTCGAAGGTGATGCGATCGAGTCGGCGTGCGCAGTCGACCACCCGGGGATCAGTGGTATAGACGCCATCGACATCGGTGTAGATCTGGCATTCGTCGGCTTTGAGGGCCGCGGCCAGCGCAACCCCGGTGGTATCAGAGCCGCCCCGACCCAGGGTGGTGATGTTGCCCTCGGCGTCCACCCCCTGAAATCCGGCTACCACCACCACGCGCCCGGCGGCAAGATCGGCGCGGATGCGCGCCTCGTCGATGTGTTCGATGCGCGCCTTGGTATGAACGCTGTCGGTGAGGATCCGGACCTGCCCACCGGTATAGGAGCGCGCCGGACAACCCAGCTCCTCCAGCGCCATGGCCAGCAGCGCGATGGTGACCTGTTCGCCGGTCGCGACCAGCACGTCCAGTTCCCGCGGCGCGGGATGCTCCGCCAACTGCTGGGCCAGCGCGATCAGGCGGTTGGTCTCGCCGCTCATCGCGGAGACGACGACCACCAGATCGTCACCACGCGCCCGCGCCGCGGCAACCTTCTCCGCCACGTTGCGGATGCGCTCGATGGAGCCGACGGAGGTGCCGCCGTATTTCTGCACGAGAAGACTCATAACCCAGTGATCCGTTACCTGTCGGGACGCCGCCGAAAAAAGTGGCGCGGCAATTTACCACCAACACCGCCGGCACAAAACCGTCGCGCCATTCATTTGCGCCCAGAACCTTCGCATGCCCGGAGCCTTCACATGCCCGGAGCCTTCACATGCCAGAGCTTTCGCGTACCCAGAGCCTTCACGTACCCAGAACTTGCTCCAGCCAACCGGGTACGGATGCCAGCGCCTGATCGAGTCCGGCCACGTCCGGCCCGCCGCCCTGGGCCATGTCGGGCCGGCCACCACCCTTGCCACCGATCTGCTGCGCCACCTGCTGCAACAGCTCGCCAGCCTTGACGCGCGCGGTGAGATCCTTGCTGACCACGGCCACCAGCAGCGCCTTGCCCTCCGCTTCCGCGGCCAGCAGCACCACGCCGCTGCCCAGCCGGCCCTTCAGTTGGTCGGCCGCGTCGCGCAGGCTGCGCGCGTCGGCACCTTCGATGCGCCGCACCAGCAGGCGCACGCCGGCGATTTCCTGTACCGCCGCAAGCGGGTCTCCGCCACCCGCTCCCTCGGCCAGACGCCGTTTGAGCACTTCGATCTCGCGGCTCTGCTGCCGATTCAGCTCCATGACCTGGATGGCCTTGTCGAGCACCTGCGCCGGTGCGGTCTTCAGGGCAAGGGCGGTTTCACCCAGGCGGGTCTCCAGCAATTCGACATGTGCAAGCGCCGCGGCTCCCGCGACGCCCTCGATGCGGCGCACCCCGGCGGCCACGCCGGATTCGGCGAGCAGCTTGAACAGTCCGATGTCCCCGGTGCGCTGCACATGCGTGCCCCCACAGAGCTCGACGGAAAAGCCGTTGCCCATGGTCAATACCCGCACCTCATCCCCGTACTTCTCACCAAACAGCGCCATGGCGCCGCGCGCGCGCGCGGCATCCATTGCCATCAGTTCGGTCTGCACTGGGGTATTGGCGAGGATTTCCGCATTGACGCGGCGCTCCACTGCGCGCAGCTGTTCGCCGGTCATGGCCAGGCCGTGGGCGAAATCGAAGCGCAGGCGCTCGGCATCCACCAGCGAACCCTTTTGTGCGACGTGCTCGCCCAGCACTTCGCGCAGGGCGGCGTGCAGCAGGTGTGTCGCCGAGTGATGGCGCGCGGTCGCTTTGCGGGATGCGGAATCCACCTCGGCCTCGATCGCACCGCCCAGGGTAAAGCGGCCAGCCTCTACGGTACCGATATGCAGGTAGCTGTCGCCCTGACGCCGGCAATCCGCGACCCGAAAGCGACCACCAGCGGCAGTTGTCAACACGCCACGATCGCCGATCTGTCCACCACCCTCGCCATAGAACGGGGTACTGTCGAGCAGGATCACACCTTCGTCGCCGACGCCAAGTTCAGCTACCGCTTGCCCACCGCGGGCCAGGGCAACCACTTGGCTGTCGAGCGTCAGAGCGTCGTAACCGCGAAAACAGGTTGCGGAAGCAATCCCCACGGGGAGCAATTGCTCCGCATGGAAGCGGCTGCCGCGCCGGGCGCGCTCGCGCTGCTCGTTCATGCAGGTTTCGTAACCGTCGAGATCGAGCGTCCAGCCGCGTTCGCGGGCAATGTCGTTGGTGAGATCGACCGGAAAGCCGTAGGTGTCGTAGAGCTGAAAGATCAGTTCACCCGGCAATTGGCGTCCGGACGCCCCAGCTTCGGGAAGGCGGGCAAAGGCGGTCTCGAGCACCGCCATGCCCATATCCAGGGTGCGGGCGAACTGGGCTTCTTCGGCCTCGAGCACCTCGGCAACCCGCTGCTGTGCGGCCAGCAATTCGGGGTACGCCTGGCCCATTTCCTCGGCCAGGGGCGCGACCAGGCGGTGAAAGAACGGCGCGGTCGCGCCCAGCTTGTGGCCGTGGCGCAAGGCGCGGCGGATGATGCGCCGCAACACGTAGCCCCGCCCTTCGTTGCTCGGCAACACCCCATCGGTGATCAGAAACGCGCAGGAGCGGATGTGGTCGGCAATCACGCGCAGTGAGTTCGAGGACAGAGAGTTCGAGGACAGATCGGTGGTGCCGGTGACGTGCGCCGCGGCCTGGACCAGCCGGGCAAAGAGATCGATCTGATAATTGTTGTGCACGCCCTGCATTACCGCGGCGATGCGCTCCAGCCCCATGCCGGTGTCGATCGACGGCTTGGGCAGCGGATGCAGGTTGCCCTCGGCATCGCGCTCGTACTGCATGAATACGAGATTCCAGACCTCGATATAACGATCGAGATCGCCGTCCGGGCTGCCCGGTGGACCACCCGGCACCTCGGGCCCGTGGTCGTAGAAGATCTCCGAGCAGGGTCCGCAGGGACCGGTATCGCCCATCTGCCAGAAGTTGTCCTCATCCAGGCGCGAAAAACGCTCCGGGCTGACGCCGATTTCCTTGAGCCAGATGTCGGCCGCCTCGTCGTCGGACAGATGCACCGTTACCCACAAGCGCTCCGGCGGCAGCCCCAGCCGCTGGGTCAGAAACTCCCAAGCATAGGCAATGGCCTCGCGCTTGAAGTAGTCACCGAAGCTGAAATTACCCAGCATCTCGAAAAAGGTGTGGTGACGCGCCGTGAAACCGACGTTTTCCAGATCGTTGTGCTTGCCCCCGGCGCGCACGCAGCGCTGCGCGGTGGCAGCACGCCGGTAGGGTTTGTGTTCGGCGCCCAGGAACACATCCTTGAACTGCACCATGCCGGCATTGGTGAAGAGCAACGTCGGATCGTTGCCCGGCACCAGACTGCTGCTCGGCACCACCTGATGCCCCTTGCCGGCAAAGAAATCCAGAAACGACTGGCGGATATCGGCGCTTTTCAACGGGAACCTCGTTGGCGGATGGGGTCTTGCGGCGAATCAAAAACCGAGCTGGGACTCGGAAAAGTTCTTGCCGGCGAGCAAATGGAGATGGAGATGAAACACGGTCTGCCCAGCGCCCGCACCGTTGTTGACGATGAGCCGGAAGGCATCCTCCACGCCGACCTGCCGCGCCACCTTGCCGGCCGCCAGCATCAGGTGGCCAAGCAATTGGTGATCGCCGCCATCGGCATCGCACAGGCGCGGAATCACCTTGCGGGGGATGATCAGCAAATGGACCGGCGCCTTGGGTGCGATGTCCCTGATGGCGATGCAGTGCTCGTCCTCGTAGAGGATCTCGGCGGGCAACTCGCGATTGATGATGCGGAGAAAAATGCTGTCGGTCATGAATTTGCTCCGGATGCTGGGGTGGGGACGCGCGCCCTCAGGGCTGGCGACCGGGAGTCCGCTGGGACAGCTCGTCCGCCGTCAGCCGACGCGCATCGGACTCCAGCATCACCGGAATGCCATCGCGGATGGGATAGGCGAGGCCGCTGGCGTGACACACCAGCTCCTGGCGCTCGCGATCGTATTCCAGAGGCGCCTTGGTGACGGGGCAGACGAGAATGCTGAGCAGTTGTTTGTCCACAGGATCGGGCCTTGGGCCGGCAGACATCGCGTCAGCCCGCCGCAATAGGTTGCTGGTAAGCGCGCGATTCTACGGGAAACCCCACCACTGCTCTATGGCTGGGCGGCGGGGGACACCAATGCCGCGGATTGCGCCGCCTGAGGATCGGCGGCCACCCCAGCGGAACCTGTCGCCGCGGCCTTTACGCTCGGGAAATGATCCAGCACCAGCGCAGGATCGACGCGCACGTCCCGCCAGTTCATGCGCCAATCGAGATGGGGGCCGGTGGCACGGCCGGTGGCGCCGACCCGGGCGATCGGATCGCCCGGCGCCAATTCCTCGCCTTCGCCGACCAGCAACGCGCTCAGATGCATGAAGGTCGAGGACAGCCCCTGGCCATGATCGACGATCAAAGTACCCCCGGAGAAATACAGATCGGGCTGGGCGAGGCGGACCACGCCCGCGGCCGGTGCCCGCACCAGAGCCCCGGTCGGGGCGGCGATATCCAAACCGAAATGGGGGTTCCTGGGCACCCCGTTGTAGATCCGGGCGCTGCCATAGACCCCGGTGATCGGCCCTTGCAGCGGGCGGGTGAAGCCGGCGAGGAAATCCTGTCGCGCGGACACCTCGGCGCGCGCGCGATCCACCCATTCCTGCTCGCGGCGAATCCGCGCAAGCATCTCCGCCGGCGGGGTGACGGTGCGCGCCGGCACGCCATCGACGCGCTGCACGGGGTAATCGCGCCGCGCGACCGCAAAGCGATATCGCTGCTCACCGAGGGGATCGCTGACGGTCAGCTCGATTTCGCGCGGGGCATCGCGATCCAGGCCCAGGATGAAATGGCCATCCCTGCCGACGGCGACTGCCTTCCTGCCGAGCCACACCTTGGCTACTGGCGCTACCTGACCGACGATCATGCCGCCCTGGGTCCAGGCGCCACGCACCGCCAGCTCTGCCGCCTGCCCGGGCACGCCGGCGAGGGCGAGCGCCGCGGTCACTACCAGGCGCCATACCACTGGGTTCAATCCACTCCCTCCCCGCTGGGCGCTGCCAACACCGCCCGAATGACCTCGGCATCGAAGCCGCGATACTGGAGAAACCGCGCGCGACGCGCCCATTCCGCCCTGTCCGGCGGAGTGCTCGTACCGAATTTCTGTCGACAGACCTCCCGTGCCCGCTGCTGCCAGTCGATGGCCACGCCGGCGAGCACAGCATCGATCAATTCGGCGTCGATACCGCTTTCGGCCAGTTCGCGGCGGATGCGCTGCACGCCCTGCCCGCGCCGCAACCGGGCCGCCACCAGGGCTTCCGCATAGCGGGCATCGCTTTGCAGACCGCGCTCGGCGAGTTCGTCGAGCACGCCCCGGATCAGGTCCGCGGGCGCGCCCTCGCGGGCCAGCTTGCGCTCCAGTTCGCGGCGACTATGCTCCCGCCGCGCCAGCTGGATCAGCGCCCGCCGCTGCAACGCCGCCTGCTCGGTGGCGGGCGCTTGCGGCAGCGCGCCGGACTCGTCCATCGCCCGCTTGGCGAGCTGCGCCGAATTATTCCAGCGCACCATCGACCGCTTCGGCCGCGAAATCGTCGGTACTGCTCTGGCCGGGGGCGCCGATGAGCTTGGCGCGGAGCCGGGAATCCAGCGCGGCGGCAACCTCCGGATGCTGGCGCAGATACTCGCAGGCGTTGTTCTTGCCCTGCCCGATCTTGTCGCCGCCATAGGCATACCAGGCACCGGACTTCTCGACGAAGCCACATTTGACGCCGAGGTCGATCAGCTCGCCCAGTGCATTGATGCCGGAGCCGTAGAGAATCTGGAACTCCGCCTGCCGAAACGGCGGCGATACCTTGTTCTTGACCACCTTGACCCGGGTCTCGCTGCCGATCACCTCCTCGCCCTCCTTGACCGCACCGATGCGGCGAATGTCCAGCCGCACGGAGGAATAGAATTTGAGGGCATTGCCGCCGGTGGTGGTTTCCGGGTTGCCGAACATGACACCGATCTTCATGCGGATCTGGTTGATGAAGATGACCAGGCAGTTGGAGTTCTTGATACTGCCGGTGAGCTTGCGCAGCGCCTGCGACATCAGCCGCGCCTGCAAGCCGACGTGGGTATCGCCCATCTCGCCCTCGATTTCGGCACGCGGCACCAGCGCCGCCACCGAGTCCACCACCAGCACGTCGATGGCGCCCGAGCGCACCAGCATGTCGGTGACTTCCAGCGCCTGCTCGCCGGTATCCGGCTGCGACAGGATCAGATCCTCGATCTTGACGCCCAGTTTCTCGGCGTAGATGGGGTCGAGGGCATGCTCGGCATCGATGAAGGCGCAGCTGCCACCCAGCTTCTGCGCCTGGGCGATCACCGATAGGGTGAGGGTCGTCTTGCCGGAGGATTCCGGGCCGTAGATCTCCACCACGCGCCCGCGCGGCAAGCCGCCGATGCCAAGCGCGATGTCGAGGCCCAGAGACCCGGTGGAGATGCTGGGGATCGCCACCTGCTCCCGGTCGCCCATGCGCATCACCGTGCCCTTGCCGAACTGGCGTTCGATCTGGCCAAGGGCCGCCTGCAATGCCTTCTCCTTGTTCGGATCCATGCTGTTACCTCGTGTCTGTCGCTGTTGTCTGGTGGTTGCTGGTGTCTGGTGGTTGCGGTTGTCTGCGGTTGTCTGGTGGTTGTCTGGTGGTTGCCGAAGCCTTGGCTGTCCGCCCCGGCCCCGGCATGAAGTGGCGCCAAGCCGTTATACTGTACAAGCATACAGCACAAAGATCGACCGTGCCCTCACGCAACAGCCCGTCGTTCTCTTTGCCGCCAACGTAGGGTCGCCATCAGGGTAAGGTCGCCACCAAGGCAAGGTCGGCGCCAAGGTAAGATAGGGCGGCGACCCTGACAAGCCAGGTTCGGACAGCCACTCCCGGACCGCCGGCCCGGTGGTCGCCCACCCCCCTAACGTGCGGGAAACTCGACCATGGAAGCGGAATTCTGGCACCAGCGCTGGCGACAGGGCGAAATCGGCTTCCATCTCGATCATCCCAATCCGCGCCTGCTCGCGCACTGGCCAGCGCTCGCCCTGCCCAGGGGTGCACGCGTGCTGGTGCCGCTGTGCGGCAAGTCCGCGGATCTCGCCTGGCTGGCCGAGCGCGGCCATGAGGTGACCGGGGTCGAACTGAGCCCGATCGCGACCGAAGATTTCTTTCGCGAACGGGAGTTGCAGCCCAGGACACAACCGCGCGGCGCCTTCGTCAGCCAGCGGGCGGGAGCGGTCGAAATTCTGTGCGGGGACTGCTTCGCGCTCGATAGCTCCCTGGTGGGCAGGCTCGACGCCATCTACGACCGCGCCGCCCTGGTCGCCCTGCCCGATGCGCTGCGCCGCCGCTACGCGCGGTTGCTCGGCGAACTGCTGCCGACCGGCGGCCAAATGCTGCTGGTGACCTTCGCCTATCCCCAGGAACAGATGCCGGGACCACCCTTCACGGTCGATCCGGATGCAGTGCAAGAACTGTACGGCGAGCACTTCGCGATCGAGCCGCTGGCCAGCGAAGACATCCTCGACGCCGAGCCCCGCTTCCGCCAGCGCGGACTCCGGGCGCTCCACGAGCATGTCTTCCACCTGCGCCGCCGCTGACCCGGACCACGGCCCCGCTATCAAATTGACAGTCTCCGAACCCCTCACTTAAGGTGGCCGCCTTTTCGCATTTCAGGAGACGCCCATGCCCAAGTCCGTCGAAATCGCCCCCGGCCGCTACCGTGAGTCCTATGGCCGCTATCTGGAAGACTTCAAGGTCGGCGACGTCTACGAGCACCGCCCCGGGCGCACCATTACCGAGACCGACAACACCTGGTTCACGCTGCTCACCATGAATCAGCATCCGCTGCACTTCGACAAGGAATACGCCAAGCACAGCGAGTTCGGCAAGATTCTGGTGAACAGCACCATGACGGTGGCGGTGATCGCCGGCATGAGCGTCTCCGACGTGAGTCAGAAGACCATTGCCAATCTGGGCTGGAAGGAAATCCGCATGCCGGCACCGGTATTCGTCGGCGACACCCTCTACGCCGAATCCGAGGTGCTGGAAATCCGCGAATCCAAGAGCCGGCCCACCGCCGGTCTGGTTACCGTCCGCTCGCTGGGCAAGAATCAGCACGGCACCGTGGTGTGCGATTTCATCCGCACCATGCTGATCCCCAAGACCGGCCACGCCGTGGACGACAAGGCGGGCTACTGAGCGCGCCCACGCCGTTCGCGTTTCCCGCTTCGATTTGCGCTTTGCGCTTCGTTACCGCTTTGCGCTTCGTTACCGCTTTTCTCGGAGACCTGCCATGGCCAGTGAAGACGACAACCTGATTCTCGACAGCGTGCGCCGCTGGCTGGAGCGCGACGTCGCACCCCATGCCCACGACCTCGAACAGGCGGACGAATACCCCCACGCCATGGTCGAGCAGATGAAGGAACTCGGCCTGTTCGGCGCCACCATCGCGCCCGAATACGGCGGCCTCGGCCTGTCGGCCTCGACCTACGCCAGGATCGTGGCGGCAGTGTCGGAGGTCTGGATGTCGCTCTCCGGCGTGTTCAATTCGCACCTGATCATGGCGCGCTGCGTGCAGAGCTACGGCACCGAGGCGCAGAAACAGAAATACCTGCCGCGCTTTGCCAGCGGCGAACTGCGCGGCGGCATCGGCCTCACCGAACCCGATGCCGGTACCGATCTCCAGGGCATCCGCTGCGTCGCCCGCCGCGACGGCGACCACTATGTCGTCAACGGCACCAAGACCTGGATCACCAACTCTCAGGAGGGCAACTGCATCGCCCTGCTGGTGAAGACCGATCCCCAGGCCAGCCCGCCGCGCCGCGGCATGAGCATGTTCATCGCCGAGAAGGGGCCGGGCTTCAAGGTCACCCGCAAGCTCAAGAAGCTGGGCTATCGCGGCATCGATACCGCCGAAATCCTGTTCGAGGACTATCGCGTCCATCGCGACTGCCTGATCGGCGGCGAGGAGGGCCAGGGTTTCTACAATGCCGTGGGCGGCCTCGAACTGGGTCGCATCAATGTCGCCGCGCGCGGCGTGGGTGTGGCCACCGCGGCGCTCAAGCAGGCCGTGGCCTATTCCCAGCAGCGCAAGACCTTCGGCAAGCCGATCTGCGAGCACCAGGCGATCCAGCTCAAGCTGGGCGAGATGGCGACCCGCGCCGAAGCCGCGCGACTGCTGGTGGAACAGGCCGCGCAGGCCTTCGACCGCGGCGAGCGCTGCGACATGGAAGCCGGCATGGCCAAGTATTTCGCCACCGAGGCGGCAGCCAGGAACGCCGACGAAAACATGCGCATCCACGGTGCCTACGGCTATTCGTGCGAATTTGGCGCCGAACGCCTGTACCGCGACGCGCCGCTGATGATCATCGGCGAGGGCACCAACGAGATGCAGCGCATCATCATTGCGCGGCAGCTGATCGAGCGGAATCCGGTGTAGGCAGACTTGCCCCGGTGCAGGCAGACTGGTTGCCAGCGGCAATGGTCCGACCTAGGGAAGTGCTGAACAAGGCCACTTTCGTCATTCCGGCGAAAGCCGGAATCTAGTTAAATCAAGCATCTGGACCCCGGCTTTCGCCGGGGTGACAACTTGTTCAGGGATTCCCTAGATTGCCCAACAAGCCGCGATAACAATCCCAACGACAACCGCCACAACAACAACCAGAACCCAGCGAGGAAATCATGAGCGACCGACTTCACCAACAACTGTCCTGGCAGATCGGCGATGTTTCCATCACCCGCCTGGTCGAGGTGGTGCTGAATGCGCC
>DASUDS010000029.1:0-39599 GCA_036275455.1 Porticoccaceae bacterium
TGGTCCCGCTCGACGCCTGGGCGGAGCAGACCTATCCGGGCATGGGCTTCGGCGTCACCCGGACCTTCGACACGAGACCCGTTGCGGTGGTGATCGGCGGCTGGCGCTTCGACATCCCCTGTACCTACTTTGCCGACGCGCGCGACTGTTCTCGTCCCGGCCTGGAAACGGCGCGGCTCAAGGTCGAAGCGACAGATTTCGCCCCCATTCGTCCCCATCGCATCGCGGAATTTCTCGCCGCGGCATCGCCCGAGATCCTGCGCATCACCCTCGCCGGCAAGGGCACGTCTGCGGCCCCGGGAAGCCAGTACCAGCGCATCGATGTCAACGCGCAGGATGTCGGCGCGCAGGATGGCGCCCCGCAGGCGCTCTACTGCCTCGATGCGAAGCGCGCGAGCGCGTCCCAGCTGCTGCCCCATTGCCTGCTCCGGGCAAGCTACAGCGCCGACGTCGAACTCACGCTCTATTTCTCGGCCGCCCGGCGGCCGCACTGGGAAGCACTGCGCGCGGCGGCCCTGGCGCTGACCAAAGGCTTTCAGGCGCGCCGCTGAACCCACGCTGCTTCAGCTGCGGGCACGCAGCCGCAGCCGCAGCCCCGCCGGACTCATGGTGAACGCCAGGTGCTCGCGTACCTGTGCCAATTCGCAGGACGGTTCGACGCGAAAGTGTACGCCGACCATGGCCAGCACGGCCTTCATCTCCAGCAGCGCCAGGCTGCGGCCCGGGCACAGGCGCGGGCCGGAACCGAAGGGCATGAACGAGTGGGGGTTGAACTCGCGGCGGCCGGCGCGCAGCCAGCGCTCGGGGTCGAAGCGCTGCGGCTCGGCGAAGGCCGGCTCGGCCAGCGCGATGGCCCGAGTCAGGATCGCTACGGCATCGCCCTTGCGCAGCCGCAGCGGCCCGATATCGAGATCGTGATTGGCCTCGACGATGTTGAGCGGCGCCACCGGTTTCAGGCGCATGGTCTCCTGGATCACCGCGTCGATGTAAGCCAGCTCGCGGACCTGCCCGAAATCGGCGAGCCGGCCGTCCGGCAGCGCCGCGGCGAGCTCCGCGGCGATACGCTCCTGCACCTGTGGATGGCCGGCGAGAAAATACAGCGCCCAGGCCAGCGTATTGGCGGTGGTGTCCTCGCCGGCGAGCAGCATGGTGAGCACGTTGTCGGCGATCTCGCGCTCGTCGAACTGGGGATCCGCGGCGGCTGCGACAAGCAGGGATTGCAGCAGGTTTTCCGGTTGCTGGCGCAACTCCGGGTGAGCCTCCAGCCGCGCGCGCGCGGCGGCCACGAACGCGGCGATCGTGGCGTAGATGTGACGCACCGACCGCACCAGATCGCGATCCCCCGGCAGGCGCAGCCAGCGCCAGTAGGGGAAGGGTGCCAGCAAGCGGCGCTGGATGGTGGGGAAGATCTTGTCGAGATGCTGCTGGATGACCTCGCCCTGCTCTTCCAGGGTGTTGATGTCCTGGCCGAAGGCGAGCGAGGCGGTGACGTCCACGGTGAAACGCATCAGGTCGGCCTGCACATCGCGGCCGCCGGACTCGCCGCCCACCGCCTGCCAGCGGCGCGCCAGGCGGTCGAGCACCTTGAGCAGGGTGGGAAAGAACTGGCGCAGATGGCCGGTATCCAGCGACTGCACCACCACCGGGCGCTGGCGCCGCCAGCGTTCGCCCTCGGCCATGAACACGCCGTGGGTGCTCACGCCCAGGATCGACACCCGTTCGAGCTGGCTGCTGCGCCGGAATTCGCCCGGGCGCGCCTTGAGAATGGCGTTGGCCAACTCGGCATCGGCAACCACCGCCATCGGACGGCGCCCGATGCGAAAGCGATACAGCCGGCCCCAGCGCCGCGCGCCCTCCTCCAGGGTCAGATGAAACGCGCTGCGTTGAACATCGAACAGATTGCCAAGCAGTGGCAGACCGCGCGCACCGGGCAACTGTGCCGGTGTGCGCAACGCCTGCGGCGGCGTGGCCACTGCGGCCTCGACGATCGGCAGGCCCACCAGGATCTGCCCCGCCTCGATCCGCACCGGATAGCCGCGCAGACATTCCGGACCGCCCCGCCGGGCACCCGCGGCGAGGTCGAAGCGCCACTGGTGCGCGCGGCATACCAGGGCGCCGTCGCGGATCTCGCCTTCGGCGAGCAAGGTGCCCTGATGAGGGCAGCGACCCTCGTAGGCACGTACGCCGTCACCGGTACGCACCAGCACCAGCTCCACACCGGCGACATTCACTCCGGCGGGCCGGTCGTCCGCGAGCGCCGCGAGCGCCAGTGCCGGCAACCAGCGCAGTGGCGCCGTTGGCATGGTCGATGTCTCACGCATCTTTACCCCCCCTTTCCGTGTCGCGGATACCCCTGCTACCGATACCCCTTCCGTAATACCGATACCTCTGCCGTTCACCGCGGCGCGGCATCCATGGCAGCGGCCAGCGTGGCGCGCGTCTGCGGCCCTTGCAATACCCGGTGCAGGCGGCCCTCCGGATCGATCACCAGGGTCTCCGGCAGGCCCTGCGCGGGCGGCACGCCCAGTGCGGTACGCGGGTCCGCCAGCAGCGTCGGAAAGGTGATTCCGAGCGCCGCGAGCTGACCGCTCAAGGGTTCACCGATAACGCCGTCGAAATTCACCGACAGCATCCGGACGCGATCCGGATGCGCCGCCGCGAAGGCGTTGAGTTCGGGAATCTCCTCCCGGCACGGCGCGCACCATTCGGCCCAGTAGTTGATGAATACCCAGCGCCCGCGCAGGCTCTCCAGGGCCAGTTCGCCGCCGCCGTGCAGCGCGTAGCCGATGCCGCTACCACCTTCACCTTCTCCGCACGCGGTCAGCGCCAGCGCCAGCAGCCATGGCCACCAGCGGCGGCCCAGCTCAGGGCTCGGGTTTCGGTTTCGGTTTCGCTGCCGCATCCCTCGATTCTCCATCTCGCAATTCTTCATCTCGCAAGCCCTGATCTCGCAAACCCTGATCTCGCAAGCCCGCGTCCAGAAATTCTTCCAGACTGACCTGCAACCGTTCCCGGAACGCCGTCCGACCGGATTCGAGCAGTTCCTGCACCCGCTCCACCCCGGGCAGGCCGCGCAGTGGCGGCACCCGCAGCCGGGCCTCGGCCAGGGTCTCCCCGGGTACCAGCGCCGCCAGCTGCGCGACGCGGAGATGCCCCGGATGGCGGGCGAGCACATAGGCGCCGGCCGCGGTGCGGGCCAGGATGCGCTGCCGGCGCAGCAGGTCGCGCAGCCGCCGCCACTGCCGGTCGGGTACCCCGGCGGCGATCAGGTCGCGGTCGCGGACGGTGGCGCCACTGTCCTGGGCGCGGGCGCACAGCGCGCAGGCCACCAGGATGGCGACCAGATCCGGCATGGGCCCGGCGCGGCGCGCGGCGCTGAAGGTTTCGAGGGCACGGGTCAGCTCGGCGCCGCCGAGCACGATCATCCAGCACAGGTGGATCCACAGCAGAAACAGCGGAAAGGCGGCGAAGGCGCCGTAGACGGTGCGATAGCTGCTGTCGGTGACCAGGACCCCGAACAGGGCTTTCGCCCCCTGGAAGGCGAGCGCGGCGGCCAGCCCGCCGACCACGCCGTGGCCGGTGGCGACCGGCGCGTTGGGCACCGCGACATACAGCAGGCTGAACGCCACCCAGGTCAGCAGCCAGGGCAGGTATTCGAGCAGCAGCCGGGTGATGCCGAGAATGTCGACCGGATCCACCAGCGCCTGCAATGCCACCAGATAGGTGTGCATCACCAGGCCGGCGCCGATCAGCAACGGACCCAGGGTCAGCACTGCCCAGTAACGCAGGAATCCGGCCCCCGCGCGCCGGTCGTCGACCACGCCCCAGATGCGGTTGAAGGCGCGCTCGATGCCGCGCAGCGTGAGCAGCGCGGTGACCACCAGCAGCAGGCCACCGACGGCACTGAGCGTGCGGGTCTGCGCGGCAAACGCGATCAGGTGAGCCCCGATCTCCGGGCTGCCCGCGGGCACCAGCAGCGCCAGGATCAGCGCCTGGATGCGCTCACCCGTAACGCCCAGCGCCGGCACCAGCGAAAAGGCTGCGAAGGTCAGGGTCAGCAGCGGCACGATCGCGAACAAGGTCATGTAGGTGAGCGCCGCGGCACTGATCAGACAGCCGTCGTCGCGGTAGCGCTGGAGAAAGTGCCGCGCCAGGGCGAGAGTCGCACCGAACCCCTGCCGTATGTCCTGCCACCAAACCGTCAAAGTGGTTCCACCTGCAATCGGGGCGTTAGAATGCCGCCATTCGCGATGGATTCTACACAGGCCATGGTCACCATCTACCACAACCCGCGCTGCTCCAAATCGCGCCAGACGCTGGAGCTGCTGCGCGAACGCGGCATCGAACCCGCGATCGTGCTCTACCTCGAAACGCCGCCGGACGCGGCGACCCTGAAGGAGCTGCTGCGCAAGCTGGGCATGGGCGCGCGGCAACTGCTGCGCACCGGTGAGCCCGAACATGCGGAGGCCGGCCTCGACGATCCCGGCCTCGATGAAGACGCCATCATCGCCGCGATGGTGCGCCACCCGCGCCTGATCGAACGCCCCATCGTGATCGCCGGCGCCCGCGCGGCGCTGGGCAGGCCACCTGAAAACGTGCTGGCCATCCTGTGAAACCGCGCGCGCGCAAGCCCCGGCGCCCACCGCGCCCCGCGGCGGTCGCCATCGTGCGGGGCGTTACCCTTGCCAGTCTGCTGACGCTGCTCGGCGCCCTCGCGGCGGGCATCCTCACCGGCGACACCCCGCCGCTGCTGCTCATCCCGGCGCTGCTGCCACTGTTGATCTTTGTGCCCACGGTCTACCGCGCCGAACCCCGCGGCCTGGCGGCGCTGTGCTTCGTCTGCCTGCTGTATTTCTGCGTCATCATGACCCGACTGTTCGCGCCCGATGCCGGCATCTGGGATGCGCTGGCCATGGCTGCCGTAGTGATCCTGTTCGTGGCGGCGATGCTCTACAGCCGCTGGCGGCGGGTACCGCTCGCCGCGGACTGAGCCGCAAGGCCGCGAACTGGGTCGCACGCAACACGTCAGGCCGCAGCGGCCATCCGGCCGTCGCGCTGCCCGGCTGAATTCAGCGCAGCGAGCTCATTGCGTCGTGCTCAGCGCAACCCGTTCACACCAGCGCATTCATTCGGAGAGACCCTAGTCATGAGCAAGGACAAGCCCGGCTTCCTGCGCCGCCTGCTGCGCGGCATCGGCCGTGCATTGCACGTGTTCACCACGCTGGTGCGAGCGCTGGTGGCCCTGCTCCTGGTGTTGTTGCTGGTCAGCCTGTTCGGGGGTGGTCTGGCGCCGCTGCCGGACAGCGCCCTGCTGCGCGTGGCGCCGGAAGGCATCCTGGTCGAACAGCTCAGTCTGCCCAGCCCGGGCGACCTGCTCGCCCCCGACGCGGGCCCGGCCCCCGAGACGCTGGTCGGCGATCTGGTGGCAGCCATCGATGCCGCGGCCAGCGACGTCCGTATCAAGGGCATCGCCCTGCAACCCGACGCGCTGGCCGGCGGCGGGCTGGACAAGCTCGACGCGATCGGCGCCGCGCTGCAACGCTTCCGCGCCGCCGGCAAGCCGGTGATCGCCATCGGCGACAGCTACGATCAGACGCAGTACTACCTGGCGAGCTTTGCCGATGAAATCCATCTCAATCCGCTGGGCCACGTACT
Organism: Porticoccaceae bacterium; assembly: GCA_036275455.1. Lineage (GTDB taxonomy): Bacteria > Pseudomonadota > Gammaproteobacteria > Pseudomonadales > Porticoccaceae > JAGPUQ01. The sequence goes on from DASUDS010000029.1 coordinate 5,656, forward strand.
GCTCAGCGGCTTTGCCAGCTATCGCCTCTATTTCAAGGAAGCGCTGGAGCGGCTGAAGATCCATTTCCACGTGTTCCGGGTCGGCAAGTACAAGGACGCCATCGAACCCTTTACGGCCACCGCCATGTCCCCGGCCTCGCGCGAGCACACCAGCGCCTGGCTCGGCGAGCTGTGGCAACACTATCGCACCGGCGTGGAAACGCGCCGCGCGCTGCCCGCCTCGGCCCTGGACCATTACATCGACGCCATCGATGCCAGGCTCGCGGCCACCGGCGGCGATGGCGCGCAACTAGCGTTGCGCGAGAAGCTGGTGGACCACCTGAGCACGCGGCCGGAGCTGGCCGCCCGGCTGCGCGAGCAGGCCGGCAGCGGCGGTGGTGAGGACGAGGGCTATGCCCAGGTGGACGTGCAGACCTATCTCCAGCACGTGCGCAGGCTGCCACTGCACGACGGCGGCAAGGCGCGCATCGGCGTGCTCGTCGCCGCCGGAACCATGTACGACGGCGAGCAGACCACCAGCGCCATCGGCGGCGACAGCCTGTCGCGGCTGATCCGCAAGGCCCGTGAGCGCGACAACCTGAAGGCGCTGGTGGTGCGGGTCGACAGCCCTGGCGGCAGTGCCTTTGCCGCCGATCTCATTCGCCGCGAGCTGCTCGCCACCCGTGCCGCCGGCATCCCGGTGGTGATCTCCATGGGCAGCGTGGCGGCCTCCGGCGGCTACTGGATCGCCGCCGAGGCCGATCAAATCTGGGCCGCACCGACCACCATTACCGGTTCGATCGGGGTGTTCGGTCTGGTGCCCACCTTCGAGGATTCCTTGTCCGCCCTGGGAATTCGCAACGACGGCGTCGGCACCCATGCCTTGAGCGGCGCCTTTCACCTCGGCCGGCCCCTCACCCAGCAAGCCGAACGGCTGATCCAGAGCAGCGTCGAGAATCTCTATGGCCAGTTCGTGGCCCTGGTCGCCAACGGTCGCGAGCGCACGCCGGAAGACGTCGATGCCATCGCCCAGGGCCGGGTCTGGACCGGTCGCCAGGCGCAGCAACTCGGCCTGGTGGATCAGCTCGGCGGCTTGCAGGATGCGGTAGCCGCCGCGGCCCGACTGGCCGGCGTGGAGGCATTCGAGCAGGTGCCAGTGGAACCAGCCCTGGATCTGCGCCAGCAGTTGCTGCAACAGCTGCTCGAGGGTGGCCGCCTGACGGGGGCCGGTGCCGCGCTGGGCACCGAGCTGTCACGCCTCGCGGCCCTGTTCCAGCCGTTGCTGCGCAGCGGCGATCTGCGCTGGCTGTCCGCACCGCGCGAACAACTGCTGCTGCAATGCCTGGAGTGCGCCGTGCACTGATACGTACCGCGGCCTTGGTGATGCGAAGCGGCGGTTCGGGAGCAATCCCTTGTTCGAGAGCCCAGTGTTCAAGAGCCCAGTATTCGAGAGCTCCTGACTCGAAAATCCCTGGCGAGGTGGATCCATAACGACCACCGGGGTCCGTGGACCCCGTTGGCGAGTGGTGAGCGCACCGGCGACATTCAGGCCGCGGCGCGGGATTTCCAGTTGTGCAGCTCGGGAATGCAGCGGGCGCCGTAGAGCTTCATGCTGCGCTCGGCATAGTCGTAGGGCATGCCCGCGAAGCTGAAACAGCCGTTGAGCTGGAAATCGCCCATTGCCTTCTGCCGGGCCTCCAGCTTGTCGAAGATCTGCTGCGGCGTGCCCCAGATCTGCAATTCGACGAAGGCGTCGGCAACCGCCTCGAGCCCGGCTTCCTGGAGCATCTTGGCGGCGTCGGCGTAGGACGCATAGCCCTTGGTGCCGGTGAAGTGAGCCCCGGCCATCTCGTAGTGATTGGCGGCGGAGAGGAAATAGGCGGCGATGTACTTGCGCGCCATCTCCTCGGCGCGCTCGGCGCTGTCATCGCAGATGATGAAATCGTTGCACAGCACCGGGCCCGGCTCGCGGCCGTGGCGGGCGCGGAACAGGGCACGGTAGCGATTCACTTCGGCGGCCATCTGCTCGATCGGGCGCTGCATGAACAGCATGATCTGGGTGCCCAGCTCGGCGCCGGCATCGATGGAATCCGGCGACATGGCCACCGAGAACAGGCGCCCCGCGAAGCTGCGCGGCGGCCGCGGACGGATCTCCACCCGCGGCTGCTTGACCACCTCGCCGTGGTACTCGGCGAAACCGGTCTCCAGCGCGGACACGATCATCTGCGCCGCCTCGTTGAACTTGGTCCGACTCTGGTTCATGTCCTCGCGGAAGCCTTCGTACTCGATCCGCGCCAGCCCCCGGCCCATGCCGAGAATGGTGCGACCTTCGCTGTAATAGTCGAGCAAGGCAATCTCTTCGGCCACGCGCAGCGGATCGTGCCAGGGCAGGATCACGGCGCCGGTGCCCAGCCTGATGCGGCTGGTGCAGCCGGCCATGTAGCTCAGGAACTGGGTGACATCCGGGCACATGGTGTAATCGGTGAAATGGTGCTCGACACACCAGATCGAATCGAACCCGGCTGGCTCGGCCAGTTTGGCGAGCTTCAGCTCGGCGGCATAGACCTCGGCGTCACTGAGGTTGCCGGGATTCTGAAACAGCATCTGTATTCCGCATTCCATCCGCAAGCTCCTGTAAGCAGTGCCGGCGCAGAGCCGGCGCGATAGTCATGATGACAAGGGTGGGGGGCTAACTTACTCGATACGGCCGCCATCGACCAGCGGCGCCGGACGCCAGCGCCGCGGCGATTTGGGGAACGTCCGCGCGAAAACTTCAGTTCGGAACTTCAGCCCGGAACTTCAGCCCGGAACGTCAGCGCAAGAACTTCCGCAGCGCTGACGTTCAGTTGATCAACGAACCGACCAGGTCGAAGATCGGCTGCGGGTACAGGCCCAGACCCAAGGTCAGCGCGGCGACCACCGCGATCACCAGGCTTCCTGCCCAACGCGCCGGACCGGCAGTGGCTTCCGACACCGCAACGCCACGGCGAAACAGCGCGACCACGACCCGGAGGTAATAGAACACCCCGATGGTGCTGCCGATCACCATGATCGCCAGCGCCAGCCACAGATTGGCCTGCACCCCGACGGTAAACAGAGTGAACTTGCCCATGAAGCCTGCCGTCATCGGAATGCCGGCCAGCGACAGCATCAGCAGGGCAAAGATCACCGCCAACGTCGGCCGCCGCCAGAACAGGCCGCGGACATCGTCCAGGCGTTCGACATCGCGTTCGTTGCCGGCGCGAGAAACCTGCGCCAGGACCGCGAAGGCGCCCAGGGTCGCCGCGGCGTAGAGCGCCAGATACACCAGGATCGCCTCGAAGCCGGCGGCGAGCTTGGCCACCACGGCAATCAGCAGGTAGCCGAAATGGGCGATCGACGAGTATCCGAGCAGGCGCTTGAGGTTGGTCTCGGTCAGCGCCAGCAGATTGCCGACCAGAATCGACAGCAGCGCCAGCCCCAGGAACAGTTGCTGGAACGCGGCGACCTCGGCCGTCGGAATGGCCACCAGCAGGCGCAGCACCAGGGCGAACACTGCAATCTTGGCCACCGTGGCCAGGAAGGCGCCGACCGGCGCCGGCGCACCCTGATAGACATCGGGCGTCCACAGGTGCAGCGGTGCCAGCGACAGCTTGAAGGCGAGCCCGACCAGCAGCAGGCCGCCGCCGAGCAACACCATGGGGCCACCGCCATTGCGCTCGCCGAGCGCGATCAGGCTCAGCGTGCCGCTGTCGGCATAGAGCAGGGCGATGCCGAACAGCAGAAATGCCGATGCCGTCGCCGACAGCACCAGGTACTTGATGCCGGCCTCGAGTGCCGCGCGCTGATTGCGGGTATAGGCCACCAGTCCGTAGAGCGGCACCGACAGCAGCTCCAGACCGATGAACGCCGCCGCGAGATGGGCGCTCGACACCAGCACCATGGCGCCCGTCGCCGCAACCAGCAGCAGGATGTAGGCTTCCTCGCGCAATCCGGGATAGCTGTCCAGATAGCCGGCGCACAACACCGCGCAACCCAGGGTGGTGGCGGCGATCAGGGCCATGAAATACAGGCTGACGCTATCGACGAAGATGAGGCCGGTGACCGCCCCGCTGCTGCCTTCGCGCAACAGCCAGACTGCGCTGGCCAGCGCGGCGCCCAACCCGGCCACCGCGATCAGCGCGGTGAGCCCATGGTGGCGCCGGATGGCGATGGCGAGCATCACCATGACGGCGGTGACCGAACACAGCAACAGTGGCGCCATCAGCAGCAGATCATGGGGATGCAGATTCACGGCGCCGGTACTCCCGTGGCTGATGCGGCGGACAGGTAGAGATCGCGAATACCCGCGACGGCGCCGGACGAGGTGTCGATCACCACCTGCGGACACAGACCGATCCACACCAACAACACGATCAGGAGGGCAAACATCGCCACCTCGCTACCGGCCACCGTGGCGACCACCCGCTGCCCTTCCGGCTCGGGGCCGTAGTAGATGCGATGGATCAGGGTCAACGCATAGACCGAAGCCAGTACCAGCCCGCCGGTGGCAGCCGCGGTCACCAGCGGTGCCGCCGGATAGGCACCGAGCAGGATGAGGAATTCGCCGATGAAATTGCCGGTTCCCGGCATGCCCAGGGTAGCGGCGGCAAAGAACAGCGACACGCCCGGCAGGATCGGCAGACGCGTCCACAGGCCACCCATCTCGCGCAAGTCACGGGTCCCCAGCCGCGCGTACAGCGAGCCCGCGAGGATCAGCAGGCCCGCCGCCGAGAGCGCGTGCGCGGCCATCTGCACCACCACGCCTGCGAGCGCCTCGGTGCTGCCGGCGTAGATACCGATCACCACGAAACCCATGTGCGAAATGCTGGTATAGGCGATCAGGCGCTTGATGTCGTGCTGGGCGAAGGCGAGCACCGCGCCGTAGACGATGCTGACCAGGCCCAGGCCCATCATCAGTGGCGCGATCTGGTGGCTCGCCTCGGGGAACAGCGGCAGGCTGAAGCGCAGCAGGCCATAGGCCGCAGTTTTCAGCAGCAGGCTGGCGAGATCGACGCTGCCGGCACTGGGCGCCTCGGCGTGGGCATCGGGCAGCCAGCCGTGAAAGGGCACCAGCGGCAACTTGACCGCGAACGCGGCCAGGAAGCCCAGCATCAACAGGAATTCGACCCGATCCGGCAGCTGGGTGGTGCGCAGCAGGTCATAGTCGAAGGTCAGCTGCCCGGTCGCCCGCTGGTGGGCATACACCAGGCCGATGATGGCGAGCAGCAGCAACAGACCGCTGATCTGGGTATAAACAAAAAACTTGGTGGCCGCGGCAACCCGGCGCGCGCGCGGGCTTCCGGCATGGCCCCACAGTGCGATGAGGAAATAGCTGGGCACCAGCATCATTTCCCAAAAGAAAAAGAACAGGAACAGGTCGATGGCGAGGAAGATGCCCAGCACCCCGGCCAGCACCCACAGCAGGTTCAGCTGGAACAGTCCGACGCGGCGCTCGGCCTCCCGCCACGAACAGCCCACGGCGAGCAGGCCGATCAGCGCGGTGAGGATCACCATGCTCAGCGCCAACCCATCGAGGGCGAGATGGAAATCGATGCCGAAGCGTGGAATCCAGGGCACCTGCCATTCGAGCTGCCAGGATCCGGCCGCTGCGGTAGCCGCCGCACCATAGTCGCCGAGCCGCCACAGCTGGATCGCGATCACCAGCACCGCCAGCATCGAGAGCAGCGCGATCCAGCGCGGTGCCCAGCTGCCCAGCCGCTCGGCCGGCCAGGCCAGCAGGCCGCCAATCAGGGGTATCAGAATGAGCCAGGCCAGAACCATGGTGGTATGCGTTCCCGTCTAATCGATTCAGTCAGCAGTCAGCAGCAGCAAGCTGCGGTCTCAGGGCAGTGCCAGCAGCGCCAGCACCAGCAGTGCACCGAGCACCATCGCGGCCGCATACCAGCGCAACAAACCGTTTTGGGCGGCCCCGAGCACATCGTGGCCGCGCCGGGCGAGCCAGGGGATCACCCGCAGACTCTGGTCGACCGGATCGTTGCGCAATACGCGCGCCAGCCAGCAGTAGGGGCGCACGAACAGCCAGTCGTAGAGCGCGTCGAAGCCCCAGGCGTGGCGCCACAGCCCGCCGAGCAGGCGTCCCGGCAGGCTCGCCGCGATGGCGTCCACCAGTCGCCGGCGACCGAGAAACAGGACCGCCGCGATGCCGATGCCGATCGTGACGATGCCGGCGGACAGCCATTCCAGCTGGTGCCTGAGCGCGCCGCCCTCGTGACCCGGATCGGCCGGCAGCACACCACTCAGCGGCGGCACGATCTGGGCGCCGACCCAGGTGGACAGCACCAGCAACACCACCAGCGGCAGGCCATGCGCCAGACCCTTGCCGGGTTGCACGTCCCCGGAAGCTCCATGCGCACCCTGGGCTTGGCCGTGCGCGCCCTGCGTTTGGCCATGTGTACCGTGCGCTTGGCCATGTGTCGCAAACGCTTGGCCATGAAAGACGATGAAGATCAGCCGGAAGGTATAGAGCGCGGTGAGGAAGGCACCCACCAGCCCCGCGGCCACCAGCGGCTGCTGCCCGGCGGCCAGCGCCGCCCAGAGGATGGCGTCCTTGCTGTAGAACCCTGCGGTGACCAGCGGCAGCGCGGCCAGCGCTCCGCCACCCGCCAGAAAGGCGGCATAGGCCAACGGCAGCTTGCGGCGCAGGCCGCCCATGCGGAAGATGTTCTGCTCATGGTGGCAGGCGACGATGACCGCGCCCGCGGCGAGAAACAGCAGCGCCTTGAAGAAGGCATGGGTCATCAGGTGGAAGATGGCGGCATGCCAGCCACCGACCCCGAGCGCCAGAAACATGTAGCCGATCTGGCTCATCGTCGAATAGGCCAGCACCCGCTTGATGTCGGTCTGCACCAGCGCCGCGCAGGCCGCGAGCAGCAGCGTCGCGCCGCCGACCAGGCCCACCAGGGCGAGCACGTCCGGGGCGAGCAGGAAGATGCCGTGCAGGCGTGCGATCAGATAGACCCCGGCGGTCACCATGGTGGCGGCGTGGATCAGCGCCGACACCGGCGTGGGGCCGGCCATGGCATCGGCCAGCCAGGTTTGCAGGGGCAGCTGCGCCGACTTGCCCACCGCACCGCCGAGCAGGAGCAGCGCGATCCAGGTCACCGCGGGATCGCCCGCTTGCCACAGTTGCGGAGCCTTCTCCAGCACCTCGGCAATGTTCAGCGTGCCGCACTGGGCATAAAGCATGAACAGCGCGATGGCGAGGAAGACGTCGCCGACGCGGGTCACCACGAACGCCTTGAGCGCCGCCGCACCGTTGGCCGGATCACGGAAGTAGAAGCCGATCAGCAGATAACTGCACAGCCCCACGCCTTCCCAGCCCAGGTAGAGCACCAGCAGATCGTCGCCCAGCACCAGCACCAGCATGCTGGCGACGAACAGGTTCATGTAGGCGAAGAACCGCGCATAACCGGCTTCGCCACGCAGGTACCAGGCAGCGAACAGGTGGATCAGAAACCCGACCCCGGCGACCACGCCGAGCAGGGTCAGCGACAGGCCATCCAGGCGCAGGCTGAAATCGGGGGCCAAGCCGTTGACGCTGAACCAGTGCCAGAGCAGTTGCGTGAAGGGCTGCGGATCATGCAGGAACTCGCTGCCCACCCAGGCTGCGGTCAAGGCCGAGAGCCCCACGCTGCCGACACCGATCAGCGCGGCGAGCGCATCCGGAAACCGGCCGCGGCTGAACGCCAGCACCAGATAGCCGAGCAATGGGAACAGGATCGTCAGATACAGCAGATTCATCCGCGCAGCTCCCCGGCAAGATCGATGTCGAGGGAATGGAAGCGCCGGTACAGCTGGATCAGCAGGGCGAGGCCGATCGACACCTCGGCGGCGGCGAGCGTCAGCACCAGGATGAACATCACCTGGCCATCGGGCTGTGCCCAGCGGGCGCCGGCCACCACGAACGCCAGCGCCGCCGCGTTCATCATGACTTCGAGGCTCATCAGCATGAACAACAGATTGCGCCGCACCATGACGCCCACCAGACCGATACCGAACAGCACCGCGGCGAGCGCAAGCCCGTGCGCCAGTGGAATCGCGTTCATCGCCGATCCTCCCGACGCCCGAGGTGATAGGCCGCGACCAGAGCCGCGAGCAACAGCAGCGAGGCCAGTTCCACCACCAACAGATAGGGGCCAAACAGCGCGATGCCCACCTGTTTCGGTCCCACGGTGCCCTGCCCCGCCAGCGCCCCGGTGCCGGCATCGGCACCGAACAGGAACCACAGCAGCGTGACCAGCAACGCCGCACTGAGTGCGCTCGGCCCGATCCATTGCGCCGGGCGCAGCCACTGCCGCTCCTGGTGGACCAGTTCCGGGCCCAGGTTGAGCATCATCACCACGAACACGAACAGCACCAGGATGGCGCCGGCATAGACGATGACTTCGAGCGCGCCGGCAAAGGGCGCGCCCAGGGCAAAGAACACCATCGCCACCGCCAGCAGCGAGACGATCAGATACAGCAGCCCATGCACCGGGTTGCCGGTCGTCACCACGCGCAGCGTGGCGAGGATCGCCACCGCGGCGGAGCTGTAAAACGCCAGTTCCACGTTCGCCTCTCTCCGGATCCAGATCCGCCGCTCAGGGCAGCAGGGTTTTCACGCTCACCGGCTGCGCCTCATTGCGCGCGGCACCCTTGGGCTTGCCGGCAATGGCGAGGCCGGCCTCGCGGTAAAAGTTGTAGTCGGGATTCTTGCCGCTGCCGGCGATCAGCAGATCCTGCTTCTCGTACACGAGATCCTGGCGGCGATACTCGGCCAGCTCGAAATCGGGAATCAGCTGGATCGCCGTGGTCGGGCAGGCTTCCTCGCACATCCCGCAGAAAATGCAGCGCGAAAAATTGATGCGGAAGAATTCCGGAAACCAGCGGCCGTCCTCGGTCTCCGCCTTCTGCAGCGAGATGCAGCCCACCGGGCAGGCAACCGCGCACAGGTTGCAGGCCACGCAACGCTCCTCGCCATCGGGATCGCGGGTGAGCACGATGCGGCCGCGGTAGCGCGGCGGCAGGTAGACCGGTTGCTCGGGATACTGAATGGTGTCGCGGCGGCGGAAGGCGTGGGAAAACACCATCCACAGACTGCGCAACTGGGAGCCGAATCCCTTGATCAGTTTGCTCAGCATGGCGCGTGGTCAGTTCCCGGCAGGGCCGCTACCGGCAAGCACGATGGCTCCGGTAACCAGCAGGTTGATCAGGGTGAGCGGCAGGCAGACCTTCCAGCCCACCGCCATGATCTGGTCGTAGCGCGGCCGTGGCAGCGCACCGCGCAACAGGATGAACAGCATCACGAAGAACAGCGTCTTCAGAATGAACCACACTACCGGCGGCAGCAGCGGACCCTGCCAGCCACCGAGAAACAGCGTCACCAGGAGCGCCGAGATCAGCACCACGCCGACATATTCGCCGACGAAGAACATGCCCCATTTGAGGCCGGAATATTCGGTGTGATAGCCGGCGGCAAGCTCCTGCTCGGCCTCCGGCAGATCGAAGGGGCTGCGGTGCGCAACCGCAACGCCCGCCAGCGCGAAAGTCAGAAAGCCGAAGAACTGCGGCACGATGAACCAGAGATCGGCCTGGGCGGCAACGATGTCGCCCAGATTGAAGGAGCCCGCCTGGGCCACCACGCCCATCAGGGAAATCCCCATGAACACTTCATAGCTGACCGTCTGGGCCGCCGAGCGCAGGCCGCCGAGCAGGGAATACTTGTTGTTGCTGGACCAGCCGGCGAACATCACCGCGTACACCGCGAGCCCCGCGAGCGCGAAGAAGAACAGGATGCCGATGTCGAGATCGGCGACCACCCAGGTCGGCGTCACCGGCACGATGGCGAAGGCGATCAGCAACGCGCTCATGGCGATCACCGGCGCCAGCAGGAAGGTGAGCTTGTCGGCGAACGGCGGCGTCCAGTCCTCCTTGAAGAACATCTTGATCATGTCGGCGATCAGCTGAAAGATGCCGAACGGGCCGACCCGGTTGGGCCCGTGGCGATCCTGCCACAGCGCCAGCAGGCGGCGCTCGATGAAGCTCAGGTAGGCCGCGAACAGGACCACCGCGAGCAGGATCACCACGGCCTTGCCGATGGCAATCAGGATGGCGATCAATTCCGGGGTCAGCCACTCCAGGTTCACGGCGCGACCCTCGCGGTGGCCCATGCGGGTAGCGGCGGCATGCCCGGCAACCCGGCGGGAATACCCAGGGTGCCCGCGGGCAGGCTGGCGTCGATCCGCACCGGCAAGCGCACTACCGCCTCGCCCAGACCGATGTCGAGCGCACCGCCGGCGGCCACGCCCAGGTGTGCCGCAGCGCTGGCGGCGATCGCCACCTGGACGGCCGGCACGCGACTGGCCACCGCGGGTGCGCGCGCGGAAAGTTCCTCGCTGCCGAAGATGTGGTAGAGCGGCAGCAGGCGCCATTCATCGGCGCGCGCGGCAAAGGCCGCCGGCGCTGCAGCGCGGTATTCCGGCAGCGCGGCGCAGCCGTCGAACAGCCGCACGCCGCCATCACCGGCACGCAGATGGCCGCCCACTTCGTCCTGAAACTTGTTCCAGGCCTGGGGCGAGTTCCAGCCCGGCGCCCAGGCGAACGGAATCAGCGCGCCCGGTTCCCTGACGCCGCCATAACCCTCCATCGAGAAGGTCAGCGCGGAGTCGGCATCCTGCGGCGCCCGGGGTTCGTGCACCGAGATGTTGGCGCGCATCGCGGTGCGGCCGCTGTAGCGCAGCGGCTGGCGCGCGATCTTGCGGCCCGCGACGCGGAATTCCGCATCCGCGGCGGCTGCGGTGATGCGTGCCAGTGCCGGCACCGCCCGGGCACAGGCACCGGTGACCTCGTCCAGGGATTCCCAGGCCGGCGCGGCATCGCGCAGGCAACCAGCGAGCCCCTGGAGCCAGCGCCAACTCTCCTTGATGGTGCTGGCCAGGTTGTAATAGGCCGGGTCGTAAACCTGGAAATAGCGCTGGGCACGACCTTCCTGGCTGACCACCGTGCCGTCCCCCTCGGCAAAGCTCGCCGCGGGCAGTACCACGGCCGCCGCCGCAGTGGTGGCGGTCGCCTGATGATCGATGGCGATCACCGCCCGCGCCGCGGCCAGCGCCGCGGTCACCAGCGTCGGATCGGCGCGGCGCGCCAGGTCGTTCTCGAGCACGACCAGCCCCGCGCCCTCCTCCCGCACCCGCGCCAGGGCCGCGTCCACGCTGAGACCGCCGAACAGGGCCACGCCCAGGGTGTTCACCTCGGGCACCACCAGGCTCAGACCGGCATCCACCCCGCGCCTGGCGAGGGCGGTGGCAATGTTGGCGATGGCGGCGATCAGCGCCGTCGAACCCAGGCTGCTGCCGCTCACCAGCAGTGGCCGGCGCGCGGCACCGAGGGTGGCGGCGATGCGCGCAGCGAGCGCGGCCTGAGCGGCATCGAGATCGGCGACCGCCGGTGCCGTCGGATCCAGGGCATGGGCCACGGCAAAGCCGAGCCGGGCCAGATCTTCCGGCGTCTGGCGCACCGCCTCGGCAGCGATGTCGTCCAGCCGCGTGGCAGCCACCCCGGCGACGAACAGGGGCTGCCGCTCGTGCTGGCCGATGTCGTCCAGAGCCTCGGCCTGCCAGCCGGCGATCCCGGCTGCGGCGGCCAGCTCGCGGCGCCGCCCGCGGCTCGCCTGACGCAGGGCGAGCGCGATGCGCGGCGCGGTCTGGGTGACGTCCTCGCCGAGCACCAGCACGGCGTCGGCGTCTTCCATTTCCCGCAGGCTGGGGATGCGGCTGCCCGACGCCCGCAGCGTCTCGACAATCGCCTGCACCACCTCCCACTCCGCTGCGCCGATGCCGGTCGAGAAATTCTCCGCGCCGACCAGTTCGCGCAGGGCGAAATTGGCCTCTAGGCTGGCGCGCGGCGAACCGATGCCGATCAGGGGCGCACCGCGCAGACGCTCCGCGGCGGTGCGCAGTGCCGCATCCACCGTGGCCTGCGCCTGGCCTTCGGCATCGCGCAGCAGCGGGGTCCGCGGGCGGTCGTCGGCGTTGACGTAGCCATAGCCGAAGCGGCCACGGTCGCACAGAAAATAGTGATTCACCGCACCGTTGTAGCGGTTTTCGATGCGCCGCAATTCGCCGTAGCGCTCGCCGGGGCTGATGTTGCAACCCACCGCGCACTGCTGGCAGACACTGGGGGCGAACTGCATGTCCCACTTGCGGTTGTAGCGCGCGGCGTGGGTCTTGTCGGTGAACACCCCGGTGGGACAGACCTCGACCAGATTGCCGGAGAATTCATTTTCCAGCACGCCGTCCTCGACGCGGCCGAAATAGAGGTTGTCGTGCGCACCGTAGACGCCGAAGTCCTCGCCCTGCGCATAGTCGCGGTAATAGCGCACGCAGCGATAGCAGGCGATGCAGCGGTTCATCTCGTGGCCGATGAACGGACCGAGTTCCTGGTTGCGGTGGGTGCGCTTGGCGAAGCGGTAGCGGCGGCGGGAATGGCCGGTCATCACCGTCATGTCTTGCAAGTGGCAGTTGCCGCCTTCCTCGCAGACCGGGCAATCGTGGGGATGGTTGGTCATCAACCATTCGACCACGCTGGCGCGAAACTCCCGGGCTTCGTCGTCAGCGATGGCAATGTAGCTGTTGTCGGCAGCCGGCGTCATGCAGGACATCACCAGCCGGCCGCGGGTGTCGTCGGCATTGGCGTACTGCTTGACCGCGCACTGGCGGCAGGCGCCGACGCTGCCCAGCGCCGGATGCCAGCAGAAATAGGGAATATCGAGACCGAGCGACAGGCAGGCCTGCAACAGGTTGTCGGCGCCGTCGACCTGATATTCCTTGCCGTCTACATGAATCGTTGCCATGGCGTCTCTAGTCTGTTGCCAGGGATCGGCCTGCCGACCGATCGTCACTACCTGTCGTCTGCTTCGGGGTGATGCCCGAACTAGCCATTCACCGCCGCAGCGGGCACCGCAATGCCGCGCTCGAACTCTTCGCGAAAATACTTGAGCGCGCTCTGCAAGGGCTCGACCGCGCCCGGCGCATGGGCGCAGAAGGTCTTGCCGGGGCCGAGCTGGCGCGCGATCTGCGCGAGGATCTCCAGATCGCCCGGCTCGCCCTCGCCGCGTTCCAGCGCGCGCAGCAGCTTCACCGTCCAGGGCAGGCCATCGCGGCACGGCGTACACCAGCCACAGGATTCCCGCGCGAAGAAGGTTTCCAGGTTGCGCACCACTGAAACCATGCTCTGGTGGTCGTCCACCGCCATGATCAGACCGGTGCCCATGCGGCTGCCGGCCTTCATGATGGTGTCGTAATCCATCGCCAGGTCCAGATGGCTCGGCAGCAGGAAATCGGTGGAGGCGCCGCCCGGCAGCCAGGCCTTGAGTGCCAGCCCTTCGCGCATGCCGCCGGCGTGTTCCTCGATCAATTCGCGGGCGGTGGTGCCAATGGGCAGCTCCCATACCCCAGGACGCTGGACGCGGCCCGAAGCGCCATAGAGCTTGGTACCGCTGTCGGGGCTGCGGCCCTGGGACAGGCCCTTGAACCACTCGGCGCCGTGGCGAACGATGGCCGGAATGCAGTTCAGGGTCTCGCAGTTGTTGACCACCGTGGGTTTGCCCCAGAGCCCGGCGATCTGCGGAAACGGCGGTTTGGCGCGCGGGTTGGCGCGGCGCCCTTCCAGCGAGTTGATCAGCGCGGTCTCTTCGCCGCAGATGTAGCGGCCGGCGCCGGTGTGGACGCAGAGATCGAAGCTCCAACCGCTGCCAAGGATGTTCGCGCCCAGATAGCCCGCCTGGCGGGCCTGGGCCAGCGCCTGTTCGAGGCGCCGGGTGGCGAGCACGTATTCGCCGCGCAAAAAGATGTAACCGCGCGATGCCTGCATGGCGTAGGCGGTGAGGATCATGCCCTCGAGCAACTGGTGCGGCAGGCGCTCCAGCAGCAGACGGTCCTTGAAAGTCCCAGGCTCCATCTCGTCGGCGTTGCAGATCAGGTACTTCTGCCGGGGTGCATCGGCACCCATGGGTACCAGGCTCCACTTCACCCCGGCGGGAAAACCGGCGCCACCGCGGCCGCGCAGATTGGAATCCTTCACCACCTGCGTGACTTCGCCAGGACTCAGCTGGGTCAGCGCTTGACGCAGCGCCGCATAGCCGTCGAGCGCCTCGTAATCGGCCAGTTCCGTGACCGCGTCCCGGCCGCGCAGCCGCCAGGTCAGCGGATGCGTCTCCGGACTGGTCTGGATGCCCGCCCCAGTGCTCATGGGTAGGCCTCCAGCAGCGCGCGCACCGCGCCCGGTTCCACCGGGCCGTGCAGGTCGTCGTCGATCATCAGCGTCGGACTCTTGTCGCAATTGCCCAGGCAACAGATCGGCAGCAGGGTGAAGCGGCCATCGGCCGTGGTCTGGCCAAATTCGATGCCCAGCTCCGCGCGCAGCGCCGCCGTCAGTTCGTCGTAGCCGGTCAGAAAGCAGGCGATGCTGTCGCACAACTTGATCACGTGGCGGCCGACGGGCTGGCGAAAGATCAGGCTATAGAACGTCGCCACGCCCTCGACGTCGCTGGCCGGGATGCCGATCAGCTGGCCGATCGCGGGAATCGCCGCGTCGGGCACCCAGCCGCGGCTCTCCTGGACGATCTTGAGCGCACCGATGGACGCCGCGCGGCTGTCCTCGTAGTGGGCCATCTCGTGCTCGATGGCCTCGCGCTCGGCGGCGGTGAAGGCGAACCCTTCGCCGCGGTCGCTGGCGATCAGGGGTGCGGCGGGGCGAGAAGCGTTATCGGTCGACATCGGCCATCACGAAGTCAATGCTGGCGAGATAGGCGATCAGATCCGGGATCATGCTGCCGCGGATCACCGAAGGGATCTGCTGCAAGTGGGCGAAACTGGGAACCCGGATGCGGGTGCGGTAACTCATGGTGCCGCCATCGCTGGTCAAGTAATAGCTGTTGATGCCCTTGGTGGCCTCGATCATCTGGCTGGCCTCGCCGGCGGGCATGACCGGACCCCAGGACACCGCGAGAAAGTGGGTGATCAGGGTCTCGATGTCCTTCAGCGTGCGCTCCTTGGGCGGCGGGCAGGTCAGCGGGTGATCGGCCTTGTAGGGCCCCGCCGGCATGTGCTCGAGACACTGGCGGATGATGCGCAGGCTCTGGCGGATCTCCTCCAGGCGCACCATGGCGCGGTCGTAGGCATCGCCGTTGGCCGCCAGCGGTACTTCGAAATCGAAGTTCTCGTAGCCCGAATAGGGTCGCCGCTTGCGCAGATCGTAATCGAGCCCGGTGGCGCGCAAGCCCGCTCCGGTGACGCCCCAGGAGAGCGCATCGGCGGTGTTGTATTTGGCCACGCCGATGGTGCGCGCACGCAGGATGCCGTTGCGAAAGGCTGCTTTTTCGTATTCGTCGAGACGCCTGGGCATCCAGTCGACGAACTCACGCACCAGCCGGTCCCAACCCTTGGGCAGGTCGTGGGCGACGCCGCCGATGCGGAACCAGGCCGGATGCATGCGGCCGCCGGTGATCGCCTCGATGACATCGAACGCCTTCATGCGGTCGGTGAACATGAAGAAAATCGGCGTCATGCCGCCGACATCCTGAACATAGGTGCCGAGAAACAGCAAATGGCTGCTGATGCGGAAGAATTCGGCGAGCATCACCCGGATGGTCTTCACCCGATCCGGCACCTCGATGCCGGCGAGTTTCTCCACCGCCAGCACATAGGGCAGGTTGTTCATCACCCCGCCGAGGTAATCGATGCGATCGGTGTAGGGGATGTAGCTGTGCCAACTCTGGCGCTCGCCCATCTTCTCGGCGCCACGATGGTGGTAGCCGATGTCCGGCACGCAGTCGAGGATCTCCTCGCCATCGAGTTGCAGCACGATGCGGAACGCGCCGTGGGCGGAGGGGTGGTTCGGCCCCAGGTTCAGGAACATGAAGTCGGCGTCGTCCGAGTGCCGGGCCATGCCCCATTCCTCGGGCTGGAAGCGCAGCGATTCCTGCTCGAGATCCTGCTTGGCGGCATCGAGCATGAAGGGGTCGAACTCGGTGGCGCGGGCCGGATAGTCCTTGCGCAGCGGATGGCCGACCCAGGTGCGCGGGAGCATGATGCGCACCAGGTGTGGGTGTCCGTCGAAGTGGATGCCGAACAGATCCCAGACTTCGCGCTCGTACCAGTTCGCGTTGGGCCACACGGAAACGGCGCTGGGCAGGCGCAGATCGTCACCCGCGAGGGCGACCTTGATGCGCACATCGCTGTTCCGTTCGACCGACAGCAAGTGATAGAACACCGTGAATTCGGCGGCGGGCAGGCCATCGCGCTGGGTGCGATGGCGCTCGTCCACGGCGCTCAGGTCGTAGAGCATCACATAGGGCTGGGGCAGCGTGCGCAGACAGCGCAGTACCTCGAGCAGTCGCGCGCGCGGCACCCACAGGGTCGGCACTTCATCCTTGGTGGGCTGATAGACGCAATCGACCGCGGGCAAGCGTTCGCGCAACTCCCGGATCACGGCGTGCTGATTACCTGAAAACGGATCGCCCGGGAGTGGTGTCGTGTCGAGGGCAGGTTCGGCCATGGGGGTCGTGGATTCCGCTCCAAACTCAAATCTGGTCGGGGGTGCGCAGCGTGGTCATGGCCATGCGTTCCTCACGGCGTTGCTCGCGCTGCGCGGGCATCTCGGCCCGGTACACGCCCTGCTCGCCCACCACCCAGGACAGCGGCCGCCGCTCCTTGCCGATCGAATCCTGCAACAGCATCAATCCCTGCAGGAAAGCTTCCGGGCGCGGCGGACAGCCGGGGATGTAGACGTCCACCGGCAGGAACTTGTCGACCCCCTGCACCACCGAATAGATGTCGTACATGCCACCGGAGTTGGCGCAGGCACCCATGGAGATGACCCACTTAGGCTCCAGCATCTGTTCGTAGAGGCGCTGCACGATCGGCGCCATCTTGATGAAACAGGTGCCGGCGACCACCATGAAATCCGCCTGCCGCGGCGACGCCCGGATGACCTCGGCGCCGAAGCGGGCGACATCGTGGGGCGCGGTGAAGGCCGTGGCCATCTCTACGTAACAGCAGGACAATCCGAAGTTGTAGGGCCACAGCGAGTTCTTGCGGCCCCAGTTCACGACGCCATGGAGCACCTGCTCCAGCTTGCCCATGAAGATGTTCTTGTGGACGTGCTCTTCGAGCGGATCCTCGGCGAGCGGAATGCGCTCCTGCATGGGATAGCGCTGGGCGCTGGCGTCGGCTCGGGTCAGGGTGTATTTCATCGGTCATCAATCATCGGTCGTCAATCCACCTTGGCGGAATGATCGGAGTCAAGGCCGCGATCGGCCGGCGCCCAGTCCAGCGCGCCGACGCGCGATAAGTAAAAGAGCCCGACCAGCAGCACGAAAATGAAAATGGCGACCTCGATGAAGCCTGCCCAGCCCGCCTCGCGCACCACGATGGCCCAGGCGTACAGAAACAGCGCTTCGACATCGAAGATCACGAAAAACATGGCGATGAGATAAAACTTGGCGGAGAGACTCAACCGGGCGCCGCCCGCGGAGACCACTCCGGACTCGAAGGTGTCGGTCTTGGCGCGGCCCCAGGCCCGGCCACCGAGCAGCCAGGAGAAAGTCAGCATCAGCGCGCAGACCACCGCCACGATCAGCAGGTAGGATCCGAACGCCCAATGGTGGGCGAGCACCTCAGCAGACATCAGCAGCCACCCCTCATCGACCCTGCGGACAGGGCAACGCCAATACCTGTGCCGACGCGGCGCAACCAGAACCGGCGGCCCGCGTGAGCCTGTGTCGAAGCAGTAAAGAACGCAGCCTGATGTAGCGGCGGAACCCGCCTGGCCAGGGGATTGGCGGCGGGAAAAGCTGCTGCGTCACGAGCGCCGGCATTCTAAGTCATGGTCTGAAGCATGCCAAGCGAGGAAGCTATAACAAGCGAGGAGGCTATAAACAGGGAGGCAGCGACCAGCTCGAAGAAGCGAAAAGCAGCGAGGCAGCGGCAAGCGGCAAGCGGCAAGCGGCAAGCGGCAAGCGGCAAGCGGTGAGCGGCAAGCGGTGAGCGGTGAGCGGTGAGCGGTGAGCGGTGAGCGGTGAGCGGTGAGCAAAGCAAAAAGCAGCGAGCAAGCGACAACTGTCTCGCCGTTGCGGCTCAAGCGTCGCACAGCGCCTGGGCGGCGGCCAGATTCAGGGTGCCCTCGTAGATTGCACGGCCGGTGATGGCGCCGAGCACGCCGCGCCCCGCAACGTCCTTGAGCGCGCGGATATCGTCGAGATTGGTGACGCCTCCGGAAGCGATCACCGGAATGCCGGCCGCCGCCACCGCAAGCGTGGCGGCGACGTTGACGCCACCCATCATGCCGTCGCGCTCGATGTCGGTGTAGACGATGGCGGTAACGCCATCGGCAGCGAAACGGCGCGCGAGATCGACCGCCAGCACCTCGGTGACTTCGGCCCAGCCATCGGTGGCCACGCGGCCGCCGTGGGCATCGATGCCCACGATCACGCGCCCGGGAAAGGCCCGGCACATGCGGCTCACGAAGTCGGGTTCGGTCACCGCCTTGGTGCCGATGATCACATAGCGCACGCCGGCTTGAAGATAGGCTTCGATGGTCTCGGCGCTGCGGATGCCGCCACCGATCTGCACCGGCAATTGCGGATGCGCGCGGGCGATGGCGCGCACCGCCTCGCCATTGACCGGCACCCCGGCAAAGGCGCCGTTCAGATCGACCAGATGCAACCGGCGCGCGCCCTGCGCAACCCAGTGCGCAGCCATCGCCACGGGATCGTCGGAGAACACCGTGGCGTCCTCCATGCGCCCCTGACGCAGGCGCACGCACTGACCATCCTTGAGATCGATCGCGGGGATCACCAGCATCAATTGCCGCCTTTCCAGGTAGTGAAATTGGCCAGCAGGCGCAGGCCGTCGGTGTGGCTTTTCTCGGGGTGAAACTGCACCGCGAACAGATTGCCCGCATGCAGCGCGGCGGCAAAACGAACCCCATACTCGCAGCTGCCGGCGGTCAACTCGGCCACCGTCTCGACCCAATAGCTGTGGACGAAATAAAAGCGCGCATCCTGGGCAATGCCCTGCCACAACGGATGGTCGACGGTCTGGTGAACGACGTTCCATCCCATGTGTGGCACCTTGAGGCGCTCACCGTCGACGTCCACCAGGGGATCACCGAAAAATCGCACCCGGCCCGGCAACAGGCCCAGGCAATCGACGCCACCGCTCTCCTCGCTGTGCACCATCAGCGCCTGCATGCCGACGCAGATCGCCAGCACCGGTTTCTCGGCGATGATCCCGGGCAACACCCGGTCGAAGCCCGCGGCGCGAATCGCCGCCATGCAATCGCCGATCGCGCCGACACCCGGGAATACCACGCGATCGGCCTGACTCAGCCGCGCGGGATCGCTGGTGATGGTCACTTGCGCGCCCGGCGCCACATGTTCGAGCGCCTTGGCGACCGAATGCAGGTTGCCCATGCCGTAGTCGATGACTGCGATGCAATCGCCAAAATCGGTCATGCCGGGCGCTCAGAGACTGCCTTTGGTCGAGGGCGCAACCTCTCCCACCCGGGCATCCAGGGTTGCTGCCGCGCGCAGCGCGCGGCCGAACGCCTTGAAGATGGTTTCCACCTGATGATGTGCATTGACGCCGCGCAGATTGTCGATGTGCAGGGTGGCGCCGGCGTGATTGACGAAACCCTGAAAAAATTCGAATACCAGATCGACGTCGAAATCGCCGACCCGGGCGCGGGTGAAGGTGACGTCGCAGACCAGCCCCGGGCGCCCGGAAAAATCCAGCACCACGCGCGACAGCGCCTCGTCGAGCGGGACATAGGCGTGGCCGTAGCGGCTGATGCCCTTGCGCTCGCCGAGCGCCTGGCGGACCGCCTGCCCCAGGGTGATACCGATATCCTCGACCGTGTGGTGCGCGTCGATGTGCAGATCGCCCACCGCCTTGACCTGCAAATCGATCAACCCGTGGCGCGCGATCTGATCGAGCATGTGCTCGAGGAAGGGCACGCCGGTGGCAAATTCGCCACGCCCCGACCCATCCAGGTCGAGGCTGACTTCGATTTGGGTTTCCAGGGTATCGCGGCGGACGGTGGCGCGGCGCGGTGCCATGCGGCTCTCCAGATGCGGGCGCTGCCGGCGGTGCCGGCCAGAGGCGCGCCATTATACTGACGGCACTTGCAGCGAACCAGCGCGATGCCCATGCCCAACTCCCTGCGCGGCCTTGTCGGCCTGCTCGTTCTGGCGCTGCTGCTCGTCGCGGGCTACGTCGGGTTGACGCTGGCCTCGCGCGAACTCACGGCCCATCTGCGCGCCTGGGCAGGCACCCGGGGCCTGTCGCTCCAGATCGACGGGCATCCCGGCTGGTCATTGCTGCCGACACCAGGCCTGCTGCTGGGACGTACCCGCATCGATACGACGGCCACCACCCCGGCATTCGGCTTCGAGGCCAGCAGCCTGCGGCTGCGCTGGCAGCCGTTGCTGGGCGCGGAACTGCGCATCGCCGAACCACTGCTGCGCGGAATCAACCTGGAGCAAAGTTTCTGCGCGCTGGCCGCCACGGGCGCGGCAACGGAACCCCTGCGGGACTGGCCGCAGCAATCGCGCCTCGACGCCATCTCCGGTCGTTTTCGTCTCGACGGGCGCAAGCTGCTCCTCGATTCGCTGACCACCGCGACCGGCAACCTCCATCTGCATGCTATGGGCGCATTGGACATCGACACCCGACATTTCGAGCTGCGCGCCAGGATCCGCCTCGCTGGCGAACGCACCAGCCCGGCCGGCTGTCGGGTGGAAGACTCACGCTTGCGCGAGCGCGACTTGCCGCTGCGCTGCGTGGGCAACCTGAGCGCGCAGCCACAGGCCTGGTGCGTGCCCGAAGGCGAACTCGTCGCCCTGCTCGCCCAGCGGATCGAGCCTCCACCCGACGGACGCGAGAGCGACGCCAGTGGTCCGGCCGCAACGGGAAGCGCAGCACCACCGGCGAGGCCGAGCACCAATGGTCGCTGACCCGCAAACCACGCCGGCAGCTTTCGCCGACCGCCTGCTGGACTGGTTCGATCACCACGGCCGCCACGATCTGCCGTGGCAGCGCGAACCCTCGCCCTACCGGGTATGGCTGTCGGAAATCATGCTGCAACAGACCCGGGTCGAAACCGTCATTCCCTACTACGAGCGCTTTGTCGCGGCCTTCCCCGATCTCGCCAGTCTGGCGGCGGCACCACTCGATGCCGTGCTGCACCTGTGGACCGGGCTCGGCTACTACGCCCGCGCCCGCAACCTGCACCGCACCGCGGCAATCGTCTGCGCGCACCACGGCGGCCAACTCCCGGACAGCCTGGCCGCGCTGACCGCCCTGCCCGGCATCGGCCGCTCCACCGCGGGCGCCATTCTCGCCACCGCCTGGCAGCAGCGCGCCACCATCCTCGACGGCAACGTCAAGCGCGTGCTGGCGCGCCACCGCGCCATCGCCGGCTGGCCGGGAGAAACCGGTGTCAGCCACAGGCTGTGGACACTTGCCGAGCAACTGACCCCGACCCGACGGGTCGCCGACTACACCCAGGCCATCATGGATCTGGGCGCGACCCTGTGCACCCGCACCCGGCCGCACTGCCCAGGCTGCCCGGTGGCCAGCGACTGCCTGGCACGACAGCAGGACGCGGTGACCCGCTACCCCGGGCGCAAGCCGAGCGCGGCGCTACCGATCCGCCAGCGCCTGTGGCTGATATTGCGCAATGGCAACGGCGAGGTGCTGCTCGAACAGCGCCCGCCGAGCGGGCTCTGGGGCGGGCTGTGGAGTTTTCCGGACTGCGCGCCGGATGCGGACCTCGACCAGCTGTGCGCCGATCTCGGTTGCAGCGTCCACCTGCGCCGGCCCGGCCCTGCCGGACGGCATGCGTTCACCCATTTCCGGTTGGACTACGAAACCCAGCTCGTCGAGGTGAGCCTGGCCACCGCCATCGCCGAGGCGCCCGCGCGCCGCTGGATCGATCCCGCGGCACCCGGAACCCTGGGCCTGCCGGCACCGGTCAAGAAGTTGTTGGGCGATCTGGACTGACCCCGTCGCGCCCCGTGCGATGGGGATACACTCGCATCCATCCACCCCGGAGACCACGCCATGAGCCGTACCGTGCACTGCCGCAAATACCGCGAGGACTTGCCGGGCCTCGATCAGCCACCCTTTCCCGGCCCCAAGGGCCAGGAAATCTACGCGCAGGTATCGCGGCGCGCCTGGGACGAATGGCTCGCCCAGCAGACCATGCTGATCAACGAAAAGCGCCTGAATCTGATGGACATGACCGCGCGCACCTATCTCAGCGAGCAGCGCGATCGCTTTCTCGCCGGCGAAGCCCACGATGTCGCCGAGGGTTATGTGCCGAAGGCGGACTGAACTTCGCCTGCGCAGGGAACGCGCCCGAGGGTGGCGGCAAGAATTTCGGCAGGGTGTTGGTAGGGTTTTCGTGTTGGTAGCAAATAGAACTGTCCGGTGTTGGTAGGGTTTTCGTTGACGGCTGACGGGACAACCGGTTAAATACGCGCCTTCCCGCTATCTGCCCAGGTAGCTCAGTCGGTAGAGCAGAGGATTGAAAATCCTCGTGTCGGTGGTTCGATTCCGCCCCTGGGCACCACATTACCAACCCGCCAAAAATATACGACCCCTTGCCACCGGCAGGCGTTGCAGGCCGATCCTGAAAATCGCCTATATGGTGGAGACAACCCGCTGAAAAACTGCCGTGGTAAGCCGTCCACGGTGCTGCGGGCCGCAGCGCACGCGTATCCGTAGCACCAGTCATGGATGCCGCCGCCCCAATCCACCGCCCCCCAATCAACCGACAGCGCAATCGACAATTGCCAGCACGCGCGGGGACGGCTATAACTCCGCCACCGCAGCCCCACGGCACCCCTGTGCTGACCAGCCTCGACATCACCAGCTACGCCCTCGCCGCCCATCTCGAAGTCGAATTCGAGCCCGGCATGACCGCGATCACCGGCGCGACCGGCGCCGGCAAGTCCCTGGTGGTGGATGCCCTGGGCATGGCGCTCGGCGACCGCGGCGAGACCGACCGCATCCGCGCCGGTGCCGAGCGCTGCGAGGTCGCGGCACGCTTCCTGATCGCCGACAACGCCGCCGCCAACGCCTGGCTGGAGGCCCAGGACTATCCCGTCGAGCCCGAGTGTCTGCTGCGCCGGATATTCACCCGCGACGGCCGCTCGCGCGGCTACATCAACGGCCGCACCGCGACCATGCAGCAGTTGCAGGAGCTGGGCGATCTGCTGATCGACATCCACAGCCAGCACGAACATCAATCCCTGCTGCGCCGCGACACCCACGGCCGGTTGATCGACGATTTCGGCGCCCACCGGGATCTGCTCGCCGGCGTGGCCGCGGCGGCCACCGCCTGGCGGCAGTGCAGCGACCGGCTGCAAGCCCTGGAGGGCGATCGCGAACAGCTTGCCGCACGGCGCGAGCTGCTGTCATTTCAGGTGGCCGAGCTGGACCGCCTCGCGCCCCTGCCCGGCGAGATCGACACCCTGGAGCGCGAGCACAAATTGCTCGGCAATGCCGAACAGATCCTCGCTTCCTGCCGGCAATTGCTGGCCCTGGGTGGCGATGGCGACGAGGGCGCCGATCTCGGCGCACTGCTGTCCCGTGCCCGGCAACTGGCCACCGACCTCGCCACCGCGGGCGCTGGCCTCGAAGCCTGCGTGGAGCTGTTCGATTCGGCGCGCATCCAGGTGGCGGAAGCGCTGCGCGAAGTCGCGGCCGTGGCCGCCGGAGTGGAGGCCGACCCCCAGCGCCTGCAAACCCTGGAAGCTCGCCTCGATGCCTATTACCGGCTGGCGCGGCGCCACCAGGTGGCGCCGGCCCAGCTGGCCGAACTGCATCTGCAACTGCGCACCGAACTGGATGGGCTAGACAATCCCGGCCGCGATCTCGATGCGCTGCGCAAGGAGCAGGCGCGCTGCGCCGCCACCTATCAGGCCGCGGCCACGGAGCTTACCCAAGCGCGCCGACAAGCCGCCGAACAATTCGCCGCCGCCGTCAATGCGCGGCTCGCCGAACTGGGCCTGGGCGCGGCGAGCCTCGACGTGGCACTGCAACCCCGCCCGGCCGGCGAATGTCATCCAAACGGCGCCGAAGCCCTGGAGCTGCTGATCAGCACCAACCCCGGCCAGCGACCGCGACCGCTGGCGAAGATCGCCTCCGGCGGCGAACTCTCGCGCATCAGCCTCGCCATCCAGGTGATCGCCGCGGAGCGGACACGGGTGCCGGCGATGGTGTTCGACGAAGTAGACGTGGGCATCGGCGGCGCCACCGCCGCCACGGTCGGGCAGCTCCTGCGCCGCCTCGGCAATCGCGGCCAGGTGATCGCCATCACCCACCTGCCCCAGGTCGCCAGCCACGCCCACCAACACCTGGTGGTGACCAAGACCAGCGCCGAGGGCGAGACCACCACCGCGCTGCAACCGCTGGCCGCCAGCGAGCGGGTCGAGGAGATAGCGCGCATGCTGGGTGGCGCGCGCATCACCGCCAAGACTTCCGCGCACGCACGCGAACTGCTGGCCCAGGCGGGAGAATGCGCGGGGTAGCGGATCTTCAGTCCGGCAGCTTCAGCAACAGGCCGGACGGCTTCAGCAGCTAGTCGGACGGCTTCAGCAGCAAGTTGGACGGCTTCAGCAATAAGCCCGACAGCTTCAGCAACAAGTCGGACAGCTTCCGCAATCGGCCAGGCAGCGGCAGCAATCAGCCCGGCAGCTTCAACAGTGCTTTCGCCAGGATGTTGCGCTGCACCTCGCTGCTGCCGCCGTAGATGGTGGCGGGGCGCGACAGGTAATAGGGATTCACCGGCTTGAGGTTCGAGCCATCGCCGAGTTGCAGCACGGCATCGGTGCCGCCGTATTCGCCCGCCGCTTCGAGCAGCAGATCGGTGACGCGCTGGAACAGCTCGGTTACGGCGAGCTTGAGCACGGAGACCTCCTCGCCCAGCACGGCGCCACGGCGTAGCACTTCGAGCAGCCGCACATAAAGGGCGACCATGTCCTCGACTTCCATCGCGAGCGCGGTGAAGCGCGCGCGAAACACCGGCTCATCGAGCAGGCCGCAGCTGCGCGCCAGGGCTTCCAGGCGTTGCAGCGGAAACTTGGCGAGCTTGGGGCTGCCGAGCAGGATGCGTTCGGCGCCGAGCAGCGCCTTGGCCATGGTCCAGCCCTGATTCACCGCACCGACCATGGCGGTGCGCGGCACCCGTACGGCGTCGAAGAACACCTCGGCGAATTCGGAATAACCGCCGATGTTGTCGATCGGCCGCACGGTTATCCCGGGGCTGTCCATCGGCACCAGCAGGAAGCTGATGCCCTGCTGTTTCTTGGCCGATTTGTCGGTGCGCACCAGCAGGAAGACGTGGTTGGCCTGCTGGGCCATGGTGGTCCAGATCTTCTGGCCGTTGACCACCCAGTGGTCGCCGTCCGGTTCGGCGCTGGTACGCAGGCTGGCGAGGTCGGAACCGGCACCGGGCTCGGAGTAGCCCTGGCACCAGAGATCCTCGCCGGAGAGGATGCGTGGCAGGTAATGGGCCTTCTGTTCTTCGGTGCCGAAACGCAGCAACAGCGGGCCAAGCATGGTGATGCCGAAGTTGGGGATCACCATGACGCCGACGCGGTCCAGCTCCTCGGCAAAGATCACCTGCTGGTAGCTGCCGAGCCCCATGCCGCCGTACTCGCGCGGCCAACCCGGCGCGACCCAGCCCTTCGCGGCGAGCCGACGGTGCCAGTCCAGCGCCTGACGGAAATCGAGTCGCCGCGTCGGGAAGCGCAGTTCCGGCGGAAAATTGGCTTCGAGCCACGCCCGCACGTGCAGGCGGAAGTCCCCATCGTTGGCGGGCAGTGCGTCCATCAGCCGGGCAACCCGAGCGCGGCCTTGGCGAGGATGTTGCGCTGCACCTCGTTGCTGCCGCCGTAGATGGTGGTGGGCCGCGAGCCGATGAATTCGCCGGCCGGGCGCACCGGGCCGTCGGCGGTCGCCACCCCACCCCAGATGCCGGCGCTCTCGCCCGCGGCGTCGAGCATCAGTTCGGTGATGCGCTGCTGGGTCTCGGTGTTCCACACCTTGAGCATGGAGACTTCCGCACCGATATGGCCGCCACGCTTGAGCACGGCCACGAAACGCCGGTAGGCAGCGCCCAGATCCTCGACGTCGAGCCTGAGCGCGGTGTAGCGCGACACGAACAGCGGGTCGTCGAACAGCCCGACTTCCTCGGCCAGGGATTGCAGTCGGTACAGCGCCAGCGTGGCGAACTTCGGGCTGCCGATGAAGATGCGCTCGTGGCCGAGCAGCGCCTTGGCGATGGTCCAGCCGCGGTTCTCGCCACCGACGACATTGGCCACCGGCACCCGCACGTCGTCGAAGAAGACTTCGGCGAATTCGTCGTGCATGCCCAGGTTGATGATCGGCCGCACGGTGATGCCGGGGGTATCCAGCGGTACCAGCAGAAAGGTGATGCCCTCCTGCTTCTTGCCCGTATTCTGGGTGCGCACCAGCATGAAGATCATGTTGGCGTCCATCGCCAGCGTGGTCCAGATCTTGTGGCCGTTGACCACATAGTGATCGCCATCGCGGATCGCGGAGGTGCGTAGGCTGGCGAGATCGGAGCCAGCACCGGGCTCGGAATAGCCCTGGCACCAGATGTGTTCGCCGGCGAGGATCTTCGGCAGGTAATGCGCCTTCTGCTCGGCGCTGCCGTGCTGGATCAGCAGCGGACCGACCATGGTCATGCCCTGGTCGGGGGTGCGGCCGACACCGTGGGATTCGCACACATCCATGAAAATGAGCAGCTTGTTGGCGTCGAGTCCCATGCCGCCGTGCTCGCGCGGCCAGCCCGGCGCCAGCCAGCCCTTTTCGGCCAGCTTCAGGTACCAGCCGCCGCACTGGTCCCAGTGCATCCGCTCCGGCGGGAAACGCAGTTCCTCGGGATAGTTGGCCACCATCCAGTCGTGGACCAGAGCGCGGAATTCGTCGTCGTCGAGCGCGTTGTAGTCGATGGTCTGATTCATTGCGCGGCCCCCAGGGTCAGTTCGGCATAGCGGGCACGGTGCGCGCTGGCACTGCCCAGCCAGGCGCCGAGGACCATGGCCTTCTTGAGGTACAGGCCGATGTTGGCTTCGTCGGTGTAACCGATGCCGCCGTGGAGCTGGATCGCATCCTTGCCGATCCGGAGCGCGGCATCGGAACAGCGAGCCTTGACCTGGCTCGCCGCCAGCGCACGCCGCTGCACATCGGTGTCACTGTCGAACAGTGCCGCGGTCTGGAGCACCACGGAACGCGACACCTCGCTCTGGATGAACAGGTCCACGGCCTTGTGTTGCAGCGCCTGGAAGCTGCCGATGGGCTTGTCGAACTGCACCCGCTGCTTGAGGTAATCGACGCTGATTTCAAGCGCCCGGGTCATCACGCCCAGCAGTTCGGCGCTGGCGGCGAAACGGGCTTCGTCGAGCGCCGCGGCCAGCACGGCTGCGCCGCGCTCCGGCGCCACCAGCCGCTTGCCCACCGGCGTGTCGGCAAACTGGATCTGGGCGAAGAAGCCACCATCGACGCGCTGCTCGAATTCCAGCGTCACGCCCGGCGCGTCGCGCGCGACCAGATAAAGTGCGGTGCCACCGGCTTCCACTGCCGAGACGATGAAGGCATCGGCGCCGCCGGCATCGGGCACGAACTGCTTGCGGCCGTTCAATCGGCCGTTCGCGCAGACCACTTCCCGGGCCGCTGGACTCAGATTGGCGCGCGCCTCCTGCCAGGCCAGCGCCGGCAGCCAGTCGCCGCGGATCAGTCGCGGCAGCAGTTCGGCGCGCAGCGCGGCGTCATCGGCGCGCGTCAGGGTGCGCGCGGCCAGCACCGCAGTGGCCACGAAGGGCACGGGCACGAGGCCCTTGCCGAGCTGGATCAGCACCAGGGCGAGATCGGCGAAGCCCAAGCCGACGCCGCCCTCTTCTTCCGGCACCAGAAAACCGAGCCAGCCGGCCTCGGCGATCTCCCGCCACAGGGCGCGGTCGAAGCCGGGCTGCACGAACCGGCTGGCGCGCGCCTGCTTCAACTCGGGATCGCGGGCGATGAAGGCGACCGCGCTGTCCTGGATGAGCACCTGCTCTTCCGTCAGCACGTCGATCTTGGCTTGCAAACTGATGTCTTCCACATTGGCTCCCGAATCTGAGTGGGGACTGGACGAGCGACTGCCCCCGCGATCCGCACCGCGGAGGGGATTTCTTGCTGTTTGTTCGTCTACCGGCTGCCTGTCTATCGACTGCCTGTCTGCGGACTGCCTGTCTGCGGACTGTCTTTCTATCGAGTGCTTACTTGCGAGCTGCTTGTCTATGAGCAGCCAGCCTGCCGGCTACTGCTTGTCGAACGGCCGGACGTACAGCACCAGGCTGTGCCCGATCAGCTCGTAACCCGCCTCGGCGGCGATCTTGCGCTGGATCTGCTCGATCTCCTCGCTGCGGAATTCGGTGACCTTGCCACTGACCATGCACACCATGTGGTCGTGGTGGTCGCCACGATTGAGCTCGTAATGGGCGGCACCATCGTCGAAAGCATGCTTTTCGACCAGCCCAACCGCCTCGAACTGGGTCAGCACCCGGTAGACGGTGGCGATGCCTACGTCCTCGCCGGCATCGGCGAGCGCCCGATAGACTTCGTCCGCGGTCAGGTGCCGTTGCTGCGACTGTTCCAGCAACTGGAGGATCTTCACCCGCGGGTGAGTGACCTTGAGCCCGGCGTTGCGAATCTCCCGGTCCTCTCCCGACATTCAAAGCCCCTTCTAAGCCCATGGCCGTTTGCGTATTATCCCCCGCCATTCCAACCACGGAAACCCCGCGATGCCCTACCTTCGCCCGGCGGCGCTGGCCCTGATCTCGATCCTGCTGGTGGCCTGCGCCAATGCCGACGGCGAACGCCGGTTCCGCCTGCTGCCCGGCGTGTTCCGGTTCCCGATCCAGCAGGGCAACATCGTCACCCAGGAAATGATCGACCAGCTACAGCCGGGCATGACACGGGCCCAGGTCCGCTTCGTGATGGGCACGCCGCTGGTCGCCGACACCTTTGCCCAGAACCGCTGGGATTATCTCTACGATCTCACCCAGCCCTCGGGCAAGAAGCTCCGCGAACAGGTCAGCATTCATTTCGACGGCGACCGTCTGGTGGGCATCAGCGGCGACTATCTGCCTTCGGCCGCCGCAGCACCGGGCGCTGCCGCGCCAGCGGAGGACGCTCCGGGCGCAGCGCCAGCCGCAGCACCAGCTCCCGGCGAAGCACCGGAAGCTGTTCCGGTACCGGCATCCGACATCGATACCGACGCTGGCTGAGCCCTGCCGGCGCGGCGCCGCCGCGCGGTCTTGGGATCGGCGAGCAACGGCCGATACACCTCGACACGATCCGCCTCCCGCACCACGTACAGCGCCGCCGACGGCAAACCGCGCGCGCCCAGCAAGTGGCCATGCACGCCAATCCGTGCGGGATCGATGGTCACCTCGGGAAATGCTTCAGCAATGCCTGCCATTTGCACCGCCGCCAATGCCGTGGTGCCCGGCGCGACTGCGAGTTCCACCACCAGCTGGCGCTCCGGCAGCGCGCAGGCGACCTCGATGGCGACGGTCCCGGTACCCGTGGTCGGAGTGGTCATGCCTCGCGCGCCGCCCGCGCCAGTAATGCCTGCACCAGGTTGTCGCCGACCCTGGCGAACAGCGCCTGCGCGGGCTTGCCCAACAGCCGGTTGTTGAGCTCGAAGCGCAGCTCCAGACCGATCTTGGAGCCCAGCTCGCCCAGCTGCACGAAGGTCCAACGGCCCTGAAAATGGCGAAACGGCCCCTCCTCCAGCACCAGTTCGATGCGCTCCGGCGCATAGAGCAGATTGCGCGTGGTGAAGCTGTAGCGCAGTCCCGCCACGCCCAGGTCGAGGCGGGCGCGCATCTCGGTGTCACTGCGGTGGTAGACCTCCGCGCCGATGCAACCCTCCAGGTATCGCGGGTAATCCTCCACCGCGCAGACCAGCGCGAACATCTCCGCCGCGGCGCGGGTCACCAGGGCATTACGTTGAATCAGGATTTCACTCACCAAAAAATCTCCGCGACCGGCGGCGCGAGTTGGCCGGCCAGCTTAGCAGCTTGCCTGGCGAGCGCCGGGGCACGCTCGGGAATTACCGCGGCCGAGTCCCTATAATCGCCGCCCATGAACAAGCCCGCCAAACCAGTCAAAGCCGCCGCGAAGAAGTCCTCCGGCGGCACCATCGCGCTCAACAAGCGCGCACGCCACGATTACGCGCTCGAGGAACGCCTGGAAGCCGGGCTTTCGCTGGAGGGCTGGGAGGTCAAGAGCCTGCGCGCCGGCAAGGCACAGCTGGTCGACTCCTACGTACTGTTCAAGGACGGCGAGGCCTTCCTGCTCGGCGCCCTGATCACCCCGCTGGCCTCGGCCTCGACCCACTTCGTCACCGACCCGACCCGCACCCGCAAGCTGCTGCTCAACCGCCGTGAGCTGAATCGCTTCGCCGGCGCCGTGCAGCAGAAGGGCTACACCTGCGTGGCCACCGCGCTGTACTGGAAGCGCCACCGGGTGAAATGCGAGATCGCACTGGCCAAGGGCAAGGCCCTGCACGACAAGCGCGAGACCGAGAAAGCCCGCGACTGGCAGCGCCAGAAGCAGCGCATGATGCGCCATTCGGTGTGAGGCTGGCGCCTCAGCCGCCCAGCCCCGCCTCCGCCGCCGCCACGTGGCGCTTCACTGCGGCGAAGCGGTCCGGCGTTACCGAGATGGAATCGATCCCGCACTCAACGAGAAATCCCGCGAATTCCGGGTGATCGCTGGGTGCCTGTCCACACAGACCCACCTTGGCGCCGCCGGCGTGGGCATCGCGGATCAGGGTACGGATCATCCACTGCACTGCCGCGTCCTGCTCGCTGAACAGCTCGGCGAGCAGTTCCGAATCCCGCTCCACGCCAAGGGTGAGCTGGGTGAGGTCGTTGGAGCCGATCGAGAAGCCATCGAAGCGGCGGGCGAATTCGCCGGCCAACACCACATTGGACGGAATTTCGCCCATCACATAGACCTCTAGCCCGCGCTCGCCGCGTACCAGGCCGTTTTCGGCCATCACCGCCAGTACCCGGTCGGCCTCTTCCGGCGTGCGGCAGAAGGGCACCATGATCACCACGTTGGCAAAGCCCATCTCCTCGCGCAGCCGGCGCAGCGCCTGGCATTCCAGCGCGAAACCCTCGCGGTAGCGTGGCGAGTAGTAGCGTGAGGCGCCGCGAAAGCCGAGCATCGGGTTTTCCTCGCGCGGCTCGAACTGGGCGCCGCCGAGCAGGTGGGCGTATTCGTTGGTCTTGAAGTCCGACAGCCGCACGATCACCGGGTTGGGATACTGCACCGCGGCGATGCGGGCGAGCCCGAGCGCCAGGCGGTCGACGAAGTAGTCGGTGCGCCGGGCGTAGCCCGCGGTCAGCCGCGCGATCTCGGCCTTGGCGGCGGCATCCGCCAACTCATCGAACTTGACCAGCGCCATGGGGTGGACCTTGATGGCGTGGTCGATGACGAACTCCATGCGCGCCAGGCCGACACCATCGGCCGGCAGCCGCCACCAGCGCAGCGCCGCCGCCGGATCGGCCAGATTGAGCATGATCCGGGTGCGGGTGGCGGGCAGGTCGGCGAGCGTCAGCGCCTCGGTGCGGATGCTCGCCGCGCCCTGGTACACCAGACCCTGATCCCCTTCGGCGCAGGACACCGTGACCTCGGTGCCGTCGGCCAGCACCCGGGTGCCGTCGCCGGTGCCGATCACCGCCGGCACGCCCAGTTCGCGGCTGACGATGGCGGCGTGGGAGGTGCGGCCGCCGTGATCGGTGACGATGGCCCGCGCCCGCTTCATGATCGGCACCCAGTCCGGGCTGGTGGTCTTGGCCACCAGGATGGCGCCGTCGACGAAGCGGTCGATCTGGCCGGGATGATCGATGCGGCACACCGGGCCGGCCACCGCCGCGGCGCCGATCGCGAGCCCGCGCGCCAGCACCGGCCCCTGGCCGCTGACGTGGTAGGAGCGCAGCACCTCGGCGCGGTCGCGGGAGTGCACCGTCTCCGGCCGCGCCTGGACGATGAACAGGGCACCGTCGCGGCCGTCCCGCGCCCACTCGATGTCCATGGGCACGCCGTAGTGGCGCTCGATGGCGCAGGCCCAGCGCGCCAATTGCAGGATCTCGGCGTCGCTCAGCACCAGCGCCCGCCGCTCGGCGTCCGTGGTATCCACATTGACCGTGGTCTGGCCGCCGCCGTCGGCGTAGATCATCTTCTGCGCCTTGCCGCCGCAGCGCTTGTCGACGATGGGCACCAGCGTCGGATCGGCGAGCAGCGGCTTGAACACCAGGTACTCATCCGGGTCCACCGCCCCCTGCACCACGTTCTCGCCGAGACCGAGGGCGGCGTTGATCACCACCACCCGGTCGCAGCCGGTCTCGGTGTCGAGGGAAAACATCACCCCGGCGCCACCCAGATCGCTGCGCACCATCTGCTGCACGCCCACCGACAGCGCCACCTTGTCGTGGGCGAAACCCTTGGCCTCGCGGTAGCTCACCGCGCGGTCGGTGAACAGCGAGGCGTAGCAGCGCCGGCAGGCGTCGAGCAGCGCCGCCTCGCCGCGGATGTTGAGATAGGTCTCCTGCTGGCCGGCGAAACTGGCATCGGGCAGGTCTTCGGCGGTGGCGCTGGAGCGCACCGCGACATCGACCTCCGCCATACCGGTCGCGACACACAGCGCCCGGTAACCGGCACGAATCGCCGCTTCGAGCTCCGCCGGCCAGCGCCCGCGCTCGAACGCCGCGCGAATCTCCGCCGCCGCCGCGGCCAAGGAGCCGGAGCTTCCCGCCCGCGCCATCGCCGTGGCGATCAGCGCGTCGATCCCGTTGGCGCGAACGAACTCCCAGTAGGCCGCAGCGGTGGTGGCAAAGCCCTGGGGCACCCGGATGCCTTGGCCGCCCAGCGCGGCCAGCAGTTCCCCCAGCGACGCATTCTTGCCACCCACCCGGCCCACGTCACCGCGCCGCACCTGAGACAGATTCACCACCAGATCAGCCACCACGCCACCCTCACGGTCGATTCGAAAGCCGCGATTGCACCACAGATGGATTGCAGGACGTCAACACCGGCTGCCAACCACTGACCGAGCGCAACCGATGCCGTGCTACACTGCGCGGCCCTGTGACCCCACCGGAACTTTCGCTCCGGCGGCGAGGTCTCAGGGCCATCGCGAGTTTTGGGGGCGTTTTGGATTCGACGCCGGTTACAAGGCCCGCGGAGCATGCCGAGACGGCGACCAGTCTCGTTAATCCAAAGTCGCAAACCAATAGTTGCCAACGACGACAACTACGCACTCGCTGCTTAATACCCAGTAGGGTGCCGTCTGACTGAAGCCGTGCTTGTGCGTTCAGGTTCCAGGCGTCGACTCTCACAAGATCGCGCGGAAGCTCGTCCGGGGCGGAAGCGTTAAAACCTTACCGGAATCGCCACACCGCGCGCCCTGTCGGCCGGGTTGCGGTGGGCTAAATCGAAAGACCGACTAAGCATGTAGAACCGCCGGTTGCGGACTGACGGACGCGGGTTCAATTCCCGCCGCCTCCACCAATACACAAGGGCCTGGATAGTCTCCAGGCCCTTTTTCTTGCCCGAAATTCCCGCGTGGCGCCGGGTTTCGAGCCTTTGTCCTGCCCAACAGGCGCAGAGCAAAGGCCCGGCGAACGCGTTCGTTGCCGGCGAAGACAGCCGCAGGCGCACGCAGTGCAACCGCCCGGATACGATGGCCGATTGATAGCATCAACGGTACACAGCGGGAGAGTATTCATGCGCAAGGTCGTCGGCATCCGCTCAAATCAGCACCTGGCTAAGCGGGCCCGACGTCCCCCCGCTTTCAGT
>DASUDS010000030.1:0-2211 GCA_036275455.1 Porticoccaceae bacterium
CCTGATCGCCCGTTCATGCCGGGAGAGCGCGGCTTTGTGAAGCCCTTCACGCAGCCGGCGGACGCCGCTTTGCTACCTTGCGCGCTCGTGCCCTAGCGACCGGGAATGCTCGTGGAACTCCTGCCTTATCTGCGCGCCATCATCGAACAGGATGGCTCCGACCTGTATTTTTCCACCGGCGCACCGCCGAGCATGAAGGTGCAGGGCAAGCTCATCCCGGTGACCGATGCGGTGCTGCCCCCCGGTGCGGTGCGCGACCTCGCCGCAGCCGTGATGGATGCGGAGCAGCGCGCCGAGTTCGAGCGCCGGCCGGAGATGAATCTGGCGCTTTCCCAATCGGGCGTTGGCCGTTTCCGGGTCAACATCTTCAAGCAGCGCAGTGAAGTGGCGATGGTGATCCGCACCATCAAGACCGAGATCCCCGACTACCGCAATCTCGGCCTGCCCGACACCCTGCCCAAGCTGGTGATGCAGAAGCGCGGTCTGGTGCTGTTCGTGGGCGGCACCGGATCGGGCAAGTCGACCTCGCTGGCTTCCCTGATCGATTTCCGCAACACCAATTCCGCCGGCCACATCATCACCATCGAGGACCCGGTCGAGTTCGTGCATCGCCACAAGCGCAGCATCGTCAACCAGCGCGAGGTGGGCATCGACACCGACAGCTACGAGGACGCCCTGCACAACACCCTGCGCCAGGCCCCGGACGTGATCCTGATCGGCGAGATCCGCAGCCGCGAGACCATGGAGCACGCGCTCGCCTTCGCCGAGACCGGCCACCTGTGCCTGTCCACGCTGCACGCCAACAACGCCAACCAGGCGCTCGACCGGATCATCAATTTCTTCCCCGAGGACCGCCACAAGCAGCTGTTTCTCGATCTGTCGCTCAACCTGCGCGGCATCGTCTCCCAGCGCCTGATTCCCACGGTGGACGGCAAGCGCGCCGCGGCCATCGAGATCCTGCTGGGCACGCCGCGGGTCTGCGACCTGATCAAGGGCGGCAAGATCGACGACATCAAGGAAGTGATGGAGAAGTCGGCCACCCAGGGCATGCAGACCTTCGACAGCGCGCTCTACCAGCTCTACAAGGAAGGCCGGGTCTCGTTGCAGGAAGCGCTACAGAACGCCGACTCGGTGAACAACCTGCGCCTCAAGATCCAGCTCGATGCACCGCCCGGGGCCGAGGTGGCGAGCAGCAGCGGCATCACCCTGGCGCTGGAGCCGGAACCGGAACCGGAGGCAAAGGAAGCGGTTTAGGGAAGCCCTGAACCAGTCCATTTTCGCGATTCCGGCGCAAGCCGGAATCCAGTTACCTCGCGCACCTGGACCCCGGCTTGCGCCGGGGTGAGACTTGTTCAGGCGTGCTCAATCCCCCGGCCGCCAGCCGTTGGTGATCGGGTAGCGGCGGTCGCGGCCGAATGCGCGCTCGCTGACGCGCAACCCCACCGGCGCCTGGCGGCGCTTGTACTCGTTGAGATCCACCATGCGCAGCACCCGGTGCACCTCGTCGGCCGGGAAGCCCTGACCGATGATGTCGGCGGCGCTCGCATCCTGCTCCACATAGAGCTCGAGAATCCGATCCAGCACCGGGTAGGGCGGCAGTGAATCTTCGTCCTTCTGGTCGGGCGCCAGCTCCGCCGACGGCGGCCGGGTGATGACCTCCTCTGGAATCACCGGCGCGATGCCGTTGCGCGTGATTCCGTTACGGTAACGCGCCAGCTCGAACACCGTGACCTTGGGCACGTCCTTGAGCACGTCGAGGCCGCCGGCCATGTCGCCGTAGAGGGTCGCATAGCCCACCGCCATCTCGCTCTTGTTGCCGGTGGTGAGCACCAGCGAACCCTTCTTGTTGGAGATCGCCATCAGCAGCAGGCCGCGGGCGCGGGCCTGGAGATTCTCCTCGGTCTTGTCGACGCCCAGTCCGGCGAACTCCGCCGCAAGCACGCCCATGGCGGCATCCACCACCGGGGCGATGTCGAGGGTGCGGTAGCACACGCCGAGCCGTTCGGCCTCGTCGCGGGCCAGATCGCGGCTGAGATCCGAGGTGTAGCGATAGGGCAGCATCACCGCCTCGACCTGCTCCGCGCCCAGCGCGTCCACCGCGATCGCCAGCGTCAGCGCCGAATCGATGCCGCCGGACAGCCCCAGCACCACGCCGCGAAAGCCGTTCTTGCGCACGTAGTCGCGCACCCCGAGCACCAGCGCCTGGTACAC
>DASUDS010000031.1:0-6130 GCA_036275455.1 Porticoccaceae bacterium
CGCCGGGGTGTGGCTATAATGCCGGCCCGCCCGCGATGTCTCCACCATGTCCGCCGCCCTGCGCCGCGCCCTGTTTCTGCTGCCCCCCGAAACCGCGCACGCCGCCGCCCTCGGCGCGTTGCGGCTGCGCGCGCGCCTGCGCCCCGCGCCGGTGCCGCCCGAGGTCGCGCCGGTCGAGGTGATGGGGCTGCGCTTCGCCAATCCGGTGGGGCTCGCCGCCGGCTTCGACAAGAATGGCGACTGCGTCGATGGTCTGGGCGGGCTCGGTTTCGGCTGCGTCGAGGTGGGCACGGTGACGCCGCGCGCCCAGCCCGGCAACCCCCGCCCGCGGCTGTTCCGGCTGCCGGACGAGCGGGCGGTGATCAACCGCATGGGGTTCAACAACCGCGGCCTGGACTATCTGGTGCGCGCCGTGGCCGGACGCCGCTACCGCGGCATGCTGGGCATCAACATCGGCAAGAATCTGGATACGCCGGTGATCGCAGCGGCGCGGGATTATCTGACCTGCCTGGAGCGGGTCTATCCGCTCGCCGACTACATCGCCGTGAATCTGTCCTCGCCCAACACGCCGGGGTTGCGGGAACTCCAGTTCGGCGCCTATCTGGAAGATCTGCTCGGCGCGCTCCAGCAGCGGCGCCGGGCGCTGGCGCTGCACTGGGGCCGTTCGGTGCCGCTGGCGGTGAAGATCGCCCCCGACCTCGCCGACGAGGAGCTGAACGCCATCGGTCGCGTCCTGGTGGCTCAGGGAGTGGACGCTGTCATTGCCACCAACACGACGGTCTCGCGCCAAGGCGTGGAGCGGTCCGTGCACGCCGGCGAGACGGGCGGCCTCAGCGGCGCACCGTTGTTCGCGCGCAGTACCGAGGTGGTCCGCCGCCTCGTCGCGGAGTTCGGCCCGCGGTTGCCGGTGATTGCCGTGGGCGGCATCGGCTCGGGTGCCGATGCGGTGGCCAAGCTGGCGGCCGGCGCGCGTCTGGTCCAGCTCTACACCGGGTTCATCTATCGGGGGCCGGAACTGGTCAACGAGGTGCTGGGCGCCCTGCGCGACTGGCAAAAACCCCAGGACTTAGCTCAAATTCAAGCTGTATCCCATTGATGAGAAATCGAAACGATCTTCGCCTGGAAGGTTTGCAAGCTGTACCCGGCGGTGCGGTCTTCGCGACCCTGGCGCCAGCCGCTGAGCCAGTGCTCGCCGGTTTCCGAGGTCGGATGGTAGGGGCAATTGCTGCGTGTGCGGCCGTCGAATCCGGCTTGGTAGCCCCTGCTGAAGACCCGCTGGTTGGGATTGCGCTTGCATCGCTTCATGTGTCGCTGCCTCTGTTGGCGGGGCCGGCAGGACCGGCGGATGGCCAGCCCTGCCGAACATTCCCAATGGAGGTTCAGTCCACCAGATCACGCGCGTCCTGTCGAAGATCGATCCGTCATATCCATGTCACAGTTTAATTCCGTCACGTCATCGGACGCGGCCACCGACTCGGCGCCGTGGCGCTGGCTGATCACCTGTCCCCGCGGTGTGGAGGGGCTGCTCGCCACCGAGCTGGGGGCGCTGGGTGGCGCTGAACTCCGCGAGCGCGTCTCCGGTGTAGAAGCCGGTGGCGATCTGGAATTCGGCTACCGGACCTGCCTGTGGTCGCGGCTGGCCAACCGAGTGGTGCTGCAATTGGCGGATGCTCCGGTCGAGGATGCCGACGACCTCTACCGGGCCGCGCACGCTATCGGCTGGGAACAACTGTTCACGATCGATACCAGTTTCACGGTCGATTTCACCGGTACCTGGGGTGGCATTCGCCACAGCAAATTTGGCGCCCAGCGCCTCAAGGACGCCATCGCCGATCGGTTCCGCGCGGCCTGCGGCCAGCGCCCGCCGGTCGATCGTGAGGCTGCGGCGATC
The DNA here is from genome assembly GCA_036275455.1 of Porticoccaceae bacterium. Lineage (GTDB taxonomy): Bacteria > Pseudomonadota > Gammaproteobacteria > Pseudomonadales > Porticoccaceae > JAGPUQ01. The sequence goes on from DASUDS010000031.1 coordinate 1,892, forward strand.
CGCGTCGATGCCCGCCTGCACCGCGGCCGCTTGGCGATCGGCCTCGATTTCGCCGGCGCCAGCCTGCACCGGCGCGGTTACCGCAGCCGGCAGCTCGCCGCGCCGCTCAAGGAAAATCTCGCGGCGGCGTTGCTGCTGCGCGCCGGCTGGCCGGAGATAGCGGCACGAGGTGGCGAGCTGCTGGATCCGCTGTGCGGTTCCGGCACCCTGGTCATCGAGGCCGCCTGGATGGCCGGCGACGTGGCGCCCGGTTTGTTGCGGGAGCGCTTCGGCTTCCATGCCTGGCGTGGCCACGACGCCGGGCTCTGGGCGGCGCTGTGCGCCGAGGCCGAGCAGCGCCGCGCGGTGGGCCTGGCACGGCTGCCGCGATTGCGCGGCCGCGACCGCGATCCGGCGGCCATCACCGTCAGCCGCGCCAATGCCGCGGCGGCCGGGTTGGGCGACCGGATCGCCTTCGAATGCAGTGGGCTCGAAGATCTCGGCCAGCCCGGCCCCCAGGGGCTGGTGATCGCCAATCCACCCTATGGCGAGCGCCTGGGCGAGATTGAGGAACTCCGGGACACGTATCGGGCGCTGGGTGCGGCCATCAAGCGCGAGTGCCCGGGCTGGCGCGCGGCTATTCTCACCGCCAATGCCGAGCTCGGTCACGAGCTTGGTCTCAAGGCCGAGCGCCGCTATCGCCTCTATAACGGCGCTCTGGCCAGTGACCTGCTGATCTGTGCGGTGCATACCCCCGAGCAGGCCGCTGCGGCGCGAGCGCACCACGCCGAGCGCGCCACCGCGCATCGCGCCGGCGTCGCCATGCTCGAAAACCGCCTGGCCAAGAACCAGCGTCGCCTTGCATCCTGGCGCAAGCGCGAGGGCGTGCAGTGCTATCGGCTCTACGACGCCGATCTGCCCGAATATGCCGTCGCCATCGACTGCTACGGGGAAACCGTTCACGTACAGGAATACGCACCGCCGGATTCGGTGCCGGCCGCCACCGCCCGGCGCCGCCTGCGCGAGGTGCTGGAAGCCATCGCGGCGGTAGTCCAGCCCGATGCCGGCCTGGTGTTCACCAAGGTGCGCGAGCGGCAATCGGGTGCGCGCCAGTACCAGCCGCAGGCCACACCCCAGTCCGGCGGGCTGGTCCAGGTCAGCGAGGGCGCCGCGCAGTTCGAGGTCAACCTCGGCGCCTACCTGGACACCGGGCTCTTTCTCGATCACCGCCCGGTACGGCGGCTGCTGGCCGCCCTGGCGCCCGGCAAGCGCCTGCTCAACCTGTTCTGCTACACCGCGACCGCCACCGTGCAGGCGGCGCTCGGCGGCGCGGCGGAGAGTCTCAGTATCGATATGTCCAACACCTACCTCGACTGGGCGCGGCGCAACCTTGCGCTCAACGGCATCGATCCCGCGCGTCACCGGCTGTTGCGTGCCGATTGTCTGGAGTGGCTGGTGCGCGCGGCGGAGAGTGGACCGGCGTTCGATCTGATCCTGCTCGACCCGCCGACGTTTTCCAATTCCAAGCGCATGGACGATACCCTCGATATCCAGCGCGACCACGCCGGCTTGATCGCCTCCTGCATGGCGCTGCTGGCACCGGGCGGCACCCTGGTGTTCTCGACCAATTTCCGCCGCTTCCGCCTGGCGGCAGAGATCGCGGAGCGCCATCGGGTGGAAGACGTCTCGGCGCGCACCCTGGACCCGGATTTTCAGCGCGATGCACGCATCCATCGCTGCTGGCTGATCCGCCACCGGAGCGCAACATGAGCACCCGCGTGCTGACGCTGTACACCGGCAATGGCTGCCACCTGTGCGCAAAAGGTCAGGAAGTGGCGGAGCCGGTTGCGCTGGCCAACGGCTGGGCGCTGGAAAAAATCTCGATTACGGGCGATGCCGCGCTGACCGCAGCCTACGGCATCCGTATCCCGGTGCTGTGCACGCCCTCCGGTGCCGAACTCGGCTGGCCATTCAGCCCGGGACAGGTGCGCCGGCTGTTGGTGGCCGAGACTGCGGGTTCGCCGGGGCGGTGACCGTTCCTTCGGGATCCTGTTGTGGAACCTTGTTCGGCTTTCGGTGCGCGTGCTCGACCGCCGCGCTCAGTGGGTCTGCCGGCTCGAACAGGATGGCGTATTGCCATCCTGCCCGGCGACAGGCCGCGGTCGCGGCTCCGTCAGGCAATGGCCTTGGCCGCGCGCAGTTGAGCGATGCGCGCGCCGTCGACGCCCCACTGGGCCAACGCGGTCTCGGTATTGGCGCCGGGACGGGGCGCTGGTCCCTTGATGGAGGAGGGCGTGCGGCTGAAGCGCGGCGCCGGGGCGGGATGCAACTGGCCGCCGACTTCCACGAAGGCGTTGCGGTCCTTGTTGTGGTGGTAGCGGGGGGCTTCTTCGAGCGTCAGTACCGGCGCGAAGCAGATGTCGGTGTTCTCCATGATCGCGCACCACTCGTCGCGGGTCTTGGTGCGGAAGATGGCGGCGAACTTTTCGCGCATCGCCGGCCATTGGCTGCGGTCCATCTGCTTGGGCAGGTCGGCGTCCTGGAGGCCCAGCGTTTCGATCAGCTCCTCGTAGAATTTTTTCTCGATGGAGCCGATCGAGACGTGCTTGCCGTCGCTGGTTTCGTAGACGTTGTAGAAATGTGCGCCACTGTCGAGGATGTTTTCGGCACGGCGGTCGCTCTGGATGCCGGCGGCGCGCATGCCGTAGATCGAGGTCATCAGTGACAGCGCACCATCGACCATGCCGGCATCCACTACCTGGCCCTTGCCGGAGTTCTTGCTTTCCAGCAGCGCGGCGAGAATGCCGGTGAGCACGAACATGGTGCCGCCGCCGAAGTCGCCGACCAGGTTGAGGGGAATGGCCGGTGGCGTGTCATTGCTGCGGCCGATGGCGTGCAGCGCGCCGGACAGGGCGATGTAGTTGAGGTCATGGCCGGCGCTGTTGGCCAGCGGCCCCTGCTGGCCCCAGCCGGTGACACGGGCGTACACCAGGCGCGGATTGCGGCCGAGGCAGGTGTCGGGGCCCAGCCCCAGGCGCTCCATCACCCCGGGGCGGAAGCCTTCGAGCACCACGTCGGCACCGGCGATGAGATCCAGCAGGGCGGCGATGGCCTCGGGGTTCTTGAGGTCCATGGCGATCGAGGGGCGGCCGCGGGTGAGGAAGCTGAATTCGGGTTGCATGGCGATGCCGAGCCCGGCGTCTTGCAGCCGATCCACGCGAATCACCTCGGCACCCATGTCGGAAAGCATCATCGCGCACATCGGTGCCGGGCCGATGCCGGCCATTTCGACCACTTTGAAACCTGTCAGCGGACCACCCATGTCGTTCTCCTCTCGGTGTGTTGGTTGGGCGTGGCGTTGTGCCGGGTGAAGTTGGCCGGATTGTCCGCTATCGACTTCCGTCATGCCAGTGAGACGGAGGCAACCGTTACAATCCCCGCTCCGTGATCGTTGGACCCTGGGCGTCGGCTCCAGCTGGGCCGGATCGCTATCCACGAGGGCTCGAACAAATGCAGCTGCGCAAGACGATCACGCGAACCCTGGCGATATTGGTGCTGGCGGGGGTCGCCGTTGCCGCCGCGCCCAGTCAGTGGTTGCCGCACGAGTGGCGCGCGACGCTGTTCGGCTGGTTCGGGGCTGCGGGTTACCGCGCGCCGCCGCAGGCGAAGGCCTATGCATTGCCGGAGGCGGAGGAAATCTGCCCGCCGGATTTCAACGGCTGGCGCAAGGCGCAAACCATCGAGGGTGTGGATATCGCGGCGGCGGCGGGTTGCATCCCCGACAACCCCTATCTGATCGCCGCCGCCGTGAACGGCACCAACCGGGTTAGCCAGGGCACGCTGCTCAACGCCGGGTTGATGCCGGATACCGTGGAGATGGGCGCGGATCTGGACGGCGACGGCGATCCGGACGAGGTGACCATCCGCCTCGAGGTCGCCGAACTGAATGGCGGATCGCCGGACTTGCCGGTTCCGGTTACCACCTTCGACATCGCGCCGGGCATTCAGCCGGCGATGTGGGTGTTCGTGCCGAAATCGTTCGGTATGTCCACCGAGAACTTCGAATCGCGCAAGGCCAATCCACTGCTGCGGCCGCCGGCGCCGGTGATCCGGGTGGAGCAGGGCGACCGGGTGCGCGTGATTCTGGAAAACAGCCACTATCTGCCGCACACCATCCATCTGCATGGGGTCGATCACCCCTTCAGCGCCGATCACGGGATGCCGCACACCGAGGATGCGGAGCATGGCGACCATGCCTCT
>DASUDS010000032.1:0-9172 GCA_036275455.1 Porticoccaceae bacterium
CCAAGATCAGATTTCCCTGGACCCTTGAGGTCCCTGAAGGGCCGTTTTAGACCAAGACGTTGATAGGCCGGGTGTGTAAGCGCTGTGAGGCGTTGAGCTAACCGGTACTAATTGCCCGTGAGGCTTGACCATATAATAGAAGCGATTGAACAACGGACAGATTGCCGATCGCACTGCTAGGCAGGTGTACCTTTCAACAGATTCATTTGATAAGCGGATGTGGCCCTGTTCGTCGCGGCGACGTTTCGCTTAACCAGTTTGCCTGGTGATATTAGAGACGTAGAACCACCTGATCCCATCTCGAACTCAGAAGTGAAATGCGTCATCGCCGATGGTAGTGTGGGGCCTCCCCATGTGAGAGTAGGTCATCGCCAGGCTTTAAACGAAAAGCCCCTGCTGTGCTACAGCAGGGGCTTTTTTATTTCTGGCTCTAGTAATGAATCTGGTGCCCGGCAATTTTCAACGCAGCTGCCGCTACAAGCCCAGTTCGGCCCAGAGTGCATCCACCCTCGCCTTTACCGAGGCACTCATGGCAATCGGCTGGCCCCATTCGCGCTGGGTTTCGCCGGGCCACTTGTTGGTGGCATCGAAGCCAACCTTGGAGCCCAGACCGGACACCGGCGAGGCGAAGTCCAGATAGTCTATTGGTGTGTTTTCCACCAGCACCAGGTCCCGCGCCGGGTCCATGCGCGTGGTCATGGCCCAGATCACGTCGCGCCAGTCGCGGGCATCGATGTCGTCGTCGGTGACCACCACGAACTTGGTGTACATGAATTGGCGCAGGAACGACCAGACCCCGAACATCACCCGCTTGGCATGGCCCGGGTACTGCTTCTTCATGGTGACCACGGCGAAACGGTACGAGCAGCCCTCGGGCGGCAGATAGAAGTCCACGATCTCGGGAAACTGCTTTTTCAGCAGGGGGACGACCACTTCATTGAGCGCGGCGCCGAGTACCGCGGGTTCGTCCGGTGGGCGCCCGGTGTAGGTGCTGTGGTAGATGGGGTCGGCGCGGTGGGTGATGCGGTCGATGGTGAATACCGGAAAGCGCTCTACCTCGTTGTAGTAGCCGGTGTGATCGCCGAAGGGCCCCTCGTCGGCCTCGTCGCCGGGAAAGATGTGACCTTCGAGAATGATCTCGGCGCGCGCGGGCACCTGCAGATCGCTGCGCAGCGCCGCTGCCACCTCGGTGCGCTCACCCCGCAGCAGGCCCGCGAAGGCGTATTCGGAGAGGCTGTCCGGCACCGGCGTCACCGCGCCCAGGATGGTGGCCGGGTCGGCGCCGAGCGCCACCGCTACGGGAAAGGGTTCGCCGGGATGGGCGCGACACCAGTCACGGTAATCGAGCGCACCGCCGCGATGCGCCAGCCAGCGCAGGATGGCGCGGTTTCGCCCGATCACCTGCATGCGATAGATGCCAAGGTTCTGGCGCGCCTTGTCCGGCCCGCGGGTGATGACCAACGGCCAGGTGATCAATGGTGCCGCGTCGCCGGGCCAGCAGGTCTGGATCGGCCAGGCACCGAGGTCAACAGCGTCACCTTCCAGAACCACTTCCTGGCAGGGCGGCCGGGAGATGCTGCGCACCGGCATGTTGAGCACCGGGCGAAATTGATCACGCTTGCCCCAGAGATCGCGCCAGCCCTGGGGCGGTTCGGGTTCCTTGAGAAAGGCGAGCAGTTCGCCCACCCGTCGCAGGTGGTCCAGGCCCTCGCCGCCCATCGCCAGGGCCACCCGTTCCGGGGTGCCGAACAGGTTGGCGAGTACCGGCACGGAGAAGCCCGCCGGCCGCTCAAAGAGCAGAGCGGGACCGCCGGCCTTCAGGGTGCGATCGCAGATCTCGGTGATTTCCAGCGCTGGACTGACTGGCACCGCGATGCGTTTCAGTTCGCCGCGCGCTTCGAGGAAGTGGAGGAAATCGCGCAGGTCGCGGTAGGCCATGGTGGTTGGCGGCGGTTACCGGGGCCGGGCAGTGTCGCGGCATCGCCCGGTCAGCGCAAGCGCCGCCGCCTTCACATCGAGAACGAAGCGCCGCAGCCGCAGGTGGTAGTGGCGTTGGGGTTGCGCACCAGGAAGCGTGCGCCTTCGAGGCCCTCCTCGTAGTGAACCTCGGCGCCGACCAGGTACTGAAGGCTCAGGGGATCGACCACCACGGTGACAGCCTCGCGTTCGATCCGGGTGTCGTCCTCGGCGCACTGTTCCTCGAAGGCAAAGCCGTACTGGAATCCGGAGCAGCCGCCGCCGGTGACATATACGCGCAGCTTGAGTTCGGGATTGCCCTCGTCCTCGACGAGGGCTTTCACCTTGGCGATTGCCGATGCCGTGATTGCCACGGGTGCGGGCGTAAACAGCTGGGGAGTGGACATGATCGGATTACCGGGTGCGGATCAGCGATCCTGATTATAGGCTTTCGACGGCTGCCGGACACGAATAGGCCTAGTTGGTGAGCGTTGTGGCAGGCGTCCCCGTGCCTGGCGCCCAAGGGAAATTGCGTGTCCGGAGTTCGTCCTGTTTGCCCCGTGGCCATACCGACACTTCGACTTCGCGGGGCGTGAAGCCAGGGGGCAACACCAACTTGCCGTCGAAAAACTTGAAGTAGCGAAACGACAGTGGCACCACTTCGCGATCGACACCTTCGTCCAGCTCGGCCAGGGTGAAGGTAACGGGTTCACCCGCCGTTTCTCCAAGCAGGACGACCTTGAGGCTGACCTGCATCGACTCGCGCAAATCGACATTCTGCCGCACCACCAGGCGGTAGTCGTAGGCGCCGGGTTCGGCGGCTGCCGTCGCCCGCCAGTGTTCGACGTGCAGGCCCTTGATGCCGTTGTCCGGCTGCAACAGCAGCCGGTAGAGATTCAGTTCCTCCTCCTGCACCGCAATGCGCTGGTCGAGGTCGGTCATCAGCTGGCGTACCTGCGCCATGGCGCGCCAGTCCACCTCGGCGGCCAGCATCCGATTGGCGAGCTGTTGCTCCAGCTGGGCGCCGCGCTGGCGCTCGGCGGCGAGCTGCCGGCGCAGCTTGCCGCGATCCGTTTCGTGGGGGACGGCCGCTTCCTGGCCCTGCCAGTGTCCGATCAGCAGCCCGGTTCCGGCAGCTGCCAGTACCAGCACGACGAGAGGAAAGCGCGGCGCCCAACGACGCACCAGCACGCGCAGCACGGAGTTCGGTGAGTTGGGCGTCAGGGCAGCAAGGCCGGTGCGGACAGGCCCAGCGTTTCCGGAAAGTCGAACAGGATGTTCATGTTCTGCACCGCCTGCCCGGAGGCGCCCTTGACCAGATTGTCCTCGACCACCATCACCACCGCCTTGCGTCGGCCCTGGGGCTTCTGCACCGCGATCCGTACGCAGTTGGCGCCGCGCACGGTGCGTGTCTCGGGGTACTGCCCGGCGGGCAGTACGTCGATGAAGGGTTCTTCGCGATAGCGCTGCTCGTAGAGCGTCTGCAAGTCGGCATCGGGATCGGTCAGAGTCGCGTAGAGAGTGCTGTGGATGCCGCGGATGATGGGCAGCAGATGGGGCACGAAGGTCAGCGCCACCGGCGCACCGGCAATATCGGCGAGCCCCTGTTCGATCTCCGGCAGATGGCGGTGGCCGGCCACGCCGTAGGCCTTGAAGCTGTCGCTGGCCTCGGTGAGCAGGTTGGCGACGCTGGCTTGGCGGCCGGCGCCGCTGACCCCGGAGGCCGAATTGGCGATCAGGTCCGAGGTGTCCACCAGCCCCTGTTCCAGCAGCGGCAGGAAACCCAGCAGCACGCTAGTGGGATAGCAGCCGGGGCAGGCGATCAGCCGGGCGCCGCGGATCTGCGCGCGGTTGAACTCGGGCAGCCCGTAGATCGCCTCGGCGACCAGCTCCGGGCAGCCGTGGGCCTGACCGTACCAGCGCTCCCACAGCGGCACCGAGCGGATGCGGAAGTCGGCGGACAGGTCGATGACCTTTACCCCGCGCGCCAGCAGCGCTGGCACCGTCGCCTGGGCGACGCCGTGGGGCGTGGCGAAGAACACCAGATCGCAGCCGGCGAGGCGCTCCACATCGGGCTCGCTGAAGGCCAGGTCCAGATGCCCGCGCAGATTGGGGTACAGCTCCGCCACGCTGCGGCCTGCCTCCTGGCGCGAAGTGATGGCCACCAACTCCACTCGAGGGTGGCCCACCAGCAGCCGCAGCAGTTCGACGCCGGTATAGCCGGTGCCGCCGACGATGCCCACCTTGATCATGATGCGAGGCCAGAAACCGGGGGGCCGCCATGATACTCCAAGGCCACCCCGCTGCCGGATCCCCGCGGAGCCGTTACCATGGGTACTGCCGTGCAACGAGGTGCCCCATGCCCGCCGAATGGATCGAAGTCGCCCACATCGTCAGCGTGGTGTGCTGGTTCGCCGCGCTGTTCTATCTGCCCCGGCTGTTCGTCTACCACGCCCAGGCGGAAGACCGGATCAGCATCGAGCGCTTCAAGGTGATGGAGCGCAAGCTGTCGCGCGGCATCGCCAGCCCGGCGATGATCGCCACCCTGGTGTTCGGCATCTGGCTGGCCAGCCTGGCGCCGGACTACTACCTGAACCAGACCTGGTTCCGGGTGAAGGTGACCCTGGTGGCGCTGCTCGTGGTCTACCACCACATCTGCCTGTACCTGATGCGCCAGTTCCGCAACGACAACAACACCCGATCCCACGTCTTCTACCGCTGGTTCAACGAGATCCCGGTGCTGTTCCTGATCGCCATCGTTACCCTGGTGGTGGTGCGGCCGTTCTGAGTTGGCCAGCGCGGAAACCATCCCCGATAATGGCTGCCCGCCCCGTATCCGGACCGCCATGACCCGCTCGGAAGACTGCTTCGCCGCCGCCCAGCGCCACATCCCCGGTGGCGTCAACTCGCCGGTGCGGGCGTTTCGCGCCGTCGGCGGCACCCCGGTGTTCTTCGCTCGCGCCCAGGGTCCCTGGCTCGAAGATGTCGACGGCAACCGCTACCTCGACTATGTGCAGTCCTGGGGGCCGATGATCCTGGGCCACGGCCACCCGGCGGTGCTCGACGCCATCCGCGCCCAGCTCGACCGCGGCCTCGGCTTCGGCGCGCCCACCGAACTGGAAACCCGCATGGCCGACGCCCTCTGCGCGCGGGTGCCGGGCCTCGAGCTGGTGCGCATGGTCAACTCGGGGACCGAGGCGACCATGAGTGCGATTCGCCTCGCGCGTGCCGCCACCGGCCGCGACCGCATCCTCAAGTTCGAGGGCTGCTACCACGGCCATGGCGATTCGCTGCTGGTCAAGGCCGGTTCCGGCGCCCTCACCCTGGGTGTACCGAGCTCGCCGGGGGTTCCCGCCGCGCTCGCCGCCCATACCCTGACGCTGGACTACAACGATGCCGGGCAGGTGGAGGATCTGTTCGCCCGGGAGGGCGAGACCATCGCCGCGATCATCGTCGAGCCGGTGGCCGGCAACATGAACTGCGTGCCGCCGCTGCCGGGCTTTCTGGAAACCCTGCGCCGGGTCTGCGACCGCCACGGCGCGCTGCTCATCTTCGACGAGGTGATGACCGGCTTCCGCGTCGGCCCGCGCGGCGCCGCCGGGCACTACGGCATCACCCCGGATCTGGTCACGCTCGGCAAGGTGATCGGCGGCGGCCTGCCGGTGGGCGCCTTCGGCGGCCGCGCCGAGTTGATGCGCCAGCTCGCGCCCCTGGGGCCGGTCTACCAGGCCGGCACCCTGTCCGGCAACCCGGTGGCCATGGCCGCCGGTCTCGCCACCCTGGAGGCGCTGGACCAACCCGGGCTCTACGAGCAACTGTTCGCGCGCACCCGGGAGTTGACCGATGGCCTGTGCGCGGCCGCAGCCGAGGCCGGCGTGCCCTTCGTCGCCAACCGGGTCGGCTCGATGTTCGGCGGTTTTTTCACCGCCGAATCTGCGGTAACCAATTTCCGTCAGGTGATGGCCTGTGATACCGCGCGCTTCAATCGCTTCTTCCACGCCATGCTGCGCCGCGGCGTCTATCTGGCGCCCGCGGCCTACGAGGCCGGCTTCGTGTCCGCCGCTCACGGGCCGGCCGAGATCGAGCAGACCCTGGCCGCGGCCGCCGCGGCCTTTCGCGAACTGGACTGACCATGCGCCCGCGCCAGGTGTTCACCGCCTACCCGCAGCCCGATCACCGGCAACTGCGCCTGCGCGAGCAGCGCCACTGCATCGCCTGCGGCGCACGCTGCGCTACCCAGGAGATCGCCGGCGGGCTGCGCTACCGCTGCCCGGCCTGCGGCGCCACCCAGTACCGCAACCCCGCGCCGGCGGTGGCGGTGCTGATCGCCGACGGCGACCACTTCCTGCTCGGGCGCCGCGAGTCGCGCTCGCTCGGCCACGGTCTCTGGTGCATGCCCTGCGGCTACGTCGAATACGAGGAGGACCACCTCAGTGCCGCGGTGCGCGAAGTGCGCGAGGAGACCGCGCTCGAGGTGCGCATCGACAGCATCCTCTCGGTGGTCACCAACTACCTGCAGCCCGAAGTCCACTCCCTGGTCACCGTGCTCCAGGCCTCGGTGATCGGCGGCGAGCTCAGCCCTGGCGACGGCCTCACCGAGGCGCGCTGGTTCCGCTACACCGGACAGTTTCCGGAGATGGCGTTCGCCGCCGACACCCACATCATCTCCCGCTTCTTCGAAACCGATCTCAAGGGCGCGCCCGTGGACCCGGTCTACGCGCGCCCGGGAGCACCGTCCCATGACTGACTGGAGCGTCCGCGCGCCCTATCCCGCGACCCGCATGCGCCGCCTGCGCCAAAGCGAGTTCGCGCGCCGCCTGGTGCGCGAGCACCGCCTGACAGTGGACGATCTCATCTACCCGGTGTTCGTGCTCGACGGCGACGCTCGCCGCGAGCCGGTGGCCTCGATGCCGGGCGTCGAGCGGCTGTCCATCGACCTGCTGGTGGCCGCCGCCGCCGAATGGGTCGAGCTGGGCATTCCCGCGCTGGCATTGTTCCCGGTGATCGACCCGGCGCTGAAGTCCCTGGATGCCGCCGAGGCCTGCAACCCCGCGGGCCTGGTGCCGCGCGCGCTGCGCGCGCTCAAGGCCGCCCATCCCGGCCTCGGGCTGATCACCGATGTGGCTCTCGATCCCTACACCAGCCACGGCCAGGACGGCATCATCGATGACCGCGGCTATGTGCTGAACGACGTCACCGTCGCCACGCTGGTGCGCCAGGCGCTGACCCAGGCCGCGGCCGGTGCCGACGTGGTGGCGCCCTCGGACATGATGGACGGGCGCATCGGCGCCATCCGCAGCGCCCTCGAAGCCGCCGGGCACGTCAATACGCTGATCCTCGCCTATTCGGCCAAGTACGCCTCGGCCTATTACGGGCCGTTCCGCGATGCGGTCGGCTCGGCCGCCAACCTCAAGGGCGGCGACAAGTACAGCTACCAGATGGACCCGGCCAACAGCGATGAAGCGTTGCACGAATGCGCCCTGGATCTGGCCGAGGGCGCCGATATTCTCATGGTCAAACCCGGCATGCCCTATCTGGACGTGGTGCGGCGGGTCAAGGACGAGCTGGGCGCACCCACCTTCGTCTACCAGGTGAGCGGCGAGTACGCCATGCACCAGGCCGCCGCCGCCCAGGGCTGGCTCGATGGCGACCGGGTGATGCTGGAATCCCTGCTCGCCTGCAAGCGCGCCGGGGCCGACGCCATCCTCAGTTATTTCGCGGTGGCCGCCGCGCGCCTCCTGCGGCGTGGCCGCTGACGTTCTCGCGGAGGTCCGCGCCGCGCTGATTGCCGCCGGGGACCGGGGGCTGCTGGTCGCCGAGGAGAACTGCCCCACGGATTTTCTCGCCACGCTGCCCGCGGGCACGCCAGTACTCAGCAACCGCTGGGATCTGCACCGCGCCGCCAACGCGCGCGAGCTGCGCTCGACCTTCAGCGACTTCGAGCTGCCCACCGACGGCACCCTCGAACTGGTCGCCGCGCCGGTCGCCAAGGAGCGCGCCGTGGTCCGCCACCTGATCAATCGCGCCGGGCAGGCGCTCGCGCCCGGCGGCCGGCTGCTGCTGTGGGGCGGCAAGCAGACCGGCATCAAGAGCCACGGCCGCGACGCCGCGTCCGCCCTTGGCTGTGCCCCCGAGATCGGCCGTGCTCCCGAAATCGGCTTTGCTCCCGAAATCGGCTTTGCTCCCGAAATCGACCGTGCCTCCGAGATCCGCAAGCTGGGCCGCGACTATCTGGCGCTCGCCACCCGCGGCGCCGGGGTTCCGCAAGTTCTCGACGATGACCGCTATACCGAACTGCGCCCGCTGCTGAACTACGACGGCCGACCGCTGTTCACCAAGCCAGGGCTGTTCGGCTGGGACCGCATCGATGTCGGCAGCGCACTGCTCGCCGCCCGGTTGCCCGCACTGTTCGCGCGGCTGGGGGTACCCGAGCGGGTGCTCGATCTGGGCTGCGGCTACGGACTGCTCGCGCTCGCCGCCCATGGCGCCGGCGCCCGCCACATCACCGCCACCGACAACTGCGCCGCGGCGCTCGCCGCCTGCGCGCGCAACTTTGCCGAACACGGCATCGACGGCGAGGTGAATCCTTCGGACTGCGCGGCGGAAATCGCCGCCCGCTTCGAGCTGGTGCTGTGCAACCCGCCCCACCACCGCGGCTTCGCCGCCGACCAGAAACTGACCGCGCGCTTCTTCCGCGCCGCCGCCGACCACCTCGGCGCCCGCGGCGCCGCGCTGTTCGTCACCCACCGCACGGTGCCCACTGCGAGCCTCGCCGCCGCAGCCTTCGGTCACTGCGAACTGGTCGCCAGCGCCGAGCATTTTCACGTCTACCTGCTGGAGCGGCCGCAGGGATTGCGTTAGGGAAACCCTGAACAACCCGTTCTGACGCTGGAATTTCCGGTCTCAGCGCGGGAGTCGGCCTCACAGGCGGATGCTTTGCAGCAAATGTGAGGCATTTCGCCCGCTTTCCCCGCCTTACAGACGAACGGATCCCGTCGCCGGCAACAACTGCCGGCGCGCCATCCACAAGTTCGACAAGGCAAACAGCGTCAACACCTGCGCGGTGTTCTTGGCTAGGCCGCGATAGCGCACCTTCGCATAGCCGAACTGCCGCTTGAGCACCCGGAACGGATGCTCGACCTTGGCGCGCAGACTGGCCTTGAATCGCTCCCAGCGCTCGGCATCGCGACGCTCCCGCCGATTCTTCAGCGCGCGC
>DASUDS010000033.1:0-19693 GCA_036275455.1 Porticoccaceae bacterium
AAGCCGTAGCGGCGCGGCACGCCGCCTCCCAGCCCGGCCAGGGCGTCGGCGGGCAGCGCGTAGCGGCGCGCGCGCTCCGGCAGCCGCTGGTGAAAGGCGGTGTCGAACACCGCCACCTGGGGCACGCCGGGGTAGCGCGCGGCGGCGATCTCGATGCCGCGCAGATTGTGCGGATTGTGGCCGGGCGCCAGTGCCGCCAGCCGCGCGATGCGGGCGCGGACTTCGGCGTCCACCGGTACCGCGGCGGCGAATTCGGCGCCACCATGGACCACCCGGTGGCCGATCGCGGCCGGCGCCGGTTCGCTCGCGGCGAGCTGATCGAAGATTGCCTCCAGGGCGCTGTGGTGATCGCCGACCGCGGCCGACACCGGGATTTCCGCGCCGTCCGCCCGCTGCCAGCGAATGGCACCGGCACCGATGCCGTCGATGGTGCCGCCACAGCGCACGGTCGCGCCCTCCCGCAGCTGGTAGCGCACCGAAGCGCTGCCGCAGTTGATCACCAGTACCGGGCGTTCAGCCATGGCCGCCACCGCGCGCCGCCAGCGCCCGTCCGTATACCTCGAGGTAGGCCCGGGCACTGCGCTGCCAGCCGAAATCCATCGCCATGGCGCTGCGCCGCAGGGCGTTCCAGGCGGCCGGATTGCGTTGCAGCGCCAGACCGCGCTCCAGCGCTGCGGCCAGGGCGTCCACCTCCGGCACTTCGAACACCAGGCCGGTGCCGGTGGCGTCACCGGGCGCGAACACGTCCACCACGCTGTCGGCGAGGCCGCCGGTGCGGTGCACCACGGGAATGGTGCCGTAACGCAGGCTGTACATCTGGTTGAGTCCGCAGGGCTCGAAGCGCGACGGCATCAGGAACAGATCCCCCGCCGCTTCCAGGCGGTGGGCTAGTGCCTCATCGTAGCCGATGCGCACCGCCACCCGCTCCGGGGCCGTCGCGGCCAGTGCTTGCAATTGCCGTTCCCAGCGCGGCTCGCCGCTACCGAGCAGCGCCCACTGCAGCGGCCGGTCGCGCCAGCGGGTGATCAGCTCCACCACCAGATCGATGCCCTTCTGCTCCACCAGCCGACTCACCAGCACCAGCAAGGGCGTTTCCGGCGCCGCTGGCAAACCCAGCTCGCCTTGCAGCGCGGCCTTGTTGGCGCGCTTGCCGACCGCGGCGGTATCTCGATCGTAATGCTGCAACAAGTGCGGATCGGTAGCCGGATTCCAGACCGCAGTGTCGATACCGTTGAGAATGCCGGTGACATCGCTGGCGCGCTGGCGCAGCAGGCCGTCCAGGCCACAACCGTACTCCGGCCGTTGCAGCTCACGGGCGTAGGTGGGACTCACCGTGGTGAGCTGGTCGGCAAACACCAGGCCGGCCTTGAGGAAGGAAAAATCGCCGTAGAACTCCAGCGCGTCCGGCGTCCACCACTCTGCCGGCAGGCCGAGCGCAGCGAAACAGGTGCGATCGAAACGGCCAAGGTAGGACTGGTTGTGCACCGTGAACACCGTCGCCGGCCGTTGCCGCTCCCGGCTCAGCAGCGCCGGCACCAGACCGGCCTGCCAGTCGTGGCAGTGCACCAGATCCGGTCGCCAGTCGAGCCCCGCGCGATCCTGTGCAACGGCACAAACCGCTTGGGCGAAGCGATGAAAGCGCTCGGCGTTGTCCGGCCAGTCGTGCCCGCTGGTATCGCCATAGGGTCCCCCAGGGCGATCGAACAGGGATCCGGCATCGACCAGCAGCACGCGCGGCCCACCATCGGGCAGCCGCCCCGGAATCAGCTCAGTGCCCGGCAACTCCACACCCGGAAGATCGCGCAGCGGCACCACGGGCTCGCGCGCCGCGAGCCGGTCCTGGGCCGCGGGATAGGCCGGCAGCACGATCACCACCTCCTGTCCCAGCGCCTGCAACGCCCGCGGCAGACCGGCACAGACATCGGCGAGGCCTCCGGTCTTGGCCAGCGGAAACACTTCGGAGGCGGCAAACAGGATCCGCATCAGGATTCGATCCGCTCCAGCACCAGGCCAGCCAACGGCGGCAGCCTCAGCACCAGCGACTGGGCGTGGCCCATGGCCGCATGGGGCTCGCTGGCGATGTGCACACCGTTGGAGACGTCGCTGCCCTGGTAGTAGACGGAATCGGAATTGAGGATCTCCCGGTAGATGCCCGGCTCGGGCACGCCGATGCGGTAGCCGTGGCGCACCACCGGGGTGAAGTTCAGCACCACCACCAGGAACTGCGCGCCCGCGCGGCGCACGAAGGCGATCACCGACTGGCTGCTGTCGTGGCAGTCGATCCAGGCGAAACCCTCGGGCTCGAAATCATGGCGGTGCAGCGCCGGGTAATTGCGATAGAGGCGGTTGAGGTCGCCGACCAGACGTTGCACGCCGCGCTGATGGGGAAATTCGAGCAGCGCCCAGTCGAGCGCACGGTCGTGGTTCCACTCGCTGCCCTGGGCGAATTCGCCGCCCATGAACAACAGCTTGCGGCCCGGATGGGTGAACTGATACAGGAACAGCAGCCGCAGGTTGGCAAAGCGCTGCCAGGCGTCGCCCGGCATCTTGTCGAGCAGCGAGCGCTTGCCGTGGACCACCTCGTCGTGGGACAGCGGCAGGATGAAATTCTCGCTGAAGGCGTAGAGCAGGCCGAAGGTCAAATGGTCGTGATGGTAGCGCCGGTGCACCGGGTCTTCGGCCATGTAGGCGAGGGTGTCGTTCATCCAGCCCATGTTCCACTTCATGCTGAAGCCCAGGCCGCCCACATAGGTGGGCCGCGAGACCATCGGCCAGGCGGTGGACTCCTCGGCCATGGTCAGGGCGCCGGGGTGGCGGCCATGGCAGAGTTCGTTGAGCTGGCGCAAAAAAGCGATGGCCTCCAGGTTTTCGTTACCGCCGTGGCAGTTCGGATACCAGTCGCCGGGCGCGCGGGCGTAGTCGAGATAGAGCATCGAGGCCACCGCATCGACCCGCAGCCCGTCGATATGGCAGACCTCGAGCCAGAAATTCGCGCTGGAGAGCAGGAAGCTCTTCACCTCGTTGCGCCCGTAATTGAAGATCAGTGTGCCCCATTCGCGGTGCTCGCCCAGGCGCGGGTCTTCATGCTCGTAAAGCGCGCTGCCGTCGAAGCGGGCGAGCGCGTGGTCGTCGCGCGGGAAGTGGCCGGGCACCCAGTCGAGCAGGACGCCGATGCCGGCGGCGTGGCAGCGGTCGACCAGATGACAGAAGTCCTCGAGACTCCCCCAGCGGCTGGCGGGCGCGAAGTAGCCGGTGACCTGATAGCCCCAGGAGCCCGCGAACGGATGCTCGCTCACCGGCATCAGCTCGATATGGGTGAAGCCCAGCTCCCGCACATAGGGAATCAGCTGGTCGGCCAGTTCCCGGTAATTCAGCGGGGTACCGTCGGGGTGGCGGCGCCAGGAGCCGGCGTGCACCTCGTAGATGCTCATCGGCGCGTGCAGCCAGTCGGCGGTGGCGCGCGCCGCCAGCCACTGCTGGTCCCGCCATCCAAACGCCGGCGCCGCGGCGACCACCGCCGCGGTGCGCGGGGGGCACTCGAAGCGGCGCCCGTAGGGGTCGGTCTTGAGCAGGATGGCGCCACTGTCGCGGTGGCGCAGTTCGAACTTGTACAACGCGCCCGGCCCGACCCCGGGCACGAACAGCTCCCAGACGCCGCTTGCGCCACGGCTCTGCATGGGCGCCGCGCGACCGTCCCAACGATTGAAGTCGCCGACCACGCTGACCCGCTCGGCAGTCGGCGCCCACACCGCAAAGCGGGTGCCGGCGATGCCGTCGACGATCTCCGGATGGGCGCCGAGAAAGCGGTGCGCGTCCTGGCATTGGCCGGCGGCAAAAGCCAGCAGATCGGTCTCGGTAATGTCCGGGGCGAAACTGTAGGGGTCGACGAAGGCGTGGCGATGGCCGTCAACCTCTTCGATCAGCCGCGGGTGGCGCGTCAGATCGGTGGCCGCGCCGCGCCAGGCGAACAGCGGGCTCGAGCCCGCGCGCGCCAGCGGCTGGAGCCCGCTCGGCGTTTCCAACCAGACCCAGGTCGCCGCGGGACGCAGCACGCGCAGCAGGCTGTCGCCGCCGCAACGGTGCGGACCGAGCACCCCCAGCGGATTGTGGACCCGCGCCGCCAGCAATGCGGACAATTCCGCGGCTTGCGCTGGATCAAGCAATGCCGAGTGCAGGTTCATACAAATTCCATCTTCGGCAGCCATTCTAGGATCGGATCGCCGGACATTTGTCCGACTCGGGAAGGCGCTTGGGTGCCGAACCAGGAATTTTTCTCCTGCCGCCAAGCCTAACCACGAGTGTTTTCATGTCACCAGCGAGGCGAACGAGTATTGCAAGGCCCGCGCTGCGGCGCCAGCGCGACAGTCGCGCGGGCACAGAGCTTGCTGGACAACCCGGCACGGGAGCAATCAGGTCTCACCGGGTGGGAATTCGTAGCCGCCGGGTCGCGCAATCGGAATGCTAACGGCGGCGCGTGACAATTCTCGGTCTGTGCGAAACCGATCGATCTCTGCGGTAAAGGATTGGTCTGTGCGGTAAAGGATTGGTCTGTGCGAGCGGAGCTGAAAACGCCCCGCGGAACTTCGTCGCCGAAGTGCGGCAAGGAGCGATGAAATATGAATTCTGCCCGCAATCCCGGCCCTCAGGCCCGGCTTACCCGGGATACCTTGACGTTGATCCTCGCCGGTGGCTCGGGCTCTCGCCTCCACGATCTCACTCGCTGGCACGCCAAACCGGCGGTGCCCTTCGGCGGGATCTACAAGACCATCGATTTCCCGCTGTCGAACTGCATCAATTCCGATCTGCGGCGAATCTTCATCCTCACCCAGTACAAATCCCATACCCTCAACAAGCACATTCATCTGGGCTGGAATCTTCTCCATCCCGAACTCAACGAATTCATCGAATTGCTGCCGGCGCAGCAGCGCACCGGGGATTGCTGGTACCAGGGCACCGCGGACGCGGTGCGCCAGAACCTGGACATCGTGCGTGAACAGGAACCCAGCCAGGTGCTGATCCTGGCCGGCGATCACGTCTACAAGATGGATTACCGCCACATGCTGCAACGCCATCTCGCCAGTGGCGCGGAGCTGACCATTGGCTGCCTGCCGGTGCCACGCCTCCAGGCGTGCGAGTTCGGCGTAGTCTCCGTGGACGACGCGGGCTGGGTACGGCGCTTCGACGAGAAGCCCGCCGACCCCCTGCCCTGGCCGGGCAACCCCCAGCAGGCGCTGGCCTCGATGGGGATCTATGTGTTCGAGCGCGACTTTCTCGAGCGGGTCCTCGATCAGCGCGGCCGCGATGCCGACCCCTGCGACGATTTCGGCCGCGACATCATCCCCGGGTTGATCGGTCGCGCGCGTATCGCCGCCTACGACTTTCGCGACCCGGCGACCGGCCAGCCGGCCTACTGGCGCGACGTCGGCACCATCGACGCCTACTACGACGCGCACATGGATCTGCTCGCGGTCACCCCGCCGCTCGATCTCTACGACCGCGACTGGCCGGTGTGGACCTATCACGAGCAGTTGCCGCCGTGCAAGTTCGTGTTCGACAGCAACGGCCGCCGCGGACAGGCAGTCGATTCCCTGGTCTCGGCCGGCTGCATCGTTTCCGGCGGCACCGTGCGCCGCTCCTGCCTGGGTACCAATGTGCGGGTCAACAGCTTCGCGCTGATCGAGGACTCGGTGATCCTGCCCAATGTCGATATCGGCCGCGGCTGCCAGCTGCACCGGGTGGTGGTGGATGCCAACTGCACGATTCCGCCCGGCACCGTGATCGGCCTGGATCCGGTTGCTGATGCGCGCCGCTTCCACGTTTCGCCGCACGGCGTGACCCTGGTCTCGGCCGAGATGCTCGCCCGCCGCGTGCCCGCAATCCATGTCGCCTGAGGAGCACGCCAGTACCGGCCGCACCGATCTGGTGTTGTGCTGGCACATGCACCAGCCCGAATACCGAGACAGCGCCAGCGGCACCTATCTGCGCCCCTGGAGCTATCTGCACGGCATCAAGGATTACACCGACATGGCGGCGGCACTCGAAGCCGTGCCGGAGGCCCGCGCCGTGGTCAATTTCAGCCCTACCCTGCTGGAGCAGATCGAGGATTACGCCACCGGATTACGCGCCCATCTGGAACGCGGCACCCCGTTATCCGATCCCGTGCTCGGCTGGCTGGCCGCCGCGTGCCTGCCCGCCGGCGCCGAGGTGCGCCGCGAAATCGCCGCCCAGGGACTGCGCGCCAACGCCCCGCGGATGATCGAGCGCTTCCCCGCCTACGCGCGGCTGGCCGCGCTGGCGCGCCAGGCGATCGCCGAACCGACGCTCTTCGGCTGGCTCACCGATCAATTCTTCTTCGATCTGCTGACCTGGCATCACCTCGCCTGGTGCGGGGAGTCGCTGCGCCGCGAGGACGCACGCGTCACCGCGCTGATGGCGCTGGAAGCAGGCTTCGACCAAGCCGCCCGCCGCGGTCTGCTGGCCGCCATCGCGGACGCCCTGGCGGGCATCATTCCCCGCTACCGGGCGCTCGCCGATGCCGGCCGTATCGAGCTTTCGGTGACCCCCTACAGCCACCCCATTCTGCCGCTGCTGCTCGATCTCGCCAGCGCCCGCGAGGCGATCCCGGATCTGCCGCTGCCGCACGCCCACTACGCGGGCGGCGCGGAACGGGTCCGCTGGCAGCTCGACGCCGCCAAGGCGGTTTTCGAACGTTGCTTTGGCCGCGCACCCGTCGGCTGCTGGCCCTCCGAAGGCGCGCTGAGCGGGACCAGCCTCGAATTGATCGCCGCCGCGGGCTTCCGGTGGACCGCCAGCGGCCAGCAGGTGTTGCATCACAGCCTCGGACCGACCGGCGGCGATACCTGCATCCACCACGCCTACCGCCTGGGCGCGCTGCCTACGCTGTGCTTCTTCCGCGACGATGGGCTGTCCGACAAGATCGGCTTCGAGTACCAGAGCTGGCGCGCCGAAGACGCCGTGGCCGATCTCGTGCATCACCTGGAAAACATCGATCGCGCCTGCCGCGATCGCAGGCACCGGGTGATCGCCATCATTCTCGATGGCGAGAACTGCTGGGAGCACTATCCGCACAACGGCGATTTCTTCCTGCCGGCGCTGTACCGCGCCCTGGGCGGCCACGAGCGCTTCAATCTCACCACCTTTGCGGCCAGCGCCGCCAGCGCCGAACCCCTGCCACTGCCAAGGCTGGTGGCCGGCAGCTGGGTGTACGGCACCCTGACCACCTGGATCGGCGATCCGGACAAGAACCGCGCCTGGCAAATGCTCTGTGCCGCCAAGGGCGCCTGCGACGAAGTCCTGGCCGATGCCGCGCTCGATGCCACGCGCCGTGGCGCGATCGCGCAGCAGCTCGCGCTGTGCGAGGCCTCGGACTGGTTCTGGTGGTTCGGCGACTACAACCCCGCGGATTCGGTCGCCCAATTCGACCAGCTTTACCGCAGCCACCTGCGCCAGCTCTACCGGCTGCTCGAACGTCCGGCACCCGCTGAACTCGCCACGGCCGGCTTTCACGGCCACGGCGCGCCCGAGCTGGGTGGTGTCATGCGCCGCGGGCGGAGCGGCTGAACGCTAGCGCCGTCACGGAAACTGGCGCCAAGGGCTCCCTGCCCGAGCGCGCCAGCGGCGTGCTGCTGCATCCCACCTCGCTGCCCGGATCGGGGGCCAGCGGTCACCTGGGCGCGGACGCCCGGCGCTTCATCGATTGGCTTGCCGAGGCGGGGTTCGGCTACTGGCAGATGCTGCCCATCGGCCCGGTGGACGCCTACGGCTCACCCTACCAGTCGGCCTCGGCATTTGCCGGCAACGCCCGGCTGCTGGCGCCGGAGCACGGGCCCCGAGCGGCACCCAACGCGCGCGACGCCGCGGAATTCGCGGTCTTCTGTGCGCAGCAGGCACACTGGCTCGACGACTACGCACTGTTTCGCACCATCCGCGCCCATCATCCACGCGGCGACTGGACCGCCTGGCCGGAGCCCCTGCGCCGCCGCGATCCCGGCGCGCTGGCACAGGCACGGCAGCGCTGGAGCAGCACTTACCGTGCGGTGCAATGGCTTCAGTACCGCTTCTACCGGCAGTGGCAGGTGCTGCGCGACCATGGCGCCGAACGCGGCGTGCAACTGATCGGCGACCTGCCGTTGCTGGTCGCCCACGACAGCGCCGACGTCTGGAGCCATCCGGAATTCTTTCAGCTCGACGCGTGTGGCCAGCCCCTGGTGGTGGCCGGTGTGCCGCCGGATTATTTCTCCGCCACCGGCCAGTGGTGGGGCAATCCGCTGTACCGGTGGTCCGCACTCGCGGCCGACGGCTACCGCTGGTGGCGCCAGCGTCTGGCGCGCCTGCTGGACTTGTTCGACCTGGTGCGCCTCGACCACTTCCGCGGGCTGGAAGCCTGCTGGGAGATCCCTGCCGGCGCCGAGTCCGCCGCTGCGGGCCGCTGGGTGCCAACACCCGGTACCGCGCTACTGGATGCACTGGCCGCCGACCACGCGCAGTTGCCGATCATCGCCGAGGATCTCGGCGTCATCACGCCCGAGGTGGAAGCACTGCGCGAGCGTTACGCCTTGCCCGGCATGAAGGTGCTGCAATTCGCCTTCGACAGCGACGACGCCAACCCCTACCTGCCCCGCCACCATCCGCACAACTGCGTGGTCTACACCGGCACCCACGACAACGACACCAGCCTGGGCTGGTTCGAAGGCCTGGCGGAGGATCGGCGCCGCCGGGTGTGCGCCTATCTGGGCTGCACGGAAACGGAAATGCCCGGGGCGTTGATCGACGCCGCGCTGGGTTCCGCGGCCCGGCTCGCGCTCATCCCCCTGCAGGATCTGCTCGGCTTCGGCAGCGCACGGCGCATGAACCGGCCCGGCACCACCGGCGGCGGCAACTGGTGCTTTCGCTTCCACTGGGGCGAGGTTCCCGTCGCGCTGGCGGCGCAGCTGCGCGCTCGCAACATCGCCCACGGGCGATTGACCACGGGCGATTGATCACGGGCGGTTGACCAGTGGATTGCCCGCGGCCGGTTGCTCATAGCCAGCGCATCCGCCCCAGCTCGAAGGGATGGGCGAGCAGGCGGTGCCAGGGGTAGATGCGGATCTGGTAGCTGAGCAGACCGGATGCCGATGGCTGCAAGTCGAGCGTGAACTGCGTGCGCCCATCGGGCATCCGCCCGTCATGGTGCAGCGGGTGAACGGAAACGGTCTCGAATTCTCCCGTGGCCGATTCCCTGCCCAGCACGCATTCGACCACCACGTCCTCCGGGGCCAGAGTGCCGAGCGTGACCGCGACGCGCAGCCGCAGTCGCTCGTCGTGGAAGATAGTGCTCGGGGCCGGCGCGACCAGCGCGAGCCGCACTTCCGGCCAGCCGGCCAGCGCCCGCTGTTTCCAGCGCACCAGGGCGCGCGCCCCGGCCCAGTCGTCGGCGGCGAGACGCTGGCCATGATCGCGGGCCGGCACATAGTATTGGCGCAGGTAGTCGGCGACCATGCGTTCGGCGTTGAAGCGCGGGATGATGGTCTTCATCGCCGCCTTGGCGCGCCGCACCCAGCCACGGGAATAGCCGTGGCTGTTGTGCTCGAAATACAGCGGGATCACTTCCCGCTCCAGCAAGTCGAGCAGTTCCGCGGCTTCCTCGCGGTCGCAGAATTCGGTGCTGAACGGCGAGCAATGCGGCGCGATGGCCCAGCCGTTGTCGCCGCTGTAGCCCTCCGCCCACCAGCCATCCAGCACGCTCAGATTCACCACCCCGTTGATGGCGGCCTTTTGCCCGGAGGTGCCGCTGGCCTCCTGGGGATAGCGCGGCGTGTTCAGCCAGACATCGACGCCGGTGACCAGCTTGCGCGCCAGGGCGATATCGTAGTCCTCGACGAGCAGCACCCGGCCCTCGAACTCTGGCTGGGCGGCATGGCGGTGCAGGGCCCTGATCAGCTCCTGACCGGGCCGATCGGCCGGGTGGGCCTTGCCGGCGAACACCAGCACCACCGGCCGCTGTGGATCGTTGAGCAGGCGCGCCAGGCGCTCGGGATCGGCAAAGATCAGCGTCGCCCGCTTGTAGGTGGCGAAGCGACGGCCGAAGCCGATCATCATCACGTTGCGGTCGCTGCGTTGCAGGTAGCGGGTGACCTTGCCGATCTGGGTCGGACTGTGGCCGTTGCGGGCAAGCTGACGGCCGAGCCGATCGCACAGTGCATCGGCGAGCTTGGCCTTGAGCTGATTGCGCAGACTCCAGAATACGTGACCGGGAATGTCGTCGATGCAGCGCCAATAGCCAGGATTGCAGAGTTCGTTGCGCCAGCCGCCGCCCAGCTGCTGGTTGAAATGGCTCACCCATTCGCGGGCCAGAAAGGTGGGGACATGGATGCCGTTGGTGACGTGGCCGATGGGGTTCTCCTCCGGGGCGATCTCGGGCCACGCATAGGCTTCCATGCGCGAGGCCACGCCGCCGTGAATGGCGCTGACCCCGTTGTGAAAGCGCGAACCGCGCAATGCCAGCGCAGTCATGTTGAACAGGTGATCGCCATCGGGGCTGGCACCCAAGGCCAGAAAGCGCTCCAGATTGATGCCCAGCTCGGCGATGTAGCTGCCCAGATAATGCTCGATCAGCCCCCGGTCGAAGCGATCGTGGCCCGCCGGGACCGGCGTGTGGGTGGTGAATACGGTATCGGCGGCGACCGCCTCCAGGGCGGTGTCGAAATCCAGGCCGCCGGCGACCAGCTCGCGGCAGCGCTCGATGATCTGAAACGCCGCGTGCCCTTCGTTGATATGCCATACCCTGGGGGCGAGACCCAGCGCACGCTGGGCGCGCACGCTGCCGATGCCGAGCACGATCTCCTGGCGGATGCGCTCGGTCTCGCCGCCACCGTACAGCTGGTAGGTGATGGCGCGATCCTCGCGACTGTTGGGGTCGATATCCGAGTCGAGCAGAAACAGGCGGATCAGGCCCACCTGGGCCACCCACACGCGCAGTTGCACGACGCGCTCCGCCATCGGGACCGCGACGATCAAGGGTCCGCGTTCGCCCCCGGCACAGCGCACCGGCAGATCCTCGATCCGCGAGGGGTGGTAATGGGCGATCTGGTTGCCCTCGGCGTCGATTGTCTGGCGGAAATAGCCCTGCCGATACAGCATGCCCACCGCCACGAAGGGCACGTCCATGTCGCTCATCGCCTTGCAGTAATCGCCGGCGAGGATGCCGAGCCCGCCGGAATAGATCGGAAAGCTCTCGTGCAGGCCGAACTCGGCACAGGCGTAGGACACCAGATCGCCGCGATCCTCGCGCAATCCGCCCCGGCCGCGCTCGTGGCTGCGGCGAAATTCCAGATAGCTGGAGTAGGCGGACAGGACGCCGCGGAAATCCTGGAGGAACACCGGATCGGCAGCAGCGCTGTCCAGCCGCTCCTGGGCGATGCGGCGCAGAAACACCTTCGGGTTGTGGCCGCAGCTCTCCCAAAGCTCCGCGTCGAGGCGATGGAACAGCCCGCGCACGCCGCGATCCCAGCTGTAGAGCAGATTGTCGGCGAGCGGCTCGAGCTCCCGGAGCTCGACCGGCAGCCGGGGTTGAATTTCGATGTTGAAACGTTGACCCGACATGACTTCACCCAGGTTGGCAACAGTGGATGGGGGCTGCCGCACCAGTGGTTGAGGGCTACCGCACCAGTGGTTGGGAGCTGCCGGACCAGTGGCTGAGGGCTACCGCACCAGCGGCCCTGGAAGCTATCACCCCGGCGATTTCGGGGGCTACTGCGCCCCTGGCGATCGCGCCGACGCCAAGGCTATCTTAGTGCGTTGCGATGATGTTTCCTGGTCAGGCGCGGAATTCCAGGCGGCCCGCGGCGGGAATGCCGGTCAGGGCGTGCCGGTCAGGGAATGTCGGTCAGGGAACGCCGGTCAGTCTTGTTGCCGTTCCGGCCAGCTGGCACACTGGCGCCCCCGCGGGTGTAGTTCAATGGTAGAACGGGAGCTTCCCAAGCTCTCAGCGTGGGTTCGATTCCCATCACCCGCTCCAGTTTTCCGCCCGACCCTACAACCTTCGAATCTGCCGCCGCAGCGCATCCAGCGGCGGCGGCTGTCCGCCATAGAGCCCCTGCTCCAAACCTTCGGCGATCGCTGTCACCTGCTCCGCCAGCGCCGGTTGCTCGCGGGCGACGCGCACGGCCAGGCTGCGCGGCGCCTCGCCGGTGCGGCGCACCAAACCGCGGCGCGCGAGCTTGCGGGTCAGACCCTCGAACAGGCGCTCCAGCGGCGGCCGCGGCGGTCTGCGGCCAAGGCGCAACTGGCCGATCAGCACTGGCACCAGGGCGAGTGTGCCTGCGGCAAGCACGAACAGGCTCACCCGCCATGGATTCCAGGCGCCGAGCCAGCCACGCAGCAGCTGTTCCTGGTGGAGATCGTAGCCGAGCACCCATTTGGCCCACAGGTAGTCGTAGTAATCGAGTTGCAGGCGCAGGTGGCGCAGCCAGCTGGCGGAACCGAGCCCGGCCCCGGCGAGTGGCGAATCGGCGAGCAGCCGGTTGCGCGAGCGCAGCAGGTCGGAGACGCTCAGTTCGATGCGCTCCGGCGCTACCGCCAGGGTGGGATCGATGCGGACCCAGCCACGGTCCTGGAGCCAGGCTTCGGCCCAGGCATGGGCATCGTATTGATGGACCATCAGGTAGCCGGCATCGGGGTGATATTCGCCGCCCTGATAACCCAGCACCACCCGCGCGGGAATGCCGGCGGCGCGCAGCATAAAGACGAAGCTGCTGGCGAAGTGTTCGCAGAAGCCGCGTCTGCTCTGCCACAGGAATTCGTCCACCGGATGAGCGCCCAGCAGCGGTGCCTTGAGGCTGTAGACGTGGCCCTCGCGGTAGTAGGCCAGCACCTGCGCGATATAGGCGTCATCGGCCCCCACGCGCTGGCGCCAGCGCACCGCTTCCGCCCGGGAGCGCGGATTGGCGGAGCCCGGCAACGCGGTCTCGCGCTTGCGCTGCATCGCCGACAATCCCGCTACCGCGACGCGGTGGTCGGGCCAGGAGCGCACGCGATAGCTCCAGCGCGTGGCCAGCGGTGTCTCCCGGCTCAGGGTCAGATCGCCGTTCAGCACTACCTCGCGATCATCCGGGACCGGCGTTTCCAGGCCGAACAGCCAGTTCCTGCCGGAAGGCTCGGCGATCAGGTTGTAGGCGACCGGGGTGCCGTTGCGTTCGATGTTCCGCTCCCAGGGCTGGGCCGCCGCACCGCCCCGGCGCGGCTCCAGGCCGCCGGGATGGCCCCAATCGGGGCGGGTCCAGCGCCGGCCGTCAAAGTCGGACAGCACCAGCGCCCGCCAGTACAGCGCGGTGCGCGGTGGCGGCGCACCGCTGAATTCGACCCGGAACGCCAGTTCGTCGGAAGCGCCGAGCGCGCCGATGTCGCCCGGCGCCAGTTGCTCGCTGAGGCCCAGGGTGCCCTGGGGACTGGCGCGCGGCACGGTCCACAACGAGCCCAGCCGCGGCATCACCAGGAACAGCAGCAGCATCAGCGGAACCGCTTCCAGCAACAGCAGTCCGGAGGTTCGCAAGGGCCGCCAGAGGCCGCCGTCGGCGCGCTGGAACAGCGCTGCCAGCACCGTGGTCACCAGCAGTGCACTCATCAGCACCACCAGCGCCGCAGCCGGCGTCTGCGCGAACAGCGCGTGGCTCGCGGCGACGAAATAGCCCAGGCACACCAGGATCAGCGCATCGCGGCGCTGGTGCATTTCCAGGAGCTTCAGCAGGAAGCCCGACCACAGCAGCGCCACCATGGGTTCGAGGCCGTGGAGTTGCCCGTAGTCGGCGACGATGGCGCCGCCACAGAGCACCACCAGCGCGGTCTTGACCCAGCGCCCGGGATAACGGCCGCGGCCGCGGTAGATCAGCACCCGCCAGCCGAGCACCAGCGCGCCCACCCCGCCCAGCCACAGCGGCAGGTGGGCAAACTGCGCCCCCGCCATTACCGCCTGGGTGGCGAGCAGCCAGAACAGCGCCGGGCGCGGAATCTGCCAGCTGGGCTGCATCAGCCCACCTCCGTCGCAGGGAGGCCGAACAGGGCCAGCGCGCGCAGCACCCGGTCGCGGTGGGCGCGGCCGCTGGCCGGAGCGATGGTCTGGTCGGGCAGGCGCAGGCCGTAGCTGAGTTCCGCGGCGTCTGCGGCGAGCGCCGCGCCGCACAGCCGCGACAGCCGGGTTTCGATATCGAGTCCGGGGAAATCGTGCCAATCGAGCCAGATGCGCCGATCGACCGGGTCGGTGAAGCGTTTGGTGTACAAGCCCAGCTCCCGGGCATAGTGCTTCCAGGCGATGTGGGCGCGCGATTCACCGGGGCGATAGGCGGCGAGCGCGGCGAAATCCTCGTGTCCCGCAACCGTGCCTTCCGCGCCCTGGCTGGTGGCGCTCGGGTGCAGGGCGGCCAGCGCAGCGCCGGACAGGGGTTGCGGATAGATCAGCGCCCGCCCCGGCAGGCGCAACTGACTCCAGACCCGCAGCAGGCCGAGTGGATGAGTGCTCTCTACCTTGAGGCGGCCGGGATCGAGCCAGCCGCGCCGCGGCGCGGTGACCGGCAGGCGCAGGCGGCGCTGCTCGCCCGGCGCCAGATCCAGGGTGCGGTCCTCGCCGCCGGCAAAACCCAGCCGGATCCGCTCGCGGCTGCGCCGGCCGGGATTGCGCAGCTCCACCTGGACCTCGACGGCGCTGCCCGCAAACCCGGTGCCAGGGTGCAGCGGTCCCACTTCGACGCCATGGAGATTGCCGTAGGTGTGGAAGATCGCCACCACGAACAGGCCGCCCAGCAGGAAGGTCAGACCGAAGACCAGGTTGTTCTCGAAGTTCGTGGCGGTCAGCCACAGCACTGCCAGCAGCGCGCCGAACAGGCCACCGGCGGGCGCTGGAAAGATGAACAGGCGACGGTTTTCGAGGCGACAGGAGGCCACTTCGGGAAGGCGGCGATCGAGCCAGGCGCGATAGCGCCGGTCGATGCCGGCGCGGATTCCGGCCAGCGGGGCAAAGCGCCGTGGCGGCCGCCCGGCCCTGCCGCCCGTGGGTCGCAGTGCGCCGCGACTAGAGAATATCCACCGCATCCAGCACCCGCTGGGCGACCGTGGTGGCCGGTTCGCCGCCGGTGGTGTGCAGCCGGTGGGCAGTGACCGGGCCGAACACCGCCTGCACGTCCTCGGGAATGACGTGGTCGCGCCCGTCGAGGCAGGCCCAGGCGCGCGCCGCGTGCAGCAACGCCAGGGTGCCGCGCGGCGACACCCCGTGCTGACAATCGGGCACTTGGCGGGTGTGCTGGGCCAGGCGCTGCACGTAGCCGAGCAGCGCGGGCGTGGCCCGCACCCGATCGACCTCGGCCTGCAATTCCTGCAATTGCGCATCGTCGAAGCAGCGCGGCAGCGCCGCCAGCCGCTGGCGCGGATTGCCACCGGACAGCAGCCGCAGCTCCGCTTCGGGGTCCGGATAGCCGAGGTGGATCCGCATCAGGAAGCGATCGAGCTGGGATTCCGGCAGTGGAAAGGTGCCGTACTGGGAGCTGGGATTCTGGGTGGCGATGACGAAGAACGGTTGCGGCAGCAGCCGCGTTTCGCCCTCGACGCTGACCTGGCCCTCGGCCATGGCTTCGAGCAGCGCGCTCTGGGTCTTCGGCGTGCTGCGGTTGATCTCGTCGGCGAGCAGGAGCTGGTGGAATACCGGACCGGGATGGAACTGGAACCGCCCCTGCTCGCGCTCGTAGATCGAGATGCCGATGATGTCGGCCGGCAGCAGATCGCTGGTGAACTGCACGCGCGCGAAGCTCAGGCCGAGCACCCGCGCGAGCGCCTGGGCGAGCGTGGTCTTGCCGGTGCCGGGTACGTCTTCGATCAGCAGATGACCGCGCGCCAGCAGGCAGGCCAGCGCCAGTCGCAGTTGCCGCCCCTTGCCGAGGATGACGTCATCGAGCGCGGCGAGCGCCGCGTCCAGGGCGCGTGGCGGCCGGCTCAAAGGGCGTCGAGCCCCCGCGCCAGATCGCCGCGGATGTCCGCGATGTCCTCGAGCCCCACGGCGACGCGGATCAGGTTTTCGGTGATGCCGGCGCGGGCCTTTTCGTCTGCGGTCAGGCGCCCGTGGGTGGTGGTGGCCGGATGCACGATGGTGGTCTTGGCATCGCCCAGGTTGGCGGTCAGCGAGAGGATGCGGGTGGCGTCGATCACCTGCCAGGCCTGCTCGCGCCCGCCGTGGACGCGAAACGCCAGCACGCCACCGAAGGCGCGCTGCTGGCGCTTCGCCAGCTGGTGACCCGGATGCTCCGGCAGGCCGGCGTAGAACACCCGCTCCACCGCCGAGTGCCCGGCCAGCCACTCGGCAAGCTGCTGCGCCGCGGCGGAGTGCGCCTCCATGCGCAGACGCAGGGTTTCCAGCCCCTTGGTGAACACCCAGGCATTGAACGGGCTCAGGGTCGGGCCGGCCGAGCGCAGAAAGCCCAGCACCTCGGCCATCAGCTCGGCGCGGCCCAGCACCACGCCACCGAGACAGCGGCCCTGGCCATCGAGATACTTGGTCGCCGAGTGGATCACGATATCTGCGCCCCAGTCGAGCGGGCGTTGCAGGGCCGGGGTGCAGAAGCAGTTGTCCACCGCGAGCAGCACGCCGCGGCTGCGCGCCAAGTCCGCCAGGGCGGCGAGATCGGCGACTTCCGCCAGCGGGTTGGATGGCGTCTCGAGAAACAACAGCCTGGTATTGGTACCGATGGCCGCGCGCCAGGCATCGAGGTCGGTCAGCTCGACGAAGGTGGTGGCGACACCGAACTTGGCCAGGAACTTGGTCAGCAACACGGTGGTGGTGCCGAACACGCTGCGCGAACAGACCAGGTGATCGCCGGTCTGAAGCAGCGCCATGCAGGTGCTGAGGATCGCCGCCATTCCGGACGCCGTGGCCACCGCCTGCTCGGCGCCTTCCAGCGCCGCGATGCGCTGCTCGAAGGTGCGCACGCTGGGATTGGTGTAGCGCGAATAGACATTGCCTTCGCGTTCGCCGCTGAAGCGCGCCGCGGCTTCGGCGGCGCTGGCGAACACGTAGCTCGAGGTCAGATACAGCGCCTCGCTGTGCTCGCCCTCGGCACTGCGCACCTGGCCGGCGCGCACCGCCAGCGTATCGAGCGCCGCCGTGGCGAGGAAGTCGTCTTCGTGCGCCATCAGTCGCGGCCCCGCGCCGAGTTGTAGAGCCCCACCACTTCGTCGCTGGGGCTGACCAGTTGCAGGCTGGCCTGCTGACCGCGCGCCGATGCCAGGCGCTCGAAATAGCCGCCATCGACATCGTTGGTGATGTACTCGCCGGTGAATACCGAGCACTCGAAGCGCCGGATCTCGGGATTGCCCTCCCGCGCACTGGCTACCAGATCGTCGAGATCCTGGTAGACCAGCCAGTCGACCCCGATCTCGGCGGCCACTTCGGCATCACTGCGCCCGAAGGCGACCAGCTCGCGGGCCGCCGGCATGTCGATGCCATAGACATTGGGATGGCGCACCGGAGGTGCCGCCGACGCCATGTACACCCGCGCCGCGCCGGCATCGCGCGCCATCTGCACGATCTCCCGCGAGGTGGTACCACGGACGATGGAATCGTCCACCAGCAGCACGTTCTTGCCCTGGAATTCGAGCCGCACCGGATTGAGCTTCTGGCGCACGGATTTGGCCCGCTGCCCCTGCTCGGCCATGATGAAGGTACGGCCGATGTAGCGGTTCTTCATCAGCCCTTCGCGGAAGTGGAGGCCGAGGCGCTCGGCCATGGCCTGGGCCGCGACCCGGCTGGTGTCGGGCACCGGGATCACCACGTCGATATCGTGATCCGGCCACACCCGCAGGATCTTTTCGGCCAGCCGCTCGCCCATGCGCAGCCGCGCCTTGTACACCGAAACCCGGTCGAGCAGGGAATCGGGCCGGGCGAAATACACGTGCTCGAAGATGCAGGGCACCAGTTCGGGCTGATCCGCGCACTGGCTGGCGTGCACGTTGCCCTGGGTGTCGATGAAGATCGCCTCGCCGGGTTCGAGATCGCGTTCCAGGGTGTAACCCAATACGTCCAGGGCGACACTCTCCGAGGCGATCATGTATTCCCGGCCCAGGGGCGTGTCCCGGTGACCAAGCACCAGCGGGCGAATACCGAAGGGATCGCGGAAGGCAAAGAGCCCGTAGTTGGCGATCAGTCCGACCGCCGCATAGGCGCCGCGGCAGCGCCGATGGACCCGGCGCACTGCGGCGAAGATGTCTTCCGGGCGCGGTTGCAAGCGGCCCTGGATCTGCAATTCATGGGCGAAGACGTTGAGCAGGATCTCGGAATCCGAGTCGGTGTTGACGTGGCGGAGATCGGTATCGAACACGTGCCGGAGCAATTCTTCGGAATTGGTGAGATTGCCGTTGTGCGCCAGGCAGATGCCATAGGGGGAATTGACGTAGAACGGCTGCGCCAGGGACGGCCCCGAACTGCCCGCAGTGGGATAGCGCACGTGGCCGACGCCGAGGGGGCCGACCAATTGCTCCATGTGGCGGTCGCGGAACACATCGCGCACCAGGCCGACATCCTTGCGCTGATTCAGCTGGCCGCCGCGGCAGGTCATGATTCCAGCCGCGTCCTGGCCGCGATGCTGAAGCATGGTCAGGGCATCGTAGATCTGATACTGCACGTCGGAGCGGCCGACGACTCCCACCACGCCACACATGAGTCGCCTCCCGCTCAGCCGGTCAGTTGCCGGAACCAGTCGGCGACGTCGCCGGCCAGTTCCCGCGCGGTGCCCTCGAACCCCTGCAATACGGGGATCAGGGCCGATTGATACCACCAGGGATCCTGCTGCACGGGCAGAAACTGCGGCACCAGGATCACCAGCGCCAGGACCGCGACGAAGCCACGCGCGGCACCGAACAGCGAACCCAGAAAGCGGTCGGTGCCGGACAGGCCCGAGGCACGCACCAGGCGCGTCAACAGAAAGTTCACCACGCCCATCACCAGCAGGACGGCGAGAAAGATCGCGGACCAGGCGGCGATCACGCGCAGCGATGGCGTGCTGATGGCGTCGGTGAGCAGACCCGCGAGGCGCGGATGAAACAGGGTTGCGAGCACGAAGGCGATGATCCAGGCCAGCAGCGACAGGGCTTCGCGCACGAAACCGCGCACCAGACTGATGAGCGCGGAGCCGCCAATGATGGCGAGGATGATCCAGTCGGCGCTGCTCATCGGGTCAGGCTCCGTTGCGGTGCGCAAAGTGTAACAAAGGGCGAACGGTCGCACGGCCGGCCATCACCAGGCCCGAGCTTGGCCGCGCAGCCGGAGATCAGGGTGCGAATGGCACCACCATCGGCTTGATCTCGAACTTGCGCTCCAGCTCCCGCTGCTCGGCAAACAGCTGCGCGCGTGTCATCTTGGGTCCGACGAAGACCCGGTAGGCTCGTGGCTGACCGGCCTTGGCCGCCTGTACGAAGGCGCGATGCCCGCCGGCCTGCAGGCGATTGCGCAGGTCGAGCGCGTTTTTTTCCTGCGCAAAAACGCCCAATTGCAGCACCCAGGCGCGCGGCATTCCCTGGGCATCCAGGCCCGGTTCCTTGGGCACCGCGGAGGTGCGCGATTGCGCCGAACGCGGGTCTGCCTCCGGCAGTTCGAACGGAGCGGTCTTGCTCTGGACCGGCGCTTTTTGCGGTTTGGCTGGAACTTCTTGCGCCTTGGCTG
>DASUDS010000034.1:0-5280 GCA_036275455.1 Porticoccaceae bacterium
AGTCCTTCATCGAACTGCGGCGCCTGAAAGCACACCACGCCGCCGGCATCCACGACCAGCGAACCGCCGTCGAACACCAGTTCGTCCTGGCCGCCGACCTGATTGACGTACAGGATGGGCATACCGCCCTCGCTGGCGCGCGCGGCGAGTACCGCGTGGCGCAGTTCCTGTTTGCCGCGATGAAAGGGCGAGGCATTGAGATTCAGCATCAGCTGCGCCCCGGCCGCGGCCGCAGCCGCCGTGGGCTCGGTGCGCCAGACGTCTTCACAGACCGTGATCGCGACGCGCAGGCCGTCGAGTTCGATGACGCAGGGTTCATCCCCCGCGACGAAATAGCGCTGCTCGTCGAACACCTGATAGTTCGGCAGGCAGCGCTTGTGGTAGCGCGCGAGCAGCTGGCCGTCGCGCAACACCCCCGCCGCGTTGTAGAGCCGGTCGCCCTCCCGCCAGGGGTAACCGAGCACCACGGCGATGCCCTGGCTGGCCGCCCGAATCTGCGCCAGCGCGCGCTCGATGCGCGTCTGCAACGCCGGCCGCAGCAGCAGATCCTCGGGCGGATAGCCGATCAGCGCGAGCTCGGGAAATACCACGATGCGCGCGCCCTGCTCGTCCCTTGCGCGTTGCAGCGCCGAGATGATCTTTTCCGCATTGCCGGGGATGTCCCCGACCAGGGGATTGAATTGCGCGAGAGAGACGAT
Source organism: Porticoccaceae bacterium (assembly GCA_036275455.1). Lineage (GTDB taxonomy): Bacteria > Pseudomonadota > Gammaproteobacteria > Pseudomonadales > Porticoccaceae > JAGPUQ01. The sequence goes on from DASUDS010000034.1 coordinate 699, forward strand.
GAGCCGGTTCATGACAGCGAGCTGGGCCAGCGGGAAGCTGGCCATTCTCGGCTAAAATCCACCTACCCGCAAAATGCCAGAGCAAGACGTGCCAGAGCAAGACGCCAGGGAAAGCAGCGTGCGCGACGATCATGGCCGCATCACCAGAACCCTCCAGCTATATGCGTCGTACCGGGTGCTTTTTGCCCTGCTGTTTCTGACGCTGCTGCTGAACACGCGCTGGCGCGAATTATTCCCGCCATTTCATTCCGCCCTGTACGCCACCGGCGCAATGACCTTTGCCACCGGCACCCTGCTGCTGATTGCCCACAGCCTGTGGCGCAAATTCCGGATTCCGCAGCCGGCGCTGTTCATCCACCTGCTGGTGGACCTTGCCGCCGTCGGCGTGATCACCTTCGCCGCCGGCGGCCTGGCCAGCGGCTTTGCCCTGCCGATGGTCATCACGACCGCCTGCGCCGCGGCGGTGATCCGCGAGGCTCGCCTGCTCCTGCTGGTAGCGGCGAGCGCCAGCCTGACCCTGCTGATCCAGGAGTCCGCCCTGGCGCTGCACCGCGGGGATCCCAATCTCTTTGCCGCCGGATTGCTCGGCGCCCTGTTGTTCGTCATTGCCTTGGGCATTCGCCAGCTCAGTGAATACCTGCGCGACGCGGAACAGCAGCAGCGGGTGCAGGCCGGCGAGACCGCGCGGCTCGAGAAGCTCAACGAACTGATCGTCCAGCGCATGCACACCGGCCTGGTGGTGGTCGACCAGCGTGGCGTCATCGCACTCATCAACCGCGCCGCCATCGATCTGCTCGGCGGCAATCGGCCGCAGCGCCCGCTCGCCGTGCGGCAGACGCTGAACGCCATCCCCGAGCTGCACCGGGTGTATCAACAGTGGCGGATCTACCCCTGGTTGCGGCCGCCCGTGTTCACCGCGGGCGGACACGAAATCCAGCCCAGCTGCGCGTCCCTGGAGCCCGGCGAGAACCGCCATACGTTGATCTTTCTGGAAGACAACAGCGCCCACGCCCAGCGCGCGCAACAGCTCAAACTGGGCTCGCTCGGCAAGCTCACCGCCGGCATCGCCCACGAGATCCGCAATCCGCTCGGCGCGGTCAGCCACGCCGCGGAACTGCTCGGTGAACAATGCCCGCCAGGCTCCCAGACGGCACGGCTCACCGAGATCATCCTCAATCACGCCGGGCGCATCAACGAGATCATCGAGAACGTCCTCCAGCTTTCCCGGCAGCGCCCGGCGGAGCGCAGCCGCTTCGAGCTGCGCGACTGGCTGCGCGAATTCGCGACCGGGTTCACCGACCACCCCGGCGCGCGACCAGTCATCGCGATCGAGGGCGAGGGCGACCACGCCCCGCTCAATGTCGAATTCGATTCCTCGCAACTGCGTCAGGTGCTCACCAACCTGCTCGACAATGCACTCCGCTACAGCGAAGCCCAGTGCGGCGAGCGCTGGGCACTGCTGCGCACCGGCACCGATCCGCTCAGCGGTCGCCCCTGGCTCGAAGTCCGGGATCGCGGCCCCGGGGTCAGCAGCGCGGATCGCGAGCGTCTGTTCGAACCGTTCTTCACCAACAGCCCGCAGGGCACCGGACTTGGCTTGTATATTTCCCGCGAGCTGTGTGAAATGAACCGCGCCACCCTGGAATGCCCTGTGCCGGAAGCGATGGCAACAGGCCAGGAGTTGCCCGGCGGCGCCTGCTTCCGGATCGGCTTCGCCCACCCGGAGCGCCACATCGAACCGCCGCAGCGCTGACTGCCCGCGGCCGGATTGGAGATCCCCATGCGCAAGGCCCTCGTCATCGACGACGAACCCGACATCCGCGAACTGCTGGCGATCACGCTGCGCCAGCTCCAGCTCGGCGTTACCACCGCCGCCGGCCTCAAGGAAGGCATCGACGCGCTGAAGCGGGATACCTTCGATTTCTGCCTCACCGACATGCGCCTGCCCGACGGCAACGGCCTGGAACTGATCGACCACATCCAGCTCATGTACCCCGAGCTGCCGGTCGCCATGATCACCGCCTACGGCAACGCAGAGATGGCCGTGCAGGCCCTGCAGCGCGGCGCCTTCGACTATGTATCCAAACCGGTGCAGCTGCCCCGGCTGCGCACCCTGGTACAGACCGCCCTCAAGCTCGGCGGCGCGCGCACCCCGGCCGAGCCGACCGGCGTCGAGGGCTTCGTCGGCGACTCGCCGGCCATCCAGCAACTGCGCCACCAGATTGCCCGCGTCGCGCGCAGCCAGGCGCCGGTGTGCATTCGCGGCCCCTCGGGCAGCGGCAAGGAGATCGTGGCGCGCTCCATCCACCGCAGCGGCCCGCGCGCCGATGGGCCGTTCATACCCGTCAATTGCGGTGCGATTCCGACCGAACTGATGGAAAGCGAATTCTTCGGCCACCAGAAAGGCAGCTTCACCGGCGCCCATCAGGACAAGCGCGGTCTGTTCGAGCTGGCCGATGGCGGCACCCTGTTGCTCGATGAAATCGCCGATCTGCCGCTGGCCATGCAGGTCAAGCTGCTGCGTGCCATCCAGGAAAAAAGCATTCGCCCGGTCGGCAGCGGCAACGAAATTCCGGTCGACGTGCGGGTACTGAGCGCGACCCACCGCGATCTCGAACAGGAGGTCGCCGCCGGTCGCTTCCGCCAGGATCTGTACTACCGCATCCACGTCATCGAGATCGCCGTGCCGGCGCTGCGCGACCACGCCACCGACATCCCCGCGCTCGCCGAGCACTTTCTAAAGCGCTTTGGCGCCGCCGCGGGCGTCGCGCCGCCGCTGCTCGGCCATGCCGCGCTCGCCGCGCTCGAACAGTATGAGTTTCCCGGCAATGTGCGGGAGCTGGAAAACATTCTTGAACGCGCTTTCACCCTGTGCGAGAACCAGCGCATCGAAGTGCAGGATCTGCGCCTGATGCCAGGCGGCAAGGCACCCGCCCCGACGCCAGCGGTGCCGGTGCCGCGGTTCGTCATCGCCGATACGGTACCGGGCACCGATCTGCCCCTGCCCGGGGAAACGGCAATCCTCTCGGCCGGCGGCCTGGAAACCTATCTGGAAAATGTCGAACGCGCGGTGCTGGAACGCACCATGGCCGCCACCCGCTGGAACAAGACCGCCGCCGCCGAGCGGCTCGGCCTCAGCTTTCGCCAGATCCGCTACAAGCTGAAGAAGCTCGGCATCGAGTGAGTTTCAGGGTTGGCGCCGGATGCGCCGTCAGCCAATGTCGCTGGTGCACCGGTGCTTATTCGCCCCACGAAAATGCAGATCGCTGGCGTAGCCGCAGGCGCGCCCGGCGTAACTCACCCACCCAACCCCCGCCGAGGTCGGATCTGGGGAAGCCCTGAACAAGTCGTCACCCCGGCGAAAGCCGGGGTCCAGATGCTTTATTCAACTGGATTCCGGCTTTCGCCGGAATGACGAAAGTGGGCTTGTTCAGGGCTTCCTAGGATTGGAACGAACCCAGGCTCAGGATCTGTTCCAGAATCCCGCAGACCTGCGCGAAACGATCATCCCCAACCCGTTTCATGCGGTGCGGCGATGCACTCCGGGCGCTCCAGTCGAACGACTTGGGCCGGTGGCAAAGCACATAGCTGGTTTTTCCGGCCCGGGCGCCGGACAGCGCGCCAACCGCCACCGCGAAGGGATTGTCGGCGTTGTAGTCGGCGTTGTTGTAGTCCGCGCTGGTCATCGGCAGGCCGATCACCAGCGAGGTACGCGCATTGAACGGGCGCGGCGACAGCACCAGAAAGGGATGCAGATCGCGCATTTCCCGCCCGGCCTGCGGTGTGCAGTCGATCCAGATCACTTCCTGCCGCTCCGGCACCCAGTCCACCGGCGGCTTTTTAGCAACCATCGGTCGCGCGCACCATCAAGGATGCTCGGCACCGACGGTGGGCGCGATCATGACCTCGCCGCCATGCCGATCCGGATCGAAGCGGGCCAGCCGTTCGTCGAGTGACGGCTCGCGGTCGTCAGCGGGTGCGATGATCACGCAACCGCTCTCAACCGACACCCGCACCCGCTGATCGGCATGGAGTCTGGCCGCCTTGCGATCGCCGCCGGCAGCCTGACCCCGAGATTGTTCCCCCAGTGCTTGATGTTCAGAATGGTCTCGGCCATGTCACGCCCCGGCGTTCGTATAAACGAAGTCTAGACAAGCCGTGGCAGAGACACAGGCATCCGAGTCGCAGTCGCGGGCCGGGCAAGCCGCAGGCGCGCCCGGCGCCACACCTACTACTCCCAGCAGCGTTCTCCGCTGCCGCTCTGGTCCTTCACACCCCGATCGGTGAGGGTCAGATCACCGCAATCCGTGTCCCGGGTCTGGTAGTTCTGCGGGGTGGCGGTGAGAGTGAAATCGAGCGCCGGCGCCGAGGTGACATTGGCCACGGTGATCAGATAGATGCCGCTGGCCGCGGTGCCCTGCTCGCCATCGCGATCGACGTAATAGGCGGCCCCATAACCGAGCAGCGCCGTGGTGCTGGCATAGCCGGCGTTGTTGGCGAAATACTGCTCCTGGCGGGCCGCCACCTCCAGCAGCGAACCGGCGCCCACCGCGCGGTTGGAACGCACCACATAGTCCTGGTA
>DASUDS010000035.1:0-36779 GCA_036275455.1 Porticoccaceae bacterium
GAGCGGCGAGAACCACCTGCCGCCCCTGCCCAACTACCTGCCCATCACCCTGCCGCTGATGCGGGTGAGTGCCGATGCCATCAAGGGCGAAGCCGAGCGCTGGCGCAGCCGCCTCGCCGGCCTGCAGCGGCCGCTGATCGCACTCCTGATCGGCGGGCCGACCGGCCCCTTCCGCATGAGCGCCCGGGTGGCGCGTGCACTGGTCGCCGAGGTCGCGCGCATCCGCGACCTCGGCGGCACCGCCTATGTGGTCACCAGCCGCCGCACCCCCGCCAAGGTGGTGAAAACCCTGCGCGCCAGGCTGCCGCGCGAAGTGCCCTTTTTCGCCTGGCCCGAGGACGCGCCGCCGGACGGCACGCCGAGCGCCATCGACAACCCCTACCGCGCGCTGCTCGGCACCGCCAACGGTTTCGTGGTCACCGGCGACAGCATCTCGATGCTGGTCGAGGTCGCCGCGCTCGGCAAGCCGCTCGCCATCTTCCCGCTGCCCACCGGTCTGTTTGGCGGCCTCGATCAACTACGCCGTCAATGGCAGCGCAAGCTGTTCAGCCCACGCTGCGAGACCCGCGGCGACCGCCTCCGCCAGGCGCTCGCCCGCTTCATCTACCGCTGGGATCGCCTCGGGCTGCTTAACGGCACCCGCGATTTCCGCTATTTCCACGAGCTGCTGGTCGCGCGCCACCTCGCCGTCTGGGCCGGCGAACCCCTGCGCATCGGCGGCACCGTGCCGCCGGACGACTTGCAGGTGGTGGTGGAAAGGATTCGGGGGCTGGTGGGGCGGTAGGTGGCGAACTGAGCTTTACTGGGCCAACGGCCACGGCATTCGCCACCGTTCGGCAACCGACACCGCCAACTCCGGTATCCGGTCAAGCATGGAAGGGCCGCCCCATCCCGTTGGGCGCTATGCCCCTGCCTGGAAAAATATGCCCGTTACGGGCATGGTTCAGAGGTGGCGATGACGCGCATCGCCAAGCGAAAGGACTTCGCACGGTGGCAAGCGGGCGAGAAGCTGCCCGACGCTGCTTTGTGCAGGGCAATCCAGGAAATGGAGAGTGGTCTGATCGACGCGGATCTGGGCGGCCACCTCTACAAAAAACGGGTGGCGAGGCCGGGCGGCGGCAGGCGTGGCGGCTACCGCACGCTGCTGTCGGCCTGCATCGGCAACCGCTACGTGTTTCTGCACGGGTTCCCCAAGAGCGATAAGGCGAACATCACGCAGGACGAGAAGAAGGCGCTGCAATTCGCCTGCAAGGTGTTCCTGGAGCTGTCCGCGGAAGCTTTGTCGAAGGCGTTGCAGTCGGGTGTGTTATTGGAGGTGCATTGTGAGCAAGATCATTGAATCCTTGCGTGGCGAACTGGCTGCGCTCCACCAAGCGGGAGCGATCGGCAAGGTGACGATGCGCGAATTCGATGCGATCTGCCCGCCGCCGGTGCGGGAGTTCAGCGCTGCCGACATCAAACGCCTCCGCGAAGCGTTGAAGTTCAGCCAGCCGGTGTTCGCCCTTCACCTGCACACCACGGTTTCGACGGTGAGGAAGTGGGAGCAAGGCGAAACCCATCCTACGGGGCCAGCCCTAAAGCTGCTCAACGTCATCGCCGACAAGGGCTTGCAGGCCATTATTTGAACGAAGCAAATCGGTCACACCAGGAGCGCAGCCGCCACGGCATCCGCGAAGCCGGTCAGATTTGGTTGGATCGTTGGTGAGATCGAGCTGAAAACTGTTCCTGAAATTCATTCAAAAACAGTTGATTGGGGCTTTTTGCCGGGAATATTGGTGGCGGAGGGGCAGGGATTCGAACCCTGGATGCCTTTCGACACGCCGGTTTTCAAGACCGGTGCTTTCAACCGCTCAGCCACCCCTCCAGCGGGCGCTGATTATACCTGCCGCGCCGTACTGAACAACCCGAAGTCGCGGCTCCGAACACCCATTTTCCCTGGTCAGCAGCAGCCGCCACCGGTGCCGCCGTCGTAGGGGTCCACCCAGTGGGGCAGATCGAGCAGCAGGCCGCGTTCGGCGGCGAGGCGCAGCGCGCGGCGTGGGTCGATCACCTGGGGGCCGTTGCGGGTGACGCGGAGGGTGGCCTGTTGCCCGGAGGCGAGTTGGCGCTCGCGGTCGCCGTCGAAGGCGATCACCCCGGGGCCCTCCACCAGCGTCGGAGTGCCGAGCGGCAGGCGCTCGAAGTGGCGGATGTGGGCGGAGCGGAACAGGCCGGGGGAGACGGGGGCGCGCAGCAGGCGGCCGCCGGCATCGTGGGCGCAGAAATCGACGCGCACGCCAAAGTCATCGGCAAAGCCCGCGGGGCAGAGCAGCCCGCCCAGGGGCGACATGCCCACGGCATCGGGTTCGGCGCGGGTCAGCACCAGGGTTTCCATGTAGCGCGGTTCGAACGGGCCGAGGTTGCCGATGCGGTCGCCGCGCAGCAGCAGGGCATCGATCAGCGCCAGATCCGGGGCTTCGCCGGCGATGTCGAGTTCGACGATCTTGGCGCGGGGCGCGACTTCCGCGGCGGGCAGGCGTCCGCTGGCCACCAGGCCGGCGGCGAGGCCCGCGACGGTGGGTTCGATCCACAGCGGGAAGACGTTGTTGGTGCCGGTGGACAGCGGCATCAGTACCGCATCCGGCCAGGCCTTGGTGACGGCGCGGCTGGTGCCGTCGCCGCCCAGCACCACCAGCACGTCGCAGCCGCGCTCGCGCATGGCGGTGACCGCGGTCGCCGTGTCCTGGGCGCTGTGGTGGATGGGGGTGCGGATCTGCTCGACCTCAATGCCGATCTGCAAGTGTTCGACGGCACCGATCGCCAGCCGGCGCGGCTCCCAGGGCACCAGGATGCGGGTGCAGCCGCCGGCGGCGGCGGCCACCACGATGCGGGCGATCTGGTTACGCTTGCTCTCGTGGCTGACGGTGTCGGCGCGGGCGGTGAGGCGGCGGCTGTCGCGGCCGGAGAGCGGGTTGACGATGATTCCCAGCGTGGCCATGTGCGGTCTCTGGCGATGAGATGGTCGCATTATAGGCACGCGGCGGCGGCTTCCCCGCGCGGGGCTTTTGGCTACACTACTGGCGACGACACCGATAGACGACACCAATAAAAGCAGCAGGACCGCGCCATGCTCCGGATCACCCGCCTCAATCACAGTGCCATCAACACCCGCGACCAGCTCGACGCCATGCGCCGGTTCTACCTCGAGGTGCTGGGCGCGCCGACGGTGGAGCGCGATATCCCCGCTAGGTTCGCCGACCGGATTCCCGGTTTCTGGATGCAGTTTCCCAACGGGCAGGTACACGTCATCCAGTGCGATCCGGCGCAGGCTGGCGAACCCCTGCCGGGCATGAGCTGCCGCCACGCCAACCCGATGGGGCCGCACACCGCGTTCTACGTCGCCGACATCGAAGCGGCCGCGCGCCACCTCAGCGAAAACGGTATCGACTTCGATCGCTTCGATCGTTTCATCTTTACCACCGACCCATCCGGCAATACCGTCGAATTTCAGCAGGATCCGGAAATCGGCTGATTGCCGCGTTCTGCGCTACCGCATCGGGAGAACAGGCAGTGAAGATCTATTTCTGTCGCGAAGGGCTGCGGATCATCCGCGAGCTGTTGCAAGGCGAGCTGCCGCACGACGAGGTGCTGGAGTGCGCGCCGGAGCGGCTGGCCGAGGTCGTCGGCACGGCCGACGTGCTGATTCCCACCATCACGCCGCTGCGCGCCGAGGTGCTGGCCCAGAGCCGCGCGCGGCTGATACAGCAGTTCGGCGCCGGGCTCGATGCCGTGGATATCGCGGCGGCGACGCGGCAGGGCATTCCCGTTGCCAATGTGCCGGCGGCGGGGACCGGCAATGCCGAGTCCGTGGCCGAGATGGCGGTGTTCCTGATGCTCGCACTGGCGCGGCGCTTTCCCGAGACCCAGCAGAGCATCCGCGAGGGTCGCATCGCCACGCCCACCGGCTGGGCGCTCAAGGGGCGCACCGCGGTGATCGTCGGCTACGGCGGCATCGGCCGCGAGACCGCGCGACGGCTGGCGGGCTTCGAGATGCGGGTGCTCGCGGTGTCGCGCAGCGGCCCCAAGAACACGCCGGAAGAAGACGCCATTCCCGTCGCCCGCCACTACGCCGAGGCCGGCTTGCACGAGGCCTTGCGCGAAGCGGATTTCGTGATTCTGGCGCCGCCGCTCAATGACCAGACCCGCGGGCTGCTGGGCGCCGCGGAATTCGCCTGTCTCAAGCCCTCGGCCTATGTGGTGAACGTGGCGCGCGGCGGCGTGATCGACTACGACGCCCTGCTCGCCGCGCTGCGCGAGCAGCGCATCGCCGGCGCCGGGCTGGATGTGTTCTGGCAGGAGCCGATCGACCCGCAGGATCCGCTCCTCGGTTACAACGTGATCGGCACGCCCCACGTCGGTGGCGCCACCGATCTCAGCCTGCGCGGCATCGCGCGCAAGGTGGCCGCAAACGTCGAGCGCGTGCGGCGCGGCGAGCTGCCGGAAGATTGCGTGAATGCGCAGATGCTGAAGACTTGAAGCGGTTCGATACTCAAAGATACGGAAGACTTGCTACCGAAGACTTGCTACCGAAGATTTGCTACCGAAGACATGCTACCGAAGACATGTTGACAGCCCCGATGCCGGGGCAGAGGATGGTGTTGCAAACGGCCCTTAAGGAGAAACTCTCATGGAACAAGGCCCCAAAGTCTGTATCGACCGCGTCCTTCCCCGCGAACTGCTCCGCCCGCAACAGACCGAACGCGTCAACGGTCGCATGCGCGCGATATCCCCCATCGGCAAGACCTGGATGAATGGCTCCACCCTGAGCGTGCGTTTCATGGGCGGCAGCGCCGCCCAGCGCAATGTCGCGCGCGAGCAGGCCGGCTGGTGGATGGCAGTCGCCAATCTCAAGTTCGATTTCAATGACGCGGCCAACGCCGATATCCGCATCAGCTTCAATTCGGGCGACGGTGCCTGGTCGTATGTGGGCACCGATTGCCGCAGCATTCCCGCCAACCAGCCCACGATGAATCTTGGCTTTCTCGATGGCGGTACCGCCGCCCATGAATTCGGCCATGCCATCGGTCTCGCCCATGAGCACCAGAATCCTGCCGGCGGCATCCAGTGGAATGAAGCAGTGGTGCTGCGCGAATTGTCCGGACCGCCAAATTTTTGGGATGAGGCGACCATTCGCCACAATGTGCTGCGCAAGTACGGCGTGAATCAGATCAACGGCACCACGTTCGATCCCGATTCCATCATGCTGTATTTTTTTCCGGCGTCGTGGACGTTGAACGGCATCGGTACCAAGGCCAACGAGGTTCTCTCGAAACTCGACAAGCAGTTCATTGCCGGCGCCAAGATGTATCCCGGCAAGGGTGCAACGGTCGCGGAAGCGGTAGAGCTCAAGGTCAACGCCCAGCGCCGCACGGCCGCGGCGATCGGAAAGTTTGGCGAGGAAGATCTGTTTCGTTTCACTGCCGACCGCGATGGCCGCTACGTCGTCGACACGCGCGGCCCGACGGATGTGGTCATGAAGCTCTTTGGTCCGCAGAGCCACACCGCGCTGATCGCCGAGGATGACGACAGCGGTACCGGCACCAACGCACGCATTGCACTCGATCTGATCGCCGGCACCTACTACGTTCAGGTGCGGCATTACAACCGCGACAGCGGCGTGGGCGATTATTCCGTCAAGGTGCGCCGTACCTGAGTTTCAAGGAGCGGGTCTAGGCCGCCGGGCGCCGATCTCGGGTGCCGGCGGGCGCTGGCGGAACTGGCTGACGGAGCAGCCCCCGGCCCCTCGGCCCAAGTCTGAATGACAGGTGGCCGCCGCAACGACCATACGCAGGGACGCGTGTGCCGCATTTCCTTCTTGCCTTTGCCCTGGGCAGTTTTTCCTCGACGCTGTGGCCTGCACTGCCGCCGCCGGCTCCGCTGTGGGCGCTGCTGGTGGGAGTGCTGCTGGTGCGAGTGCTGCGGGCGGGAGTGCTGCGGGCGGGAGTGCTGCGGACAGGAGTGCGCTGGCGGATCGGGCGGCCCGTTGCGCTGGTCGTGGCGGGCGCGCTCGCCGGAGCGCTCTGGGCCGCGCACTGGGGCACGGCGCGGCTCGCGGCGCAGTTGCCGGCTGCGCTCGACAAGAGCGACTGGCGGGTGGAGGGCGAGGTGGTGGGCCTGCCGGATCGCGACCGGCTGCGGCTGCGCTTCGAGCTGCGGGTGACCCGCGTGGTCGCAGCCGAGGGTACGGCCGCGCCGCCGCTGCGGCGCCTGCGCCTGAGTTGGTACGGTGCCGCGCCCGAGGTGCGCCCCGGCGAGCGCTGGCAGCTTCAGGTGCGGCTGCGCCAGCCGCGCGGTTTCGCCAATCCCGGCGGCTTCGACTACGCCGGCTGGCTGTTCACCCAGGGCGTTTCCGCCACTGGCTATGTGCGCGAGGATCCGGCGAATCGCCTCCTGGCGGAGCAGTCGCGCGGCGCGGTGGACGCCTGGCGCTGGCGGATCGCGGCGCGGATCGAATCCTTGCCGCTGCGGCAACCGGTGCGGGCGCTGCTGCGGGCCTTGACCATCGGCGACGGCGGCGCGCTCGGCCCGGCGCTCTGGGAACGGATGCGGGTCGCCGGGGTGATCCATCTGGCCGTGGTGTCCGGCCTGCACATCGGGCTCGCCGCGGGCTTCGGCATGGTGCTGGGGCTGCTGGCGAGTCGCGCGGCCGCGGTGCTCGGCGCGCCCTGGCCGGCCCGCCATGGCGGGGCCGTCGGCGCCTGGCTGGTGGCCGGGGGCTATGCGCTGCTGGCCGGCTTTGGCCTTGCCACGGCGCGCTCTTGGGTGGCGGTGTCGGTGCTGTTGGCGATCTATCTGCTGCGCCGCCGCGGCGCGCGCTCGGCGGGGTTGCTGTGGGCGCTGGCATTGATCGCGGTGCTCGATCCGCTCGCGCCGCTGGGCGCCGGCTTCTGGCTGTCGTTCGGTGCCGTCGCCGCGCTCCTGCTGTGTTTCGGTACCCGACCGCGGCAGCCCCGGCTGCGTGAATTCGTGCGCGCCCAGTGGGTGGTGACGCTGGGCACCATGGCGGGATTGCTGTGGTTTCAGGGTCAGGTGCCCTTGCTGTCGCCGCTGATGAATCTGCTGGCGGTGCCCTGGATCGGCGTGGTCACGGTGTATCTCTGTCTCGCCGGGCTGGTGGCGCTGCCGGCGGTGCCCGCGGGTGCGGATGCGCTGTGGCGGCTGGCGGGCTGGTCGCTGCATGGTTTCGATCTGCTGCTCGCGCGCAGCGAGCCGGCGGCCAACGCCTGGCAATGGTTGCCGGCGGGTGGTGCCGGCGTTGTGGTGCTCTGGTTGATCGCCCTGGCGGGGGTCTGCCTGCTGGCGCCGCGCGGCCTGGGTTTGCGCTGGTGCGGTGTGGTCGCGGTGCTCGGCGTGGCGCTGGCGGCGGCGCCGGCGCGGCCGCCGTTGCAGGTGACGGTGCTGGACGTCGGCCAGGGTCTCGCGGTGGTGGTGGAGACCGCGCGCCATGTACTGGTCTACGACGCCGGCCCCGAGTTCGGTGAGCGCTTCGATGCCGGCAGCGGCATCGTCGCGCCCTATCTGCGCCGCCGTGGCTGGCGTGCGCTCGATCTGCTGCTGGTCAGCCATCGCGATCTGGATCACCGCGGCGGCGAGTCCGGCCTGGTGGCGCATTACCCGCCGCGCCGGCGCTTGCAGGGCTGGGAGGTCGCGCCCGGGGCACCGGCCACACCCTGTCGCGCCGGCCAGCACTGGCACTGGGATGGGGTGGACTTTCGCGTGCTGCATCCGACTGGCCCGGGCGCATCCGGCAACGATGGTTCCTGTGTGCTGCTGATCGCGGCGGGAGCGGTGCGAGTGTTGCTGCCCGGAGACATCGAGCGCCGCAGCGAAGCGGCGCTGCTCGCCGGCCAAGGCCTGCCCGAGCGCATCGATCTGCTGGTCGCGCCGCACCACGGCAGCCGCACGTCCTCCTCGCCGGCTTTCGTCGCCCGGCTGCGGCCCAGGCATGTGGTCTATGCCGCGGGCCATCGCCATCACTTCGGCCACCCCCATCGCGAGGTGGCCGCCCGCTATGCGGCAGTGGGCGCGCAGTCCTGGCACACGGCGCGCGACGGTGCGCTGCACTTTCGCTGGACGGATACGGATGCGGACGAGGAGGCGCGGGTGGTAGCGGCCCGCCGTGAGCGGCGGCGCTACTGGCTGGCCGACTGAAGGTGATGTCCGACGGAATGAGCTGTCCCGCTGAGCGCTGTCCCGCTGAGGACTGTCCGAGCGAGCCGGTGTGCGCTGGTCGCGATGAGGTGTGCGCTGGTCGAGGTGAGGTGTGCGCTGGTCGAGGTGAGCTGTGCGCTGGTCGCGATGCGGTCGTGCCGGGTCTGGCGTAACATGCGTGCGGTTTCCGCTCCGGGGTGCTTGCGTGTACGAATTGATCGTCGCCGGTGGCTGGCTGATGGCGCCGCTGCTGGGTTGTTCGGTGCTGATGGTGGTGATTGCCGTGGAGCGTTTTCTGGCGCTGCGGCCAGAGCGGGTGGTGCCCAGCCAGTTGCTCACCGAGGTCTGGCAATGGGTCAGCCAGAAGCAGATCAATCGCGAACGCCTGCAGGAGTTGCACCGGTCGTCGCCGTTGGGCCAGGTGCTGGCGACCGCGCTGACCAATGCCCACCAGGGCCGGGCGGTGATGAAGGACAGCGTCGAGGAGACCGCCGGGCAGGTCACCCATGAGCTGGAGCGCTTTGTCGGTACGCTCGGCACCATCGCCGCGGTGACGCCGCTGATGGGCCTGCTGGGTACGGTGTTCGGCATGATCGACGTGTTCACCGCCATGGTGGAAGTGGGCAGCGGCAACTCGGCGATGTTTGCCGACGGCATCGCCAAGGCGCTGATCACCACTGCGGCGGGATTGCTGGTGGCGATCCCCGCGCTGATCTGCCACCGCTATTTCGAGCGCCGCATCGACAGCCTCGCGGTGGCCATGGAGGAACAGGCGATCCGCCTGGTAGACGCCATGCACGGCGAGCGCCTGCCGCCGGGAGCGGGCTCCTGACCATGCGCCGTCGGCGTCGCGCCTCCTCGCCGGTCATCGATATCGCGCCGTTGATCGATGTGGTGTTCATCCTGCTGATCTTTTTCATGGTCTCCACCACCTTCACCCGTGAATCGCGCCTGCACATCACCCTGCCCACGGCGGACACCGAGCCCGGCGAGATGGCCCCGGACAGCATCGAGATCACCATCGATCAGGATGGCGCCTATGCCATCAATGGCGTGGCGCTGATCAATCGCCAGCGCGATACCCTGGTGCGCGGCCTGCGCGAGCTCGCGGCCGGCAACCGCGAGGTGCCGGTGACCATCAGCGCCGATGCGCGCACCGCGCACCAGGCCGTGGTGACGGCGATGGAGGCGGTCGGCAAGGCCGGCTTCGCCAACCTCAACATCACCAGCCAGCTGCCCGAATCGGGAGGCAACTGAGTGGTGGCGCGGGCTTCCGGGGACAGCGGTCTGAAGATCTACCTGCGCCTGATGGGCTATGTGCGCCCGCACATTCCGGTGTTTCTGCTGGCGGTGCTGGGCCTGTGGCTGTTCGGCATCATGGAGATCGCCTTCATCGATGTGTTCGGTTACCTGATCGATGTGCTGACCCGGGTGACCGGGGAAGCGGTCGACGCCGGCGGTCTCGGCATGAACGTGAAGGTGGGCGATGCCGGGGTGACGGCAAGAATCGCCGACTGGCTGATCGGCGGCGGCGATCTGCTCGACCAGGCGCGGCTGGTACTGCCGGCGATGCTGCTCGGCATCGCCACGCTGCGCGGCATCGGCTTTCTGCTCGGCAACTACGGCATGAGCTACGTCGCCCAGTCGGTGGTCCACCGCCTGCGCACCCAGGTGTTCGACAAGTACACCCGGATGCCGGCCAGCTATTTCGACGGCAACATGGCCGGCCATCTGGTCGCGCAGCTCACCTTTCACGTGTTTCAGGTGATGGGCGCCACTACCAGCGCGCTCAAGGTGATCATCCGCGAGGGCTTCCTGACCATCATTCTGCTCGGCTACCTGGTCTGGCTGAACTGGCGGCTGGCGCTGATCTTCCTCACCCTGATGCCGTTGGTCGCGCTGCTGATCGGCGTGGTCAGCGCGCGCTTCCGCCGCCTGGGCAGGAAGATCCAGGCGGCCATGGGCGATGTCACCCAGATCGCCAACGAGGTGGTCGGCGCCCAGCGCGAGATGCAGCTCTACGGCGGCGGCGACTACGAGCGCCGGCGGCTCACCCGGGCGAGCGCCGCCAACCGCCGCCAGAGCCTCAAGCTGGAACTGACCCAGGGGCTGTCGACCCCGGTGGTGCAGTTGCTGCTCGCCGGCATCATGGGCCTGCTCATGTGGCTGGTGCTGACCCCGACCATGCTCGCCGACATGACCGTGGGCGGCTTCATCAAGTTTCTGTTCGCGGCGGGGATGCTGGCCAAGCCGGTGCGCCAGCTCACCGAGGTCAACAGCGTGGTGCAGCGCGGCATCGCCGCCGCAGACACCCTGTTCCAGACCCTCGATGGCGAGGAGGAGCAGGACACCGGTACCGGCGACGTGGACCGGGTGAACGGCGCCTTCGTCTTCGATCGGGTCGGCTTTCGCTACCGCGACGACGCGCCGCCGGTGTTCGAGGCCTTGTCGTTTCAGGTGGCGCCGGGCGAGACCATCGCCCTGGTGGGCTCGTCGGGCAGCGGCAAGACTTCGCTGGTCAGTCTGCTCCCGCGCTTCTACAACTATCAGCAGGGCCGCATCCTGCTCGACGGCCACGAGCTGAAGGAGTACCGGCTGGCGGCGCTGCGCCGCCAGATCGCCTTCGTCAGCCAGCATGTGGTGCTGTTCAACGACAGCGTCTACAACAACATCGCCTATGGCGAGTTGGCCTCGCGCACGCCCGAACAGGTGCGTGAGGCGGCGCGCCAGGCGCGGGCGCTGGAGTTCATCGAGGCGCTGCCCCAGGGCTTCGATACGCCCATCGGCGACGATGGCGTGCTGCTCTCGGGCGGCCAGCGCCAGCGCCTCGCCATCGCCCGCGCCCTGCTCAAGGACGCTCCGGTGCTGATCCTCGACGAAGCCACCTCGGCGCTGGATACCGAGTCCGAGCGCCACATCCAGGCGGCGCTGGAAGTCGCCATGCGCGGTCGCACCACCTTCGTGATCGCGCACCGGCTCAGCACCATCGAGAAGGCGGATCGCATCCTGGTGCTGGAGCAGGGCCGCATCGTCGAGACCGGCAGCCATGCCGAGCTGCTCGCCGCGGGCGGCCGCTACGCCGATCTCCATCGTCAGCAGTTCGAGCCCGAGACCCGGGCGGTTTCGTGATCGCGCTGGTGCGAGCGCTGGAGCGGGCCTGGTATCGCCCGGCCCGCTGGCCGATCCTGCTCGCCCCCCTGGGCACGCTGTTCGCGGCGCTGGCGGCCTGGCGCCGCCGCCGCTTGCAGCGCCGTTACCAGGGCCGGCGGTTTGCGGCGCCGGTGGTGGTGGTGGGCAACATCGGCCTCGGTGGCACCGGCAAGACCCCGCTGCTGCTCGCGCTTGCCGCGCGCCTGCGCGAACGTGGGCGGCGGCCGGGCATCGTCAGCCGCGGCTACGGCGGCAGGCCGGGGCCGGATCCGGTGCTGGTCACTCCGGCCCACGGCGCCGCGGTGGTTGGCGACGAACCCCTGCTGCTGGCCCAGGCCAGCGGCTGCCCGGTGGTGGTCTGCCCCGACCGCCGCGCGGCGGTGGCCTGGTTGCTCGCCCACTGCGATTGCGATCTGGTGTTGAGCGACGACGGCATGCAGCACTATCGCCTGCACCGGGATTTCGAAATCGCGGTGATCGATGGCGTGCGCGGGCTGGGCAACGGTCGCTGCCTGCCCGCCGGGCCGTTGCGCGAGCCGCCGGGCCGGCTTGCCGAGGTCGATGCGGTGGTGATCAACGGCGGCAGCTTTTGGTTTTCCGGCGTTGCACAGCCGCCTGGCGTGGCGACCCTGCGCATGGCGTTGCGCCCGTTGGGGCTGCGCCAGCTCGCCACCGGGCGCTGGCTGGCGGCGCCCGCGCTGCCCGCGGACTGGGGCGCGGAGCGCCGCGTCCATGCGGTGGCCGCGATCGGCAACCCGCAGCGCTTTGCCGACAGCCTGCATGCGCTGGGGCTGATCGTCGAGCTGCGCGCGCTGCCCGACCACCATCCGCTCGGCGCGGCGGAGCTGACCTTTGCCGATGCATTGCCGGTGGTGATCACCGCCAAGGATGCGGTCAAATGTGCGGGAATCGCCGATCCCCGCGTCTGGGTGCTCGAGGTCGCGGCGGAAATGGCGGAGTCCGATTGGTCCGAACTGCTGGCCAGGATCGAGAATCTCGTTTAACTGCAATATCTCGCAAAAGCTTTGCAACCGATTGAAATACATGGTGATGAATTGAAACCCCTGTTCCATTGTGTCATTCCGGCCCGCCATGGCTCGACCCGGCTGCCGGGCAAGCCGCTGCTCGACATCGCCGGGTTGCCGATGATCGAACGCGTGCGTCAGGCGGCCGCGGCGAGTGCCGCTCGATCCGTCATCGTGGCCACCGATCACGAGGAGATCCGCGCCCGAGTGGCAGCCGCCGGGGGCGAGGTGTGCCTGACCGCTGCCGATCATGCCTCCGGTACCGACCGTCTCGCCGAGGTCGCCCGTCAACGGGGCTGGGCCGACGACGCCATCGTGGTCAACGTGCAGGGCGACGAGCCGCTGTTGCCGGCGGCGGTGATCAATCAGGTGGCCGCCAACCTCGCCGCCCATCCCGAGTGCGGGGTCGCCACCCTGTGCGAGCCCATCACCGACGCCGAGACGCTCGCCGATCCCAATGCCGTCAAGGTGGTCGCCGTGGCCGGGAAGGCGCTGTACTTCAGCCGCGCGCCCATTCCCTGGGCGCGGGATCGCGCGTTGCGCGGCGAGCCGCCGCTCGACCCGCGCTGCCCGCCGCTGCGCCACATCGGGCTCTACGCCTACCGCGTTGCTGCCCTGCGCGCCTTCACCGGCTGGCCGGTCGCGCCCCTGGAAGCGGTGGAGTGCCTGGAGCAGCTGCGTTTCCTCGCCAACGGTGTGGCCATCCACGTCGCCCCCGCGGTGGCACCGGTGCCCGGCGGCGTCGATACCCCGGCCGATCTGGAGCGGGTGCGGGCGTGGTTCCGGAACGCAGCGCCATGAGCCGGGTGATCCCGTGAACCGGGTGCTGCCATGAACCGGGTGCTGCCATGAATCGGGAAGCGGACATCGGAGTGCTGTTCGTGTGCCTGGGCAACATCTGCCGCTCGCCCACGGCGGAGGGCGTGTTCGCCGCGCGGGTCGCCGCGGCCGGGCTCGCCCCGCGCTTTCGCATCGATTCCGCCGGTACCGGCGACTGGCACCTCGGCAAGCCGCCGGATCCGCGCACCCGGCGCGCCGCCCGGGAGCGCGGCTACGATCTCGAAGCGCTGCGCGCGCGCCAGGTGCGGCCCGCGGACTTTCACCGGTTCGATTACATCCTGGCCATGGACGGCGCCAACCTGCGCGACCTGGAACGGCTGCGCCCGGCCGGTTTCCCCGGCCGGCTCGACCTGTTCCTGCGCGCCGCCGGGCCGCTCGCGGAGCCGGAGGTGCTGGAGGAGCTGGAGGTGCCGGACCCCTACGGTGGCGACGCCAGCCACTTCGAGCAGGTGCTGGACCTGATCGAACAGGGCGCAGAACGGCTGCTCGCGGCGCTGCGCACCCGCCACGGGATCTAGGATGGATTTCCTCCGCGACGTTGAGCTGCGGCCGTTCAATACGCTGGCACTGCCCGGCCGTGCAGAGCATTTCGCCATCGTTACCGATCTCGACGAGGCCCGCGCGGCGCTGGCCTTTGCCCGCGCGCGCGGGCTGCCGGTGACGGTGCTGGGCGCCGGCAGCAACCTGGTGCTGGCCGGCGACCTGCCCGGCCTGGTGATCCGCGTCGCCATTGGCGGCCGCGCCTTGGCGGCGGAGCGGGAGGGACGGTTGGAGCTGCGCCTGGGCGCCGGGGAGGACTGGCACGCCACGGTGGAATATTGCCTGGCCCAGGGCTGGTACGGACTCGAGAACCTGGCGCTGATTCCCGGCACCGTGGGCGCGGCGCCGGTGCAGAATATCGGTGCCTATGGTGTCGAGCTGGAGCACCGTTTCGTGGCCCTTGAAGCGCTGGAGATCGCCACCGGCGCGCTGCGCCGATTCTCCCGCGCCGATTGCGCCTTCGGCTATCGCGACAGTTTCTTCAAGCGCGCCGGGCGCGATCGCTGGCTGATCGTTTCGGTGACCCTTGCCCTGAGCCGTACCCCGCAGCTGGTGCTGGATTATCCGGCGCTGCGTGAAGCACTCGCCTCGCAAAGTGAAGCGCTCGCCCCGCAAAGTGAAGCGCTCGCCCCGCAATCGGACACCAGCCTCACCCCGGCGCAGGTGGCTGCCGCAGTCTGTGCGCTGCGCCGCGCGCGACTGCCCGACCCGGCGTCGTCGCCCAACGCCGGCAGCTTCTTCGAAAATCCGGTGGTGGACGCCAGCCAAGCCCAGGCACTGGCCGCGCAATTTCCCGGCCTGGTCACCTTTCCGGCGCCGGATGGGCGGGTCAAGCTGGCGGCGGCCTGGCTCATCGATCAGTGCGGCTGGAAGGGGATGCAGCGCGACGGCGTCGCGGTCCACGGCCGCCAGGCGCTGGTGCTGATCAACCGCGGTGGCGGCGCCGCCGCACTGCTGGCGCTGGCCGCGGCGATCCGCGCGTCGGTGCGCGAGCGCTTTGGCGTGGAGCTGGTGCCCGAGCCGCGCATTCTGGGCACTACGGGCATTCTGGGCACTACGGGCATTCTGGGTAGTCGATGAAGGGCGCCCCCTACGGCGACTGCGGCTCCGTGCGAGAATGGGGACTCGATGCACAGGGCGCGGGCGACGGGATGTCGTGACTGAGGGAAGATGGTGAACCGAGGGAATGATGGTGAACGAGGAAGATGGTGAACGAGGAAGATGGTGAACGAGGGCAAGTCGTGAACGAGGGAGAGTTCTCGGTGGTGGATCCAAACGAAAGAAGGGCGGTCTGCGACAACCTGATCGGCCGTTGCGATGCTGGTTTCAGAAAATTGGCAGGGCCGCAAGCGTGATCAGTCTGCCGGGCCAGGATGAGCCACTGCTGAAAGTTCTCGTTATCGATGATCACGACATCGTGCGGATGGGGATTTGCCGCCTGATCGAGGGCGTCCCCGGAGTGAAGGTGGTCGGTCAGGGGTCGAGCGGCGAACAGGCGCTGTCGCTGACCCGCGAGCTGCGCCCGGATATCGTGTTCATGGATATCCGCATGCCGGGCATGGGTGGGCTCGAAGCCACGCGGCGGCTGCTGTTGGCCAATCCGGGCATCAAGGTGGTCGTGGTCACCATGTTCGACGACGATGTGCGGCCGATGCATCTGCTCAAGGCCGGCGCGGTTGGTTACATCACCAAGCGCACCAGCAGCGAGGAGATGGCGCGGGCGCTGCAAACCATCATCGAGGGTGAGGTCTACGTCAGCCCGGAAATTGCCCGGCAGATGCTCGCCAACAATTTCAAGCCGGCATCGGAAAGCACGCCCTTCGCTGCGCTGTCGCAGCGCGAGTTGCAGATCGCCCAGATGATTTGCAGTGGCCACCGGGCCGGGGAGATTGCCGCGGTGCTCAGCATCAGTCCCAAGACCATCAATACCTACAAATACCGCATCTACGACAAGATCGGGGTGGGCAACGACGTCGAACTCACGCTGGCCGCGGTGAAGGCGCGGCTGGTGGACCCCGACGAGGTGCTCTGAGCCCGGCCCGGGCGCAAGGCGCGGCAGCGACTGCATGAGCTTCGACGTCAAAGCCTTTCTGCATGGCCTGACCGAGCACTCCGGCGTCTATCAGATGCTGGGCGCCGATGGCGCGGTGCTCTACGTCGGCAAGGCCAGGAATCTGCGCAAGCGGGTGGCGAGCTACTTTCGCCCCAGCGGGCTGGCGCCCAAGACCGCGGCGCTGGTGCAGCGCATCGCCAGCGTTCAGGTCACCGTGACCCGCACCGAGCTGGAAGCGCTGATTCTCGAACAGAATCTGATCAAGGAATATCGCCCGCCGTTCAACATCCTGTTTCGCGACGACAAGTCCTATCCCTATCTGTTTCTGTCCGAGCGCGACGAGTTTCCACGCCTGGCACTGCACCGCGGCGCCAAGCGCGCCAGGGGTGCCTACTTCGGGCCCTATCCCAATGTCCTGGCGGTGCGCGAGACGCTCACTTTCCTCAAGAAGACCTTTCGCGTGCGCCAGTGCGAGGACAGCGTCTTCCGCCACCGCTCGCGGCCCTGCCTGCAATACCAGATCGGCCGCTGCACCGCGCCCTGCGTGGGCTTCATCGATGCCGCGGCCTACGCTCGCGACGTCCAACGCACGCGCATGTTTCTGGAGGGCAAGAGTCGCGAGCTGACCCGCCAGCTCGAACGCGAGATGGAGTCGGCAAGCAACCGGCTCGATTTCGAGCAGGCGGCGCAGCTGCGCGATCAGATCGCGGCGCTGCGTACCATCCAGGCCGAGCAGAGCATCGAGGCCGGCAGCGGCGATCTCGATGTGATCGGGGTTGCCGCCGGCGCCGAGCGCGCCTGCGTGCATGTGCTCTACGTGCGCCGTGGCCGCATGCTCGGCAGCCGCAGCTTCCATCCGGCGATCCCTCCGGGCATGGAACCTGGAGAGGTGCTCGCCGAATTCGTCTCCCAGCATTATCTGGAGAGCGGCGTTGCGGTGGACATCCCTCGCGAGCTGCTGCTCGGCGCCGCCATCGAGGAAGCGGAGTTGCTCGCCGCCGCGCTGGGCGAGGCGGCCGGGCGCGCGGTGGCGATCCGCACCCGTCCGCGCGGGGCCCGCGCACGCTGGGTGGATACCGCCCAGCGCACCGCCGAGGAGAATCTGGCCGGCCATCTCGCCGCTTCGCGCAATACCCGCCAGCGCTTCGAGGCGCTCGCCACGTTGCTCGGTCTGCCCGAGCCGCCCGGGCGGCTGGAATGCTTCGACATCAGCCATTCCAGCGGCGAGGCCACGGTCGCCTCCTGCGTGGTGTTCGGCGGCGACGGCCCGCTCAAGAGCCAGTACCGGCGCTTCAACATCGAGGGTGTGGCGGCCGGTGACGACTACGGCGCCATGGAGCAGGCGCTGACGCGCCGCTACCGGCGCCTGCAACAGGGCGAGGGTGAACTGCCCGACGTGCTGTTCATCGATGGTGGGCGCGGCCAGCTCGGTGTCGCCCGCCGGGTGCTCGACGAACTCGGCGTGGTCGGGGTGCTGGTGGTCGGCGTCGCCAAGGGCAGTGCGCGCAAGCCCGGGCTGGAGACGCTGCTGCTCAGCATCGAGGAGCCATCGTCGAACGGTGCAGAGGCAGCATCGAAGGGTGCAAAGGCATCATCGAACGGTGCAGAGGCATCATCGAAGAGTGCAAAGTCTTCATCGAAGGGTGCAGAGCCATCATCGACGGATGCAGAGCCATCATCATCCCCGCGCGTGGAGTCATCGCGGGAGCTGGTGGCCGATCCACGCAGCCTGCTGCTGATTCAGCAGATCCGCGACGAGGCGCACCGCTTCGCGATCACCGGGCACCGCGGGCGGCGTGAGCGGGCGCGGCGCGTGTCGCGGCTCGAAGGCATCCCGGGCGTGGGCCCCAAGCGGCGCCGGGAACTGCTGCGCCACTTCGGCGGCCTGGATTCGGTGGCGCGGGCGAGCATCGAGGATCTGATGAAGGTTCCGGGCATCGATCGCAAGGTGGCCGACGCTATTTACAGCGCCCTGCGCAGCGGCTAGGTTGTCGCCGCTCTGGACGGAAGTTGCCATGGTCAACCTGCCCAATTCCCTCACCTTGCTGCGCGTGGCGATGATCCCGCTGCTGGTGGTGGTCTTCTATCTGCCCTGGCGCTGGCATGCGCTGGCCAGCGCCGCGTTGTTCGGGCTCGCCGCGCTCACCGACTGGGCCGATGGCTATCTGGCGCGGCGGCTCGGGCAGGAGAGCCGCTTCGGCGCCTTCCTCGACCCGGTGGCCGACAAGCTGATCGTGGTGGTGGCGCTGATCCTGCTGCTCCAGCAGCATGCCACCCCGCAGTTTGCCCTGCCGACCATGATCATCATCGGCCGCGAACTGGTGATTTCCGCGCTGCGCGAATGGATGGCCGAGCTGGGCCAGCGCGCCAGCGTGGCGGTCTCCGGCATCGGCAAGGTGAAAACCACGCTGCAGATGATCGCCATCATTGCGCTGCTGTTGTTTCCGCCTGGCGTACATCCCCGGCTCAGCCTGCTCGGGGTGGTGCTGCTCTATGCCGCCGCGCTGCTCACCCTGTGGTCGATGGCGTGCTATCTGCGTGCGGCCTGGCCGGAGCTGACGCGTCCGGGGCCGGTGTCCCAGTCCGGCAGCGAACGCCAGCCGCGCCAGCTCTGACGCCATTGGCGCGGGTTTATACTTCACTCCATACCATTGCGCCGGTAGCCCTTGCTGGCCGCACCACCAACGAGGAGATTGTCCATGTCCACCGCAGCCCCCTCCGCTTCCCTTGAGGTCATCGCCGAATACGATGCCATCGTCATCGGTGCCGGCATCGCCGGCCTCTATCAGCTCTATCGGCTGCGCGAGATGGGCCTGCGCGTGTGTGCGCTGGATGCAGCCGCCGACGTCGGCGGCACCTGGTACTGGAACTGCTATCCCGGCGCCCGCGTGGATTCCCATTCCTACGTCTATCAGTACTGGTTTTCCGAGGAATTGCTGCAGGAGTGGAACTGGCAGGAGCGGTTTCCGGCCCAACCGGAGACCGAAAGCTACCTGCGCTTCGTCGCCGACAAGTTCGAACTGCGCAAGGACATCCGCTTCAACTGCCGGGTGGTGTCGGCGCGTTGGGACGAACAGACCCAGCGCTGGACCCTGATCACCGAGGGCGGCGAGGTGCTGCGTGCGCAGTTCTTCGTCAGCTGCGCGGGCATGCTGTCGTCGCCGCTGGTGCCGCCCTTTCCGGGCCACGAGCGCTTTCGCGGGGTGATCGCCCATACCGCGCGCTGGCCGCGCGCCGGCCTCGACCTCGCCGGCAAGCGGGTCGGCGTGGTCGGCACCGGCGCCACCGGCATCCAGGTGATCCAGACCATTGCTGGGGAGGTCGCCGAGCTCAAGGTGTTCCAGCGCACCCCGCAGTACGCCGTGGCGATGCGCAATGATCGCTATGACGATGCCGATCGCGCCGCGCTGCGCGCCCGCTACCCCGAGTTGCGCGTCAATGTGCGCAACACCTTCGCGGGCTTTGCCACCGATTTCGCCTACCAGCCGGGCGAGTACTACCGGATGACGCCGGAGCAGCGGCGCGAAGCCCTGGAGAAGCTGTGGGCCGAAGGCTCGCTGGATTTCTGGCTGGGCGGCTTCCCGGAGCTGGTGACCGATCCCGCGGCCAGCGAGGAGGTTTCCGAGTTCGTGCGCGGCAAGATCCGTGCACGGATCCAGGATCCGGTGCTGGCCGAGAAGCTGGTGCCCTACAGCTACGGCTTCGGCACCTATCGGGTGCCGCTGGAAACCAACTATTACGATGCCTTCAACCGCGACAACGTCGAACTGGTCGACGTGCGCCAGACGCCGATTTCCGGCTTCACCGAGAACGGCCTGGTGGTCGGCGGGCGCGAATATGCCCTCGACGTGGTGGTGCTCGCCACCGGCTTCGATGCCGGCACCGGCGCGCTGACGCGGATGGACGTGCATGGCCGCGAGGGCCGCTCGCTGTCCGAACTGTGGCACCGCGACATCCGCTCCGCCCTCGGACTCCAGGTCCACGGCTTCCCCAACCTGTTCACCGTGGCCGGGCCGCTCGCGCCTTCCACCGCGTTCTGCAACATGACCACCTGCCTCCAGTACCAGGTCGATTGGGTGACCGACTGCATCGCCTGGCTGCGCGATCACGGCCATGCCGCGATCGAACCCACCGCGGGGAAAGAAGAGGAGTGGGTCAAGCACCACGACGAGGTGGCGGCTGCCACCCTGATGATGCGGACCACGTCCTGGTACACCGGTGCCAACGTCGAGGGCAAGCCGCGCCGGCTGCTGTCCTATATCGGCGGTGCCGGCAACTACCACCGCATCTGCGACGAGGTCAAGGCCAGCGGTTACGCGGGATTCCAGGTCGCATGAGCGGTCAGCGCGAAACCGGAGCCAAACCATGTCCGACCTGAACAACCTGCTCGCCGCCAACCGTGCCTGGGCGGCGCGGGTGAAGGCCAGCGACCCCGAGTTCTTCACCCGCCTGCTCGGCCAGCAGCAGCCGGAATATCTGTGGATCGGGTGCTCCGACAGCCGGGTGCCGGCGAACCAGATCGTCGGCCTGCTGCCGGGCGAAATCTTCGTCCATCGCAACGTCGGCAATCTGGTCCACCAGACCGATCTCAACTGCCTGGCGGTGTTGCAGTTTGCCGTGGAGGTCTTGCAGGTGCGCCACGTCATCGTCTGCGGCCACTACGGCTGCGGTGCGGTACAGGCCGCCATGGAAGGGCACCCGCTGGGCCTGATCGACAACTGGCTGCGCAATATCGAGGCCGTTTACCAGCGCTGCCGGCACATCGACGCGCTGGCGCCGGAACCGCGCCTCGATGCCCTGTGCGAGCACAATGTCCGCGCCCAGGTGCAGGCTGTCTGCGACACCACCGTACTGCGCGCGGCCTGGGCGCGCGGGCAGGACGTGACCGTGCACGGCTGGATCTACGGCATCGCCGACGGCCTGGTGAAGGATCTGGAGGTCAGTTGCGCGTCGCCCGCGGAGCGCGAGCGGCTGAGCCTCCGCGGTGCCGCAGCGAGGTGACCACTGCATGCACTACGGCCTGACCATCTTTCCCACCGAATACAGCATCCAGCCCGCGGCGTTGGCGCAGGCCGCCGAGGCGCGCGACTTCGAATCCCTGTGGCTGCCCGAGCACAGCCACATCCCGGTGCGGCGCGAGTCGCCCTGGCCGGGCGGGCCGGAGCTGCCCGCCATGTACCGCGAGACCTACGAGCCCTTCGTCGCCCTCGCCACCGCGGCTGCGGTGACCACCCGGCTCAGGCTCGCCACCGGCATCTGTCTGGTGGTGCAGCGCGATCCGCTGCACACCGCCAAGAGCGTCGCCACCCTTGACCGAGTGTCCAATGGCCGCTTCCTGTTCGGCGTCGGCGGCGGCTGGAATGCCGAGGAGATGCGCAACCACGGCACCGAGTTCAAGACCCGCTTCGCGCTGCTGCGCGAGCGCATCCTGGCGATGAAGGAGCTCTGGACCCGGGAGCAGGCCGAGTTTCACGGCCAGCATGTCGCATTCGATCCGGTGTTCGCCTGGCCCAAGCCGGTGCAGCGGCCGCATCCGCCGATCCACGTCGGCGGCGGTTTCCCGGGCGCGGTGACCCGGGCCATCGAGTACGGCGACGGCTGGATGCCTATCTTCGGTCGCGACCAGATCCTCGAACGTCTCCCCGAAGTCCACGCGCGGGTGCGCGCCGCCGGCCGCGATCCCGGGCGCTTCGAGGTCTCCATCTTCGCCGTGCCGCCCAAGGCCGAGGTGCTGGCACGTGCGCGGGATGCCGGCGTCACGCGCTGCATCCTGGCGCTGCCGCCTGCACCGGCCGCCGAGATCGAGCCGCTGCTCGACCGCTACGCGGTGCTGGCACGGCAGGTGGGTTGAACCCTTTCACTACCGCGCTTCGAGGAAACCATCATGGACCAGCCCGGTGTTCACTTCGTCATTGCGCTGGCCCTGATCCAGTATTTTGGGTTCGGCATCGTGGTTGGTCTCGCGCGCGGCAAATATGGCGTGCCGGCTCCGGCCATCACCGGGCATCCGGAGTTCGAGCGCCGTTTCCGCGTCCACCAGAACAGCCTGGAGCAGTTGGTGGTGTTCGTTCCCGCGATACTGCTGTTCGCCACCTGGGTGAGCGCATCCCTGGCCTGTGTGCTGGGTCTGGTGTTCATCCTAGGTCGCTGGCTGTACTTCCGTGGCTATGTGGCCGACCCCGAGCGGCGCGGTACCGGGTTCATGATCGGCGCATTGGCGCAGATGGCGCTGTTGCTCGGTGCCGTGTTGGGGGCTCTCGTGGCGATGCTGTGAGCGCGGTTCAGTGATCGCGGCGGCTGTTGAGCAGCAGCGCCAGCGTGATCATCGCCACCCCGAACAGGTGATGGCCGTGCAGTCGTTCGCCGAGGAACAGGATGGCGGCGGCGATGGCGAATACCGGCGACAGGTTGAGAAAGATGCCGGTCCGGGTCGGCCCCAGCGCCAGCACCGCGCGGGCGTAGAGAAAATACGCGCTCAGCGCCGGCACCAGGGCCAGAAAGGCGATCGCGCCCAGACTGGCGGGGGTCACCGCCATGGTCGCCCCCGAAGCACGCTCCCAAAGATAGGCTGGCATTGTGGCGATGACGCCCGCAGCGCTGGTCAGGCACAGGAACGGCAGGCCGTTTAGTTCCGCCGGACTGCGCCGCAGCAGCACCGAATACAGCGCCCAGCACAGTGACGCCGCGAGCAGCCACAGGTCGGCGCCGCGAAAGTGCACGCCGAGCACCGCGGCGGGATCGCCGCGGGCCAGGATGGCGACGATCCCGAACAGCGACAATGCGATAGCGATCCACTGCCGCGGGCTGATCGGCTCGCGGGCGAATACCCAGGCACAGAGCGCGATCGTCAGCGGCATGCTGCTGGTGATGAGCGCACCGTTGATGGCGCTGCTGTGCTGCACGCCGAGGTAGAAAAAGCCGTTGTAGAGCGTCACCGAACCGCAGCCCAGCGCCACCAGCGCTGGCCAGTGGCGGCGAATCACCAGCCGGTGACGCCACAGCGTGGCGGCGGTGAACGGCAGCAGTACCAGCACCACCACAGACCAGCGCCAGAAGGTCAGCGCGAAGGGCGGGATAACGCCCTGCATGGCGCGGCCGACGACGATGTTGCCGGAGAAGCAGGCGGCGGCGCCCAGCGCGGTCAGGTAAGGATGACTGGTATGGCCATGACTGGTATGGCCATTACCGGTGTGGCCATGACTGGCACGGCGATGGTTGGTGGCGGTCATCGATGCGGCTCGCGGTGGCCGCGTGCGCGGCGCGGCCGGGAGTGCATTGTAGGGGTGCCGGCCACCGCTGCGTTGTGTCGGCGCGGGGCGATAATGGCGCCATGACGCCAGCCCCAGCGCGCAAGATCATCCACTGCGATTGCGACTGCTTCTACGCCGCGGTGGAGACCCGCGACGATCCACGCCTGGCCGGCCGCCCGCTGGCCGTGGGCGGGCGGCCCGAGCAGCGCGGCGTGGTCGCCACCTGCAACTACGAGGCGCGGGCGTTTGGCATCCGCTCGGCGATGGCCATGGCGCAGGCGCTGCGCCGCTGCCCCGAACTGGTGGTGTTGCCGCCGGATTTTCCCCGCTACCGCCGGGTTGCCGAGCAGATCCGCGCCATCTTTCTCGATTACACGCCGTGGGTGGAGCCGCTGTCGCTGGATGAGGCCTATCTGGATGTCACCGCCAGCGAGCACCTGGGCGGCAGCGCCACCCGCATCGCCATGGAAATCCGCGCGCGGGTGCGGGCCGAAGTCGGCATCACCGTATCGGCGGGGGTGGCGCCCAACAAGTTTCTGGCCAAGATCGCCAGCGAATGGCGCAAGCCCGATGGCCTGTTCGTGATCGCGCCGGGGCAGGTGGACGACTTCGTCCGTGCGCTCGAGGTGCGCCGGCTGCCCGGGGTGGGTGCCGCCACCGCGGCCCGACTGGACAAGCTCGGTGTCACCCGGTGCGCCGAGTTGCGCGAGTTGTCGCTGGCCCAACTGACGGAGCACTTTGGCGTCTTCGGCCAGCGTCTGCATGAGCTGTGTCGCGGCCTCGACGAGCGCGCGGTCGAGCCCGACCGGCGGCGCAAGTCGCTCAGTGTGGAAACCACCTTTGCCGAGGATCTTCCGGGACTTGACGCCTGTCTGGCGGCGCTCGATGCGCTCCATGGTGAATTCGTCAGGCGCCTGGACCGCCTGGATGCGAGTTACCGCGTCGAGGCCGGGTTCGTGAAGCTGCGCTTCGACGATTTCACCGCCACCACGCGCGAACGCCGCACCTTCATCGATGTCGACCTCGCCGGCTACCGCGAGCTGTGCGCGGCGGCCTGGCGGCGGCGCGCGCGCCCGGTGCGGCTGCTGGGGCTCGGGGTGCGGCTCGCGGACGCGGTACCCGAACCCCAGGGCGATCTGTTCGCCACCCCGCTCACAGCTTCAGGCGATTGAGCACCCGGTAGACCAGATCGTGTGACTTGCCATAGGGCGGATAGAACAGCTCCGGCCGGCCCACCTTGGGAAAGGTGAACACCGGGCGCAACTTGCTCATTTCGAGAAAGCCGTCGTGGCCGTGGTAGTGGCCCATGCCGCTGGCGCCGACGCCGCCGAAGGGAATGCTGTGCTGGAGCACATGGAAGATGCAGTGGTTGATCGTTACGCCGCCGGACAGGGTTTCGTAGAGCACCCGCTGCTGGAGCCCGGTGTCGTTGGTGAACAGGTAGAGCGCCAGCGGCCGCTCGCCGGCGTTGATGTGGCCGATGACCTCGTCGATGGTGTCATACGGCAGCACCGTGAGCAGTGGCCCGAAGATTTCCTCGCGGGCGATGCGCATTTCCGGGGTCACATCGAGTACCAACTGCGGCGGAATCTTGCGCAGTTCCTCGTGGTAGTCGCCGTCCACCAGGTTCACCGCGCGGGCGCCCTTGGCGATGGCGTCGTCGAGCGTTGCGCGCAGGCGCTGGTAGGACTTGGCGTCGATGATCGAGGTGTAGTCGTTGTTGGCGATGTCGGGGTAGCGCTGGCGCATGATGGTGCCGGCGCAGGCGACGAATTGCTCGACCTTGGCGCGCGGCACGAACAGGTAGTCGGGTGCCACGCAGGTCTGGCCGGCGTTGACGAACTTGCCGTACAGCAGGCGGCTCGCGGCTTCCTCCAGGTCAAAGTCGTCGCCGATGATGGTTGGCGACTTGCCACCGAGTTCGAGGGTCACCGGACAGAGATTTTCGGCGGCGGCGTGCATCACGGTGCGGCCGCTTTCCGCCGAGCCGGTGTAGACGATGTGATCGAACGGCAGGCTGGAGAACTCGGTCGCCGGCAGGCCCGGCACATAGGCGAGCGTGTCGTCACCGAAGGCGTCGCGACACAGGCGTTGCATCAGCCGGCACAGGTTCTGGGAGTTGGCGGCGAGCTTGACCAGGCAGCGGTTGCCGGCGGCCAGACCATTGATGACCGGCCCGATGGACAGGTACAGCGGATAGTTCCACGGCGTCGAGATGCCGATCACGCCCTTGGGCTGGGGGATCACCCGGTTGCTGCCGGTGAGAAACAGGACCGAAGTCTTGCGCTTTTGGGGGCGCATCCAGCCCTTGAGGTGCTTGCGGGTGTCGCGGATCGCGGTCAGCGAACCGAAGATCTCCACCAGCTTGGTCTCGGTGGGGTTGCGGTGGCCGAAATCGGTGGCGATGGCATCGGCGATGGCATCGGCGTGGTCGGTGAGCAGGCGCTCCAGGCGCTGAAGCCAGTCCAATCGCTGCGCCAGGGGCGGGTAGGGCAGGGCGCGGGCCGCGTCCTGTTGCAACTTGAACACGCGTTCAGCTTCGGTTTGCGGGTTGTCGATCTGGCGGCGTTGCAGTTGTTGACCCATGGCGTCGGTTCCCGGTGGTGAGCTGTGCGGCCGCATTCTAGCGCTCCGGGGCCGCTGCATGCCGGGACCGCTATATGGACCGGGCATCGGTGCGGGGCAGCCTGGCTGGCGGCCCGCCCGCGGGGCTCGCCAGGGACGTTCTTGTGCGCGCGCGCGGTTCCGTGGTTAGATTTTTCGACCGGGGATTGGCCCCAGTTCGTGCCTGACCCGGAAACATCGTGACCAGTTCTCTAATGACCTGCACTTTATGACCAGATCTTCATGACCAGCGCTTTATGACCAGCACTTTCGTCGACATACCCATTCCGCCGCTGGTCGTCGAAGTGGAAAAATGGCAGCTGTGCTTCTTCGCCAAGGCGGTCGGCGAGACCAATCCGATCTATTTCGACGAAGCCGCCGCCCGCGCTGCGGGCCATCCCTCGATCCTCGCCCCGCCCACCTACGCGGTGACCCTGAGCCTGTGCGAGGCCGATCCCTACGCGCGCTACCGCAGCCTGGGCATCGACTGGTGCCGCATGCTGCACGCCCACCAGGGCTTCGAGTATTTCGCGCCCATTCACGCCGGGGATCGCCTCCGCTTTCAGAGCCGGATCGTGGATTTCATCCAGCGGCGCCAGGGCCGGCTCAAGTTCCTGATCGAGGAGACCGAGGCCTGGAATCAGGACGACATCCTCACTACCCGTTTTCGCAAGACCATCGTCATCCGCGATCTGGAAACCCAACCATGATCGAACACGCCGGGCAGGTGGCGGTGGGCGATCGCCTGCCGACGCTGGTCAAGCCACCCATCACCCGGGCGACGCTGGCCTATTTCTGCGGCGCCTCGAACGACCACAATCCGCTGCACGTCGACCCCGATGCCGCGCGTGCCGCCGGCATGGACGATGTCTTCGCCCACGGCATGCTCAACATGGCCTACCTGGGCCAACTGCTCACCGGCTGGGTGGCGCAAGCGCAGCTGCGCAGCTTCGAGGTCAAGTTCGGGGCCATCGTCCGCGTCGGCGAGCAGCTGGTGTGCGCTGGCGAAGTGATCGACAAGCAGCCGGATGGCGACCAGTACCGGATCGCGATTCGCCTGCGCGCCACCAATCAGGATGGCGAGGAAAAGCTGACCGGGGATGCCGTGGTGGTGCTGCCCGCGGCGCCGGTAGAGGTGACCACCCTGACGACGGAGTACTAGCATGTCCACCTACCAATCGCCCTGGATGACCGAGGAACTGGCGATCTTCCGTGAAGCGGCAAGCCGTTTCGTGGAGACGGAAATGGTGCCCAAGGATTCCCAGTGGCGCCAGCAGCACCACCTCGACAAGACCTTCTGGCGGCTGGCCGGCAGGCAGGGCTTTCTCTGCACCGATATTCCCGAGTGCTACGGCGGCGGTGGCGGCGATTTCCGCCACGAGGCGGTGTTCTTCGAAGAGCAGTGGCGGCGCGGGCTGTCGGGCATGGGCCAGGGCGTGCACAGCATCACCGCCCACTACATCCTCAACCACGGCACCGAGGAGCAGAAACAGCGCTGGTTGCCCGCAATGGCCCGGGGCGAGCTGATCGGCGCCATTGCGATGACCGAGCCCGGCACCGGCTCCGACCTCAAGGCGATCCGCACCCGCGCGGTGCGCGATGGCGATCACTATGTGGTCAGCGGCGCCAAGATCTTCATTACCAACGGCTATCTCGGCGAGCTGCTGGCGCTGGTGGTGCGCACCGACCCCGAGGCCGGGTCGCGCGGACTGTCGATCCTGATGCTGGAGACCCAGGATCTGCCCGGCTTCCGCGTCGGCCGCATCCTCGACAAGATGGGACAGAAATCCCAGGACACCTGCGAGCTGTTCTTCGACGAGGTGCGGGTGCCGGTCGCCAATCTGCTCGGCGGCCGCGAGGGCCAGGGCTTCGCCCAGCTGATGGCCGATCTGCCCTACGAGCGCACCCAGGTCGGGGTGCAGAGCGTCGCCATGATGGAAGGCGCCATCGCCGAGACGGTCGCCTACGTGAAGCAGCGCGAGGCCTTCGGGGCCCCGCTGTTCGAGTTGCAGAACACCCGCTTCCGCCTCGCCGAGGCCCAGACGCTCACCCGGGTATCGCGGGTGTTCCTCGACCACTGCATCGCCGAGGTGGCTGCGGGCCGGCTCGACAACGCCACCGCGGCGATGTGCAAGTACTGGACTTCCGAGCGTCTGCAACCGGTGCTGGACACCTGCCTGCAGATGCACGGCGGCTATGGCTACATGGACGAATACCTGATCTGCCGCATGTATGCCGACGCTCGGGTGGCGCGCATCTACGCCGGCACCAGCGAGATCATGCTCGAAGTCGTCGCGCGCAGCCTGTGAGTTTGGGCGGACTGCCGTTCGGCGCGGGTTTCCGGCCGCTTGGCAGTCGGGGTCTTCGGTATTTAGCGGTTGCTCATATACTCGCGACAGCCCAATCGTCGGCATGTTCAGGGACATGACATGCAGCACCAATCCAACACAGAACCGCAGTCTGGCGCTACGGGCCGCCTGCTCGTCGCCCTGTGTTGCGTGCTGGCCGGCGGCTGGGTGCCGCTGGCTTTCCGGCTGACGCTGCCGCAATCGGTGGCCTGGGCGGCGGCGCTGGCGCTGCTCTGGGGGTTGACCGCGCTGGCGCTGCGGCGGCGGGCAGCCAGGCGTCTGGCGGCGGTAGATCAGGCCGAGAGTACGCTGGCCTTGATCGGCAGCCACTTCCCCCTGGTGGCATGGGCGGTGGATGGTGCCGGTGTGGTGCGCTCCGTCTACGGCGGCGGTGCTGCCGGCGGACTGCGCGCCCGCGACCTGCTCGGCTGGCCGCTAGATACCCTGACCGTGGAGAACCCGCAGCTGGCCGGACTGGTGCAGCGGGCCAGATCCGGGCATGCCAGCGTAGGTGAGGCCGTGATCGGCGGCGTCCGCTACCGGCATCATTTCTTTCCCGGCGACCGGGAGGGCGATTTTCACGGGTTTACCTGCATCTCCGAGGAGCTGTCGGGGGTGCGCTCCGAGGCGGCATCCGGGCAGCTGTGGCGGGTGCTGTTCGAGCAGTCCGGCGACGCCATGATGGTCCTGGATAATGATCGCAAGGTCATTGCCGCCAACCCCGGCGTGGCCAGGATCACCGGCCATGCCACCGAAGAGATCGTCGGCCGCCGCGACCGCCTGCTGGTGTTCCGGCCGCCCGGAGCGGAGCACCAGCCGACGCTGTATGAACAGTTGCAGCGCAAGGATGTCTGGGAAGGCGAAACCGTGGTCCGCCACAAGTCCGGGCAGCTGTGCGAGGTGCGGGTGGTGGCCTGCGTGGCGCGCGACGAAGCCGGGCAGATCGCCAACTACGTGGTGATGTTCGCCGACCTCAGCCAGACCAAGAAGGCCCAGGAGGAATTGCGCCACCTGGCGACGCACGACCATCTCACCGAATTGCCCAATCGCCGATTGTTTCTGGATCGCCTGGATCATGGCATCCGTCGCGCGCGTCGCGAGCAACGGCAGTTGGTGGTGCTGTTCGTCGATATCGACGATTTCAAGGCGATCAACGATACCTACGGTCACCACGTCGGCGACGAGATTCTCCGCGAGGTAGGGCGGCGGCTGCGCGAGGCGGTGCGCCAGAGCGATACCGTCGCGCGTCTGGCCGGCGATGAATTCACCGTGCTCGCCGACGGTCCCTCCGAGGAGGCCGAAGCCCTGATCGCCAAGCTCCAGGCCTGCTTTCTGGAACCCTTTGTGGCCGGAGAACGGATCCTGCCGGTGTCGGCGAGCGTCGGCGTGGCCCTGTATCCAAGCGATGGCGCGGATATCGAAGGCTTGATGCAGCATGCCGATCGCGCGATGTACGAGGCCAAGGAGCGGCACAAGGCGCCGGCACCGGCGGCGGAACGCCCGCAGCGTTCCTACAGCGCCGGACTGTTCTTTCCCTCCGAACTGCGCTTGGCGATTCGCCGCGGCCAGTTGAAGCTGGTCTACCAACCCCAGGTCGAGCTGGATTCCGGGCAACCCGTGGGCGTGGAAGCCCTGTTGCGCTGGGATCACCACTGCCGCGGCAGCATCAATCCGGCGGAGTTCATGGAGCTGGCCGAGGAGGCGGGGATCACCGACGCCATCGGCACCTGGACGCTCAGCCAGGTGGCCAAGCAGCTCAAGGCCTGGCAACGGTGGAACATGCCGATTCGGCAAGTGGCGATCAACGTGGCGATTTCGCAGATCCAGGATCCGGGGTACCCGGGGCGGGTGGTGGATGCCATCGCACGACAGGGGATTGCCCCCCGGGCGATCATGCTGGAGGTGAGCGAGCCGGACTATCTGCGCAATGCCGAGCGCTGTCAGCGCTTTTTCGAGAGTGCGCGCGCGCTGGGCTTGCAGGTCTGCATCGATCAATTCGGCGCGGCGGCCCAGTACGACTACATTGGCGAACTGCCGGTCGACGCGGTGAAGATCAACCACAAGTTGCTCTGCGATGCTGCCGGGCGCGCCGACCCGCGGCTGTTGCAGATGCTGGTGGCGCTGTGCCGGGTGGCCGGCAAGACCGTCATGGCGGTGGGTATCGAGCGCAGTGCGCAGGAGGCCGAATTGCTTGCCGCCGGCTGTGCGCTCGGCCAGGGTTTTCTGTATTCGCAGCCGCTGTCCGCCGAGGAATTGCGCACCTTCCGGCCTCAGTTGCGCAACGCCGGCGCCATCCGCTCGGGTTGTACGGCGGTCTGACCCGGAAGTCAGCAACTCGGGGTGGTGCTGCCGACGGTCTTTGGCGACCATGCGCGCCCGATCGAATGTCTGAGCGCTGGCGATGGACAGTTACCGACCTCCACTCGATGAAATCCTCTTCCTGATCGAGCAGGTGCTCGATTTTCCGGCCATCGCTGCATTGCCGGGCTTCGGCGAGGCCAGTCAGGAACTGGCGGCCCTGGTGCTGGCGGAAGGCGCGCGCTGGTGCGAACAGCGTCTGGCGCCCAGCAACGCGGTGGCCGATCGCGAGGGTGCGCGGGTCGTTGGCGACAGCGTGCGCGTCCCCGAGATTCTTGCGGAGTTGTATGGCGAATATCGCGCTGGCGGCTGGCCGACCCTGGTCGGCGATCCGGCCCACGGTGGCCAGGGGCAGCCCCATCTGCTGGGCTTTGCCTTCGACGAAATGGTGCAAGGCGCCAATCTGAGTTTTTCCCTGTTGCCGATGCTGAGTGCGGGAGTGGTCACCGCACTCGAGCGCTTTGGCAGTGAAGCCCAGCGCGCGCTGTATCTGCCCAGGCTGATCGGCGGCGAGTGGACGGGGACCATGAATCTGACCGAAGCCGCGGCCGGCAGCGATCTCGCCGCGGTGACCACCCGCGCCGAACGCCGCGGCGATCACTATCTGCTCAGCGGCCAGAAGATCTTCATCAGCTGGGGCGACCATCAGCTCGCCGAGAACATCGTGCACCTGGTGCTGGCGCGCACGCCCGATGCGCCCCCCGGGGTGCGCGGCATTTCCCTGTTCATCGTGCCCAAGTATCGCCACGACGCCGAGGGCAGGCTGGGTGATCGCAACGACGTGCAGGTGGTGAGCATCGAACACAAGCTTGGTCTGCACGCGAGCCCCACCTGCGTGCTCGGCTACGGCGACCAGGGGCAGGCGGTGGGCTATCTGGTCGGTGAGGAAAACCAGGGCCTGCCCTACATGTTCGCGATGATGAATCACGCCCGGCTGGCGGTGGGGTTGCAGGGCGTTTCGGTGGCCGAGCGGGCCTACCAGCAAGCTCTCGGATATGCGCGCGAGCGCCGCCAGGGTGGCGCGGCGATCATCGAACATCCGGATGTGCGGCGCATGCTGATGACCATGAAGGCGCTGACCCAGGGCGGCCGGGCACTGGCCTATGCGGCGGTGGCGCACTGGGATCATGCCACGCAGCAGCCGGACGCCGGGGTGCGGGATCGCCACCAGCGCCGCGTCGACCTGCTGACGCCGCTGGTGAAGGGCTGGTGTACGGAAATCGGCACCGAGGTCGCCTCGCTGGGCATCCAGGTCCACGGCGGCATGGGCTATGTAGAGGAAACCGGTGCTGCCCAGTACCTGCGCGATGTGCGCATCGCCGCCATCTACGAAGGCACCAATGGCATTCAGGCCATGGATCTGGTCGGCCGCAAGCTGTTGCGTGACCGCGGCGCGGCGGCGCAAGAACTGTTCACCGACCTCGAGGCCGAGATCGGCCTGGCTGCGGCGGGCGATCTGGCCGATCTGGCCCGGGCGGCGCAGCGCAGTCTGGCGCAGGCGCAACAGGGGGTGGAACTGCTGCTCTCCGGTGCTGGCGACGATCCACACCTGCCGGGCAGCATCGCGTTCCCGCTGCTGATGTTGCTGGGCACCACGGTGGCCGGGGTTCTGCTGCTGCGCAGCGCGCGCCGGAGCTTGATGCTGGGTGACGGTGCCGCGGAGCAGGCCCGGGCGCAGGTGGCGCGCTTCTTTTTCGAGCAGATCGCGCCGCGCAACGGCGCCTGGTTGGACGCCGTCGCCAGCGGCTCGGCGGCCACCATGGCGCTCGCTGACGCCCAGTGGTAGGACGCGTTCAGCCGGCGCGGAATTCCTCCGCGAGCTGAGCGCACCACTGCTGGATACGCGCCGCCGATTGCTCGAACTCGGTGGCCTCGTCGAGTGCCAGCCCGAGAAAGTGGCTGCTGTCCGGGGTCAGGGCTTGGGACTGCGTGAAGCGGTAATCCGCGGCCGGCCATAGTCCCACCAGGCGGGCGCCGCGCGCGGCGACCTCCCGGGCCAGATAGCCCAGGGCGTCCTGGAACCACTCGGGATAGCCCTCCTGGTCGCCGAGCCCGAACAGGGCGACGGTCTTGGTCGGCCAGTCGACCTCGGCCAATTGCGGCCAGGCCCGCTCCCAATCCTCCTGTAGCTCGCCGTAATCCCAGGTCGGGATGCCGAGAATCAGCAGCCTGTAGTCGTTTGCCGCGCGTAGCGGCGTGGTCGCCAGATTCCACAATTCCACGGTGTGCCCCGACAACGCCGCGGCGATCTGCTCGGCGGCCATTTCGGTGTAGCAGGTCGACGAGCCGTAGAACAGGCCGATCCGGGGTCTGGCCGGGGCCTTCATCTCATCCTGCGCTTCGGGGCTCATGTCAGCGTGCCCCGCAGAAGCCGAGCTGGCGCCAGGCCTCGTAGCTTGCCACCGCCACCGCGTTGGCCAGATTCATGCTGCGGCTGTCGGGCTGCATCGGGAGGCGCAGCAACCGATCCGGGGGCAGGCCGGCGAGCACTGCATCGGTCAGACCGCGGGTTTCGGCGCCGAAGAGCAGGCTGTCGCCGGGGCGAAAATCCACCAGCGTGTAGGGGGTCTGCGCACGGGTCGTAAAGGCAAAGCGGCGGCCGTCGCCGAGGGCGGTCTGACAGTGTGCCCAGTCGGGATGGACGTGCAGTTGCTGCCACTCGCGATAGTCGAGCCCGGCGCGCCGCAGGCGCTTGTCGTCGAGCTCGAAGCCGAGTGGTTCGACCAGGTGCAGCGCGAACCCGGTATTGGCGCACAAACGGATGATATTGCCGGTGTTGGGCGGAATTTCCGGCTCGATCAGGACGATGTTCAGCATGTTACAGACGGCTGGATGGCGCCTGCCGGGGGCTTGCGCCTTGTCGGGGAGGGCACGGGGTGTACAATCGCGGGGCAACCCCGCCATGACCGCTTGGAACCCAGGATCACCACTCCGCGATGCGTCTGAAGTGTATCAAACTGGCGGGTTTCAAATCCTTCGTCGATCCCACCACCGTCAATCTGCCGGGCAATCTGTGCGCGGTCGTCGGCCCCAATGGCTGCGGCAAGTCGAACATAATCGACGCCGTGCGTTGGGTGATGGGAGAGGCATCCGCCAAGCACTTGCGCGGCGAGTCGATGGCCGACGTCATCTTCAATGGCTCCGGTTCCCGCAAGCCGGTGGCGCAGGCCGCCATCGAGCTGATCTTCGATAACACCGACGGTGCCCTGGGCGGCCAGTACGCCGCCTACGGTGAAATTTCCGTCAAGCGTCGCGTTTCCCGCGACGGCCAGTCCGCCTACTACCTCAATGGCAGTCGCTGCCGGCGCCGCGATGTCACCGACATCTTTCTGGGCACCGGGCTGGGTCCACGCAGCTACGCCATCATCGAGCAGGGCATGATTTCGCGGCTCATCGAGTCGCGCCCCGAGGATCTGCGGATCTACATCGAGGAGGCGGCCGGCATCTCCAAGTACAAGGAGAGACGGCGCGATACCGAGCAGCGCATCGGCCACGCCCGTGAAAACCTGGAGCGGCTCACCGACATTCGCGAGGAACTGGGGCGCCAGCTCGAACGCCTGCGCCGCCAGGCCGCGGCGGCGGAAAAATACCGCGCCCTCAAGGCTGAGGAACGCCTGCTCCAGGCTCAATACATGGCGCTGACCTGGCGCGACCAGGATGCCCGCGCCCAGGCGCTGGAGTCGCGCAGCGCCGAGCACGCCGTGACGCTGGAAGCGCTGATCGTGGAACGCGAGGCCGCGGCCGCGGCAAGCGAGCGCCTGCGCGAGCGTCACCTGACGACCAGCGACGAGCTCAACGAAGCACAGCGCCAGTTCTATGCCGTGGGTGCCGAGGTGGCGGCGCTCGAACAGCGCATTCAGCACGCGCGCGAACAGGCGCGCCGGCAGCGCGCCGAGCTGGAGCAGATCGAGCACAACCTGGACGAGACCCGGCGCCATCTCGACGAAGACAGCGTCCGTGGCACCGGATGGGCAGCCGAGCTGGAGGAACTGCGGCCGTTGCGCGCCCGCGTCCAGGGTGACTTGGCCGCCGCCGAGCAGCACCAGCAGGCGGCGGAAGCCCGCCTGCAGGAAAGTGAACGCCATGGCGAGGCCGAGCGCAGCGAGTGCGCGCGGATCCAGCGGCGCATCGATGCCCTGCAGGCGCGCATCGTTCACCTGGACACGGCGATCGCTCGCGTCGCCGAGCGCCAGCAGCGGTTGTGTGCCGAGCTCGAAGGGCTGGAACAAGCGCAGCCCGAAGACGCCTCGGCTGCTCTCGACGCCCAGCTGGCGGCGCAGGAGCGGACCCTCGAACAACGCCAGCAGGAGGTCGAGCAGCTGGCCAGCGCGCTCGCCGGACAGCGCGCCGAACAGGCCGAGATCGTCGCCGCGCGCGATGCCGAACGCGAAAAGTTGCAACGCCTCCAGGGTCGCCGCGCAGGGTTGACCACCGTCCTCGCCGCTGCGCGCGATACCGATGCCGACGCCGCCAGCTGCCTTGACGCCTGGTCGCTGGCCCAGACGCCGCGGCTGGCCGATCGACTCGGCGTCGAAAGCGGTTGGGAGCTGGCGGTGGAAACCGTGCTCGGCGGCGATCTCCAGGCGCGCTGTACGGAAGGGCTGGAGCCCTTGCGAGAGAAATTCGACGAGCTGGCCCATGGCCGGTTGTGTCTGCTCGAGGGTGGTGCCGGGGGCATTTCCGGCGACATTGCGGAGGCGGGGGCGCTGCCCTGGCTGGCCGACAAGCTGACCGCCGCACGGGAGCTGGCCGGGACGCTGCTCGCCGGGGTGCGTGCCGCCGAGGATTTCGGCGCAGCCTGGGCCGAGCGCCACCACTTCGCGGTGGGCGAATCCGCCATTACCCGCGAGGGTATCTGGTTCGGCAGCAACTGGGTGCGGCTGGCGCGCGGCGCTGCCGGAGCACGGGGCGAATTGCTGCAGCGCCGGGAGCTGGCCGAGGTCGAGACGGAAATCGCCGCCGTCGAGCCGACGCTGGCCGCATTGGTCGAACGCCACGGGGCGCTCGACCAAAGGCTGCGCGAGCTGGAGGTGCGCCGCCGCGACGCCGAGCGTGGTGTCGGCCAGGCGCAACGCGAATACGCGGAACTGCGCGCGCGCCAGAGCGCCGCCCAGGCCCGTCGTCAGCAGCTCGCCGAGCGCTGCGAGCGCCTGCGCCGGGAGATCGACGAGAGCGAGGCGCTCCGCAAGCGCGAGACCGAGGAGGTCGGCGGCGCGCGCGGCGAGTTGCAGATCCTGCTGGATCAACTGCAAGTGGCCAGTGCCGCAGTGACGGCGCGTATGCGCGAGCGCGACACGCTGCGCGAGGCCCTGGGCCCCGCCCGCGAACGCTTGCGGCAACTGCGTGGCGAACTGCACCAGCTCGAGCTGCGCGAGCGTTCCCTCGGAGCACAAGTGGAATCGCTGCGCCAGGGTGTGGCGCGCCTCGAAGGGCAGTGCCAGCGGTTGCTGGAACGGCAGGCCGGGCTCCACGAGGAGCTGATCGGCGTCGAGGCTCCGATCGCGGCATTGCAGAGCGAATTGCAGCAGCGTCTGGCCGCGCGGCTGGCTGCGGAGACGGCGCTTGCTGCCGTGCGCGAGGCAGCCCAGGCGCTGGAAGCCGAAGTGCGCGAGATCGAGGCCGCCCGCGTTGCGGTCGAACGGCGGGTCGAGGAGCAGCGCAGCCAGCTGGAGCAGCTGCGCCTCGATGCGCGCGAACTGCGCACCCGCGCCGACGCCCAGCTCGAACAGTTGCGGGCGCTCGGTGCCGAGCTGGCCGAGGTGCTGGCCGGGTTGCCCGAGGATGCCGCGATCGAACCCTGGCGGGAGCAGCTCGAAGCCCTGGATCGCCGCATTCAGCGGCTCGGGCCGATCAACCTGGCGGCGCTGGATGAATGCCGCCGCGAGGAGGAGCGCAAGGGTTATCTGGATGCCCAGGACGCGGAATTGCGGGATGCGCTGGATACGCTGGAGGAGGCGATCCGCAAGATCGATCGCGAAACGCGATCCCGTTTCAAGGACACCTTCGATCGCGTCAACGCTTCCTTGCAGGCGCTGTTTCCGAAGCTGTTCGGCGGCGGTCAGGCCTCGTTGCAGCTCACCGGCGACGATCTCCTCAGCACCGGCATCGCCATCATGGCGCAGCCGCCGGGCAAGCGGAACGCTACCATTCATCTGCTCTCGGGTGGCGAGAAGGCACTCACCGCCATCGCGCTGGTGTTTGCCATCTTCGAGCTGAATCCGGCGCCGTTCTGCATGCTCGACGAAGTGGATGCGCCGCTCGACGACATCAATGCCGAGCGCTACGCACGCCTGGTGCGCGAGATGTCGGAAAAAGTGCAGTTCATCTTCATCACCCACAACAAGATCAGCATGGAAATTGCCGGCCAGCTGCTGGGTGTTACCATGCACGAACCCGGGGTTTCCCGGTTGGTCGCCGTGGA
>DASUDS010000036.1:0-9028 GCA_036275455.1 Porticoccaceae bacterium
GGGCAAGTACGCACTGATCGGCACCCCGGCCGACTGCCGCAAGCGGCTGCGCGAATACGTCGATACCGGCGCCAGCCTGTTCATGCTCACCCCGGCCTGCCCGGACGACTACATCGACGAGAACATCCGCCTGCTGGCGGAGGAAGTGATTCCCGAATTCCGCTGACTTTCGTTTTTCAGACCAATTTTAGCTTCGTTTTTCACACCAATTTCAATTTCGTTTTTCACACCAATTACAGAGGAGCACGCACATGGGTAACCGGCTGCAAGGCAAGATCGCCATCATCACCGGCGGCGCACGGGGCATCGGCGAGGCGCATTCGCGCCTGTTCGCCGCCGAGGGCGCCAAGGTGGTGGTCACCGACATTCTCGACCAGGAAGGCCAGGCCACCGTTGCCGCCATCAAGGCCGCGGGTGGCGATGCCGTGTTCATGCACCACGATGTCACCAAAGAAGCAGACTGGGCGCGGGTGGTCGCGGACACCGTCAAGCAGTACGGCGGCCTCACCACGGTGGTGAACAACGCCGGCTTCGCCAATCTCAAGGGCGTCGAGGAAGAAACGCTCGAAGGCTTCAACAACATCGTCGCGGTCTGCCAGACCGGCGTCTGGCTGGGCATGAAGGCCCCGATGCCGGCGCTGAAGAAGTCCGGCAACGGTGCGATCGTCAACATCTCCTCGCTGTACGGCATCATCGGCACGCCGAGCATGATCTCCTACCACGGCGCCAAGGGCGCGGTGCGGCTGATGACCAAGTCGGCGGCACTGGAATACGCGCGCCAGGGCGTGCGGATCAACTCGGTGCATCCCGGCATCATCGAGACGCCGCTGGCCAAGACCTTGCCGGCCGAATATCTGGAAACCATTTCCGAGACCACGCCGATGGGGCGCATGGGCAAGCCGATCGACATCGCCACCATGTCGCTGTTCCTGTGCTCGGATGAGGCGGCGTTCATCACCGGCGCCGAATTCGTGGTCGATGGTGGCTGGGGCGCCCAGTAACGCCATCGCCCGCCGCAGCACCCCGGGCCGGCGCCTGCCGGCCCGCCACCTGGTGCCCCGGATCTCGATCCGGGGCGCTCGTTTTTCGCACACGGGGAACCCCATTGGGCGCTGACCATTCTTTCCGCGCCGGCGCGATCATCGTCGCCACGCTGTTTTGCACCCTCGGCCTGCTGTACGGGATCTGGTATTCCTATTCCGTGTTTCTGGTGGCACTGATCGAGCATTTCGGCTGGTCGCGCGCCCTCACCGCCGGCGCCATGTCGGTGTTCATCCTGGTGCACGGCAGCTTCGGCCCAATCGCCGGCCGCCTCGTGGAACGCTTCGGGCCGCGGCGGCTGATGCTGGGCGGCAGCCTGCTGGTGGCCACCGGCCTCACGCTGACCGCGCATGTCGAAACCTGGTGGCAGCTCTATCTGGCGCTCGGCGTGGTCACCGCCATTGGCCTCGGTGGCTGCGGCTGGGTGGCCTCGGTGATCCTCACCGAAAAGTGGTTCCCGACGCGGATGGGCACCGCGCTCGGCATCGTCACCGCCGGCATCGGCGTCGGTATCTTCGGCGTGGTGCCGCTCGCCAACTGGCTGATCGAGCAGTTCGACTGGCGCCTCGCCTATCTGGTGCTGGCGGGTCTGGTGCTGTTGATCGTCACCCCGGCAGCACTGTGGATCGTGCGCGAACCGCCGGCCGCGCCCGTCGCCCGCAACGCCGATGGCCAG
Source organism: Porticoccaceae bacterium (assembly GCA_036275455.1). Classification (GTDB taxonomy): domain Bacteria; phylum Pseudomonadota; class Gammaproteobacteria; order Pseudomonadales; family Porticoccaceae; genus JAGPUQ01. Next base: position 1,718 of record DASUDS010000036.1, read on the forward strand.
CCCCAGCCCCCGCCCGCCCAGTACTGGACGGTGCGCAGCGCGCTCCGGTCGCGGGCGTTTCGCTTCGCGGTGCTGGCGTTCTTCCTGGGCGGCAGCCTGTCGCAGATGCTGCTCATGCACCAGTTCGCCTTCATGGTCGATCACGGCGTGGCCAAGACCGCGGGCTCGCTGATCGCCGGCGTGATCGGCGTCACCAGCATTCCCGGCAAGATTATCTGGGGCACCCTGTCGGATCGCGTCGGCCGCGAGCTGACCTACACCCTGGGCCTCGGCTGCATCTTCCTCGCCGTGCTCTGTCTCGCGGCGGTGGGCTCGGTGCCCGGCCTGATGCTGCCGCTGGCCTTCGCGGTGCTGCTCGGCATCGGCTACGCCGCCAACGCGCCAATCATCCCCGCGGCCGCCCGCGACCTGTTCGCCGGGCCGAAATTTCCCAGCATTTTCGGTACCCTGTCGATGTTCGCCGCGCTCGGCGGCGCCACCGGCTCCTGGCTCGGCGGCGCGCTCCACGATCTCGCCGGCAACCACTGGCCGATGCTGGGCGTCGCCGCGACCCTGTCGCTGTGCGCCCCGGTCATGCTGTGGCTGGCCGCGCCGCGCCGGCCGCAACCGCCGCCGGTGGCCACAACAGAATAATTTCAACCACAGCGCATCAGGAGACAACCATGAAAGACGTAGCAGGCAAGGTCGCCTTCATCACCGGCGCCGCGAGCGGCATGGGGCTGGGCATGGCGCGGGCGTTTTCCGCCGCCGGCATGAAGGTGATGCTGGCCGACATCGAACAGACCGCGCTCGACAAGGCGGTAGCCGAGCTGAAGGCCCAGGGCCGCGACGTGGCCGGCGTGATCGCCGACGTCACCAAGCGCGACTCGGTGTTCGCCGCCGCGCAGAAAACCATCGACACCTTCGGCAAGGTGCATGTGCTGGTCAACAACGCCGGGGTCGGCGCCAGCGGCCGTGCCGAAACCACCAGCGAGAAGAACTGGCGCTGGACCATCGACGTCAATATGTGGGGCGTGGTCTGGGGCTTGCAGGCGTTCATGCCGCTGATCGAGTCCCATGGCGAGGGCGGCCACGTGGTCAATACCGCGTCCATGGCCGGCATGTATGCCTGGGGCGAGCTGTCCGCCTACAACGCCTCCAAGTACGCGGTGGTGGCCATGTCCGAGACCGCCATGGCCGAGCACCTCGACGACAACATCGGCGTCTCGGTGCTGTGTCCGGGCGTGGTCAACACCAATCTCGGCACCTCGGCGCGCAACCGCCCGACGGAATACGGCGGCGCCACCGATTCGAAATCCGAACAGATGGTCGCCATGCTCAAGAAGGGCCTGAGCCCGGACGTGGTCGGCGAGCAGGTGCTCGAAGCCATCCGCGAGAACCAGCCCTACATCTTCACCGATCCCGGCCTGCGCAAGTACGTCCAGGCGCGCTTCGATCGCATCCTGAAAGGCTATGACTGGGCCGATCAGTGCCAGGCCCTGAAGAACGCCGATCAGCAGACCGACATCACGCTGTAACCGCTTGGTGAAAACAGCGCTCGCGCCGTGCTGCCACGAGGCAGCACGGCACGGGGCGTGCGTGGGCTTTTTTCTTCCGCCAACGAGTATGCGCGCATGATGCAGATCCTGAACCGCAAGAAACCGATCGATGCCGTGGTCCCGAACGGCGAGCAGGGCCTTGCCCGCAGCCTTTCCGGCCTCGACCTGACCCTGCTCGGCATCGGTGCCGTGATCGGCGCCGGCATCTTCGTGCTCACCGGCGTGGCCGCGGCCACCAAGGCCGGTCCGGCGCTGTCGCTGTCCTTCGTCGTCGGCGGTCTTGCCTGCCTGTTCGCGGCGCTGGTGTATGCGGAGTTCGCCTCCACGGTGCCGGTGGCGGGCAGCGCCTACACCTACACCTACGTCACGCTCGGTGAATTTCCGGCCTGGATCATCGGCTGGGATCTGATCCTCGAATACGCGCTCGCCTGTGCCGTGGTGGCGATCGGCTGGTCGGGCTATTTCCTGCGCCTGCTGGACGGGCTCGGCATCCATCTCCCCGAGGAGCTGACGCGCGGCCCGCTGGAGGGCGGCGTCGTCAATCTCCCGGCGGCGGGGGTCATGCTGCTGATCAGCGCGATATTGGCACTCGGCGTGCGCCAGACCAGCCTGGTCAACTCGCTGATCGTGATCACCAAGCTCGCGGTGATCGCCATTTTCTTCTATGCCGCGGCGCCCCATGTGGAACCCGCCAACTGGCAGCCGTTCATGCCCTTTGGCTGGAGCGGGGTGATGGCGGGCGCAGGGCTCATCTTCTTCGCCTACATCGGCTTCGATGCCGTATCCACGGCCGCCGAAGAAGCGCGCAATCCCCAGCGCGACATGCCCATCGGGATCATCGGCTCGCTGGCCATCTGCACCCTGATCTACATCGCGGTGACCGTGGTGCTCACCGGCATCGCGCCCTATGGGTCGCTGAATGTGTCGGACCCCATCGCCTTCGCCCTGGTCCAGGCGGGCGAACGCTTTGCCGGCGCGGTCATTTCCGTGGGCGCGGTAGCCGGGTTGACCTCCGTGCTGCTGGTGCTGCTGTACGGCCAGACCCGGCTGTTTTACGCCATGTCCCAGGACGGCCTGCTGCCGCCGGTGTTTGCTGCCCTGCACCCGCGCTTTCGCACCCCGGCGCGGACCACGCTCGGCACCGGAATCGCGATCGCGCTGGCCGCCGGGCTGTTGCCCATCCGCCAGGTGGCGGAACTGGTCAATGTCGGCACCCTCGCCGCCTTCGTGGTGGTATCCGTGGCGGTGCTCTATCTGCGCCGCACCCAACCGGATCTGCACCGCCCGTTCCGCACACCCTTCATGCCCTGGACGCCAATCCTCGCCATCATCGCCTGTGTCTACCTGATCGCGAGCCTCGACGGCATGACCCTGCTGCGCTTCGTGATCTGGATGCTGGTCGGCATGTTGCTGTACTTCTTCTATGCCCGGAGCCACAGCCGCATCGGCCGCGGCGGCTGACCCACGACGCCACCGGATTCGCGATTGCTGCCGCCGGGGCGTCCCACCGACCGCTCGCTCTTCTAGAATCGGGTTATGCCAACCAATAAATAACGGGGGTGCGATATGCAATACCGGGTTCTGGGCAACAGCGGTGCACGGGTCTCGGCCATCGGGCTCGGCTGCATGGGCATGTCGGATTTCTACGGCCCGGCGGATGAGCGCGAATCCATCGCCACGCTGCACCATGCGCTGGATATCGGCCTCAATTTTCTCGACACCGCCGATGTCTACGGCAGCGGCCACAACGAGACCCTGATCGGCAAGGCGCTCGCCGGCCGCCGCGACCAGGCCTTCATCTGCACCAAGTTCGGCATCGCCGGCGCCAAGCGCCGTCCCGAAGGCGGGCTGGAGATGCAGATCGACGGCCGCCCCGAGTATGTGAAAGCCGCCTGCGACCGGAGCCTCCAGCGCCTGGGCATCGACTGCATCGACCTCTACTACCAGCACCGGGTCGACCCCAGGGTGCCGATCGAGGACACGGTGGGCGCCATGGCGGAGCTGGTGCGCGCCGGCAAGGTGCGCTTTCTCGGCCTCTCGGAGGCCACCGCCGATCCGGCGCTGATCCGCCGCGCCCACGCCGTGCACCCGATCGCCGCCTTGCAGGTCGAGTACTCGCTGTGGACCCGCGATCCCGAGCCCGAGGTGCTGCCGGCGTGCCGGGTGCTCGACATCGCCATCGTGCCCTACAGCCCGCTCGGCCGCGGCTTTCTGACGGGCGCCATAACCTCCACCGCGGAGATGGATGACAAGGATTTCCGCAAGACCAACCCGCGCTTCCAGCCCGGCAACCTCGAACGCAATCTGGAGCTGGCCGAACAGGTGAAGCAGCTTGCGGCGCAGCGCGGCTGCACCGCCGGGCAGTTCGCGCTGGCCTGGCTACTGGCGCAGTGGGACCGCATCGTGCCCATTCCCGGCACCCGCAGGATCGCCAACCTCGACAGCAACGCCGCGGCTGCCGACCTGGTACTGACCGACGCCGAGCTGCGCGCCATCGCGGCGGTGTTTCCGCCCGGCGCCGCGGCTGGCGCGCGCTACGCCTGAATCTCTCGCTTGCAGGAATTCGCCATGCAGTTGCCCGCCGATGTTCATCTGAAGCTCGAAACCTGGGACGAGTACATGCATCCGCCCAGCGCGGCGGAAAACTACAACGAGAGCATGTACTTCAATCTCTACGACGCGGCACAGCGCATCGGCGGCTGGTTCCGGCTCGGCAACCGGGTCAACGAAGGCTATGCCGAGATGACCAACTGCCTGTATCTGCCCGATGGTTCGGTCGCCTTCATGTACCAGCGGCCGCACATCGCCCACAACGACGCCTTCGATGCGGGCGGCATGCGCTTTGGCGTGATCGAACCCTTCCAGCGCCTGGCCGTGCACTATCAGGGCGAGGTGCTGCTGCTGAAAAACCCGGGCGAGATGATCGACCCGGGCCGCGCCTTCAAGAACAATCCCAGGCTGCCCTGCGTGGTGGACATCCACTATCACGGCGTCTCGCCCATGTACGGCGGCGAGCCGGTGCATGCCGACGGCAGCCCCTGGCGCGAAAACCCCAATGCCGGGCTGTACCTCGGCCACTACGAGCAGCACATAGCCGGCAGCGGCACCATCCGCGTCGGCGACCGCGAGTGGCAGGTCAGGGGGCTCGGCCTGCGCGATCACAGCTGGGGGCCGCGCTACTGGCAGAACGTGCCCTGGTACCGCTGGCTGCCGATGAGCTTCAGCGAGGACTTCGCCATCATGGTGCTCGACAAGGCACTCGGCGACGGCACCCGCATCGTCGGCGGCATGGTGCTCACCGAGGGCCGCTACGACCTGGTGCGCGAAGTGCGGGTCGAATCCGAATGGGACGCGAATTTCTACCAGACCCGGCTGCGCGCCTGGGCGAAGACCGACCGCGCCGAATACGAAATCGAAGGCCGCGTCCTGTCGCTGATTCCGCTGCGCAACCGTCGCACCCTGCCCGACGGCAGCGAGCTCCAGACCCGCATCACCGAAGGCCTCACCGAATATCGCTGCAACGGCCAAGTCGGCTACGGGCTCTCGGAATACCTCGACCAGATCGTCGCTGGCCGGCCGGTGGGGATCGGCGCATGAACCAGGCCGTCGATCTCGATCCCGCGCGGGTCGGCGAACTGCTGGCCGCGGACGTCGCACGGCACTTCGGGCCGTCGCGCATCGAACACCTGGTGCGCCTCTCCGGCGGCGCCTCGCGCGAGACCTGGTCCTTCGACGTGGTCGCCGGCGATGACACCCGCCGCGAGCTGATCCTGCGCCGCGACCCGGGCGCCACCGGCAGCGCCGGACCCGAGGGCTGGCGCGGCGGCAAGACCGCCTATTCGCTGGATCGCGAGACCGAGGCCGAACTCCAGCAGGTGGTATTCGAGGCCGGCGGCCCGGTGGCACGGGTCCACTTCCGCCTGCCCGCCGACCACGCGCTCGGCGGTTGCTACGTGATGGATCGCATCGCCGGCGAAGTGCTGGCCCCACGCATCCTCCGCGACGCGGCCTTCGCCGACGCCCGCGCGATGATGGCGCGCCAGTGCGGCGCGATCCTCGCCGGCCTGCATGCCATCGATCCCGCCAGGCTGCCCGCGGGGCTCAGCCGGATGCCGGTGCGCGCCCTGCTCGCCTACTACCGCGAGCTGCTCGACGGCATCAGCGCCTTCTACCGCGACGAAACCCCGGTGCGCCGGCCGCAATACCATCCCGCCTTCGAGCTGGCCTTCCGCTGGCTGGAGGAGCGCTGCCCGGACGCCGCGCCCATCGGCCTCGTCCACGGCGATTTCCGCAACGGCAATTTCGTGGTCGGGCCGGAGGGCATCCGCGCCGTGCTCGACTGGGAGCTCGGCCATCTCGGCGACGGCATGGAGGATCTCGGCTGGCTGTGCGTGCGCGCCTGGCGCTTCGGCCAGCACCAGAACCCGGTGGGCGGCTTCGGCTCCCGCGCGGACCTGTTCGCCGGCTACGAGAACGCCGGCGGCCGCGCCGTCGATCCCAAGGCGGTGCATTTCTGGGAGGTGTTCGGCACCCTGAAGTGGGGCATCGTCTGCCAGTTCCAGGCCTACAAGCACCTCTCCGGGCTGATCGACTCCTTCGAGCACATGGCGATCGGCCGCCGCGCCTGCGAGAACGAGCTCGACCTGCTGCAACTCATCGAGGAGCCCTGACATGCCCCAGGACCGAGCCACCGCCGCCGAACTCCTCGCCGGCGTGCGCGCCTTTCTGCGCAATGAAGCGCTGCCCCAGCTCCAGGGCGCCAGCGCCTACAAATGCCGGGTGGCGGCCAACATCCTCGCCATCGTCGGCCGCGAACTGGACCAGGGCGCCGCCGCCGACCGCGCCGAACTGGCCGGCCTCGAACGCCTGCTGGGCAAGTCCGCCGCGCCCGAGCTGTCCCCCGAGGCCGCGCTCGATGCGCTGAACGCCGAGCTCTGCGCCGGCATCCGCTCCGGGGCCCTCGACCCGCGCCGCAAGGAAGTCCTCGCCCAGGTGAAGGAAACCGTGCGCGCCAAACTGCTGATCGCCAATCCGGAGTATCCGGCGCTGCAGGAATGAAACCGCAGGATCAGGCGCGGTAGGTCAGCCCGAACACCGTATCCGTCACCCAGCGCTTGAACGACGCGTTGTCCATGAACTGCTTGAACAGCTGCGTGTCGTCCTTCAGCACGGCGGTCATCACTCGCGCCAGCGCCCTGTCGTGCTCGATGCGGGCGTTCTGGCGGTCGCTGTTCTTCATGGCGTTCCGATACGCGCCGTCCGCCGCCACGCGGTTCGGAATGTCCTCGGTGATCAGCTTGTGCACGCGGTCGGCATCCGACCAATCGATGTTGCCGAACTGGTCGTTGAAGGTCTTCAGGATGTTCGAGAGCCGATCCAGCTCCGGCTCCGGCTTGCGGCCGCCGCCATCCGTGGGCATGGGGTCGATTTGCGCATCCTCGTCGGGCAGCTGAATCCGGACCGCCGCCTGTTTCTCGACGCGGTAACTGTCCATGTCGATGGCGTCCAGAATGCCCTTGGACAGGTCCTCCTCCACCGGCGCCGGCAGCTTGGGCACGAGAAACGTGAGGAAGATCGACAGCTTCTCCCATTCGGCGTTCGTGTACGGCAGGATCGACGACAGAAAGCCATGGGCGCGCAGGAACGCCTTGGCCTTGCCCTTGAAGTCCACCTGCCCGTCCTCGTCCAGCCGCTCGCGGTAATCGGCCACACAGGCGTCGAGGATCGGGTCGAGGCGGTCGCGGTCGGCGCCACCCAGATACAGCGCCGCAAA
>DASUDS010000037.1:0-2695 GCA_036275455.1 Porticoccaceae bacterium
TCGAGCGCGGTGACCACGGCCATGAAGGGGTCGGCCACCGGGATGCCGCCGTACTCCTCGGGATAGCCCAGTTGCAGCAGCCCGATGGCAGCGGCCTTGCGGTACATCTCGCGCGGGAAATGCCCGGCCTCCTCCCATTCATCGACATGCGGCGCGACCTCGGTGTCCACGAAGCGGCGCAAGGTGTCGCGCCAGGCCAGGTGATCGGCGCTGTAGTACAGCGGCGACAGCGGCTGGTCGAACCAGGAGGTGAAGTCTCCAAGCGGCATGGCAGAAATCTCCAGTGACTCAGCGGCGCGGCAGTTCGAGGGTCACCACCGCCGGCACCCGCACGCCTTCGTCGGTAGCAATCTTGATGTCGAGATCGACCAGATTGCGGCCATCCTCCTGATAGCGCCTGAGCACCGTGCCTTCGCCGTACATGGTGTCCTCGGCGTAGATCGAGGCGCGCATCTGCATCTGTCGCTTGCGCAGAAAGGCGTGCGGTCCGGCCCAGCTCGTAGCCACACGATCGATGAAACCCTCGATCGCCATGGTGTTGAGATAGATGTTGCGCTGGCCCTGGGCGCGCGCGTACTCGGGATCGTGATGACCGGGAAAATAGTCGTTGGTGGCCGCGGCGTTGAGGATCACCTTGGCATAGGGCACCTGCATGCGAACCTGCGGTACCAGTTCGCCTTCGGTCACGTCATCCCAGAATTTCTTGGTCGGTGCTGCCATGGCTCAAGCCTCGTGGGTGCGATAGCGAAACAGCTGGTTGGTCTGCACCGCGACCCGCTCGCCATTCTGGTTGACGAATTCCGCCTCGGTGGTGAGAAAGTGGCCGATGCCGAGACGGGTGTCCTTTTCCTCGGAGATCTGCACCAGGCGATCCTGCACGCTCACCCGGTCGCCGAGATGCAGGTGGCGATCGAACTCGGTGGTGGTGGCCACATTGATCAGGGTATCGCCCGGCAGGGGCACGCGCAGCGCCATGATGTAGTGGGTGCGCGGCTTGTGGGGATGCCATTCGAGCGCCATGCACCAGGACAGCAACAGCCCCGGTGGCGCCACGATGCCGCCCCACTGCCGGCGCGCGAAGGCCTCGTCCCAATAGCTGGGGTTGGGGTCTTCCACCAGCGCGCAGTACACCTTGATGGCTTCGTGGGTGACGGAAAACTCGGCCACCGTCTTCTGGCCGGCCTGGCCGATCAGCTTCAGGGCATCCTGATAGGTGCCGAAGGTCAGGGGAAAGGGCGCCTGGGCTACATTGGCCATCGCTGTCCTCCTCAGGAATGAATGGGCTGGAACTGGGGGATCTTCATGTCGCCCCGTGGTTCGAAGGTGACCTCGACCGGCAGACCGACCCGGATCCGGTCCGGCGCGCAGTGCAGCACATTGGCCATCATCCGCGGCCCTTCGGCGAGCTCGATCACCGCCAGCACATAGGGCACGTCGCCCTGGTAGGACGGGAACGGCGCCTGGTGGACCACGGAAAAGCTGTACACGGTGCCGCGCCCACTGGCCTTTCGCCAGTCGAGCTGCTGGCCAAAGCAATGGGGACACCACTGGCGCGGGTAGAAGAACACGCGATCGCAGTCACCGCAGTGCGGCAGCACGAATTCCTCGCGGGTGGCACTCGCCCCGTAGTGCTCGGCGCCGGGGGTCATCTTGGGTAGGGGCTTGGGCGGCAGGGGCTGCGCCGCGGAACTGTCTTGGCTCATGGCAACCTCCTCAGGACTGGCGGCCGAGAATCAGGGTGGAATGCTCGCTCATCATGCCGCCGTAGGAGTGCACCACGCCCACCTGGGCGCGGGTCAATTGGCGCTCCCCGGCGATGCCCATCACCTGGCGCGCACCCTCGACGATCATCGACATGCCCGACGCATCGCCGGTGTGGCCAAAGGAGAGCAGGCCGCCATAGGTATTGATGGGCAGATCGCCGCCGGGCCGGGTGGCGCCGGAGGCGAACAGCGCCCCGCCCTCGCCGCGCGGACACAGGCCCAGCTCCTCGGCAAACACCAGCGGGTTGACGCTGAAGGCGTCGTAGATCTGCGCGAACTGCATGTCCCCGGGCGACAGGCCAGCGCGTTCGTAGGCCAACCGCCCGGCGCGGCCGCAGCCGATGTCCATCAGATCCGCCTGGTGGATGTTGCGGTGGCTGTGGTATTCGCCCATGCCGAGCAGCCAGGCCGGCTGCCGCGCAATGCGCTTCGCCACCCGTTCGCTCGCCACCAGTACCGCGGCGCCGCCTTCCAGCGGGATCGAGCAGTCGTAGAGATGGAAGGGCGTGGCGATCGGCCGCGACGCACGAACCTTGGCGACTGTCAGCGGCTCGGTTGCGTAGGTGGCCGCCTGCGGATTGCGCAGTGCCCATTCGCGCGAGGACACCGCCACTTCCGCGAAGTGCTCCGCGGTGGTACCGAATTCGTGCATGTGGCGGGTGGCCACCTGGGCGTAGATCGCGGGAATGAAGGTGCCGTAGGGAAATTCGAAGGCCTCGTGGCTGACCATGCGCGCCATGGACTCGGCGCCGCCAGTGCCCACCTTGGGGAACTTGCCGGCGCCGACGCAGAGCACGCTGTCGGCCAGACCCTGGCGGATCGCCGCCGCCGCGCGCTGCACCATGTAGCCGTAGGTGGCGCCGCCGGCATTCATGGTATCGCCGTAGCGCGGGTGGATGCCCAACTCCTCGTAGAGCTGTTCGTGCACGAAG
>DASUDS010000038.1:0-2678 GCA_036275455.1 Porticoccaceae bacterium
GGATGGACGATTTCATGGGCCGCATGGGCCGCGTGGGCCGCCTCGGCAAACCCGGTCAGGATCAGTTTGAGCTTGCGCGGGTAGGTGGCGATGTCGCCAATGGCGAAAATCCCCGGCACCACCGTCGCGCAGGTCGCGGGCGCTACCGGCACCACGCCATTGCGGGCTTCGAGACCCCAGTCGTTGATGGGGCCGAGCTTGGTGACCAGGCCGAAAAAAGCGAGCAGGTGATCCGCCGCGATGCGCCGCTCCGCACCTTCCAGGGTCTTCACGATCACCGCGGCAAGGCGCTCGCCGTCGCCTTCGAGCGCGGCCAGCTGATAGGGAATGACCAGTTGAATCCTGCCGGCGGCGGCAAGTTGTTCCAGCCGCTCGGCACTTTCCGGTGCGGCGCGAAAGCGATCGCGGCGATGCACCACATGAATCTCGGCCGCCACGTCGGCCAGGGCGATGGCCCAATCCACCGCCGAATCGCCACCCCCGGCGATCACCAGGCGCTGGCCGCGAAAGCGCTCCCGTTCGCTCACCAGATAGTGGACGCAACGCCCTTCGTAGGCTTCGATGCCCGGCAGCGGCGGCCGGTTGGGGCCGAAGGCGCCGGCGCCGGCGGCGAGGATCACCGCGCGTGCCCGGATGCGCGTGCCGCGCGAGGTCGCCAGCTCCCAGCCATCGTCATGGCGCTGCAATGCCACTACCTGCTGGTCGAGGTGAAACCGGGGCGCGAAGGGCGCGATCTGAGCTTGCAGGCGCGCGATCAGCTCCGCCGCGCTCAGCTCCGGCGCTGCGGGAATGTCGTAAATGGGCTTTTCCGGATAGAGCGCGGTGCATTGCCCGCCGATGGCCGGCAGCGCGTCGATGACGTGGCAGCGCATTTTCAGCATGCCGCATTCGAACACGGCGAACAGGCCCGCGGGACCGGCGCCGATCACCGCGATATCGGTGGCGAATTCCGTGGTCACCCGGCGTCCTCTACTGCGGCGGCTGTTGTCGCTGCGGCCAACTGTGCTGCGGCCAGATGGTGCCGGAGATCGGCTTGGAGTGCTAGCAAATCGACCGAAAGCGCTATTCGAAAACCACGGTTTTATTGCCGTGGATCAAGACGCGATCTTCCAGATGAAAACGCAAACCACGCGCCAGCACGATCTTCTCGATGTCCTTGCCCTTGCGCACCATGTCCTCGACGCTGTCGTGGTGGCTGATGCGGCTGATGTCCTGATCGATGATCGGCCCGGCGTCCAACTCTTCCGTGACGTAGTGGCAGGTGGCACCGATCAGCTTCACGCCGCGCTCGGCCGCCTGGTGATAGGGCCTGGCGCCGGCAAAGGCCGGCAGAAAACTGTGGTGGATATTGATGAGACGCCCGGCATAGGTCTGGCAGAGCGCGGGCGGCAGAATCTGCATGTAGCGCGCCAGCACCACCACATCCGGAGTCAGGCCGGCCAGCGTGGCGGCAACCGCGGCGAAGTGGCCCGATCTGTCGCCTTCCGCCACCGGCAGGTGGTGGAAGGGAATGCCATGCCACTCCACGTAGCCGCGCAAGTCCTCGTGATTGGATACCACCGCGGCTACTTCGCAGGGCAGTTCGCCACTGCGCCAGCGATACAGCAGATCGGCGAGACAGTGCGCCTGCCGGCTGACCAGGATGATCACCCGCTTGGGCACCCGCGTCTCGACGATGCGCCATTCCAGACCGAAGTCCGCAGCGAGCGGCGCAAAGCGCTGGCGCAACTCCTGTACGCCATAAGGAAGCGAATTGGCGGCAATGACCTGGCGCGCGAAAAACCATTCCGATTCGGGATCGCGGTAATGATTGGCCTCGGTGATCAGCCCACCTTCGGCCGCGAAGAAGGAACTGACCGCCGCCACGATGCCGACTCGGTCGGGACAGGACAGGATCAGGCGAATGCTGTCGGTTGCTGTGGTCATGGGGTGATTGCGCGTCCCGCAGCGCGCTTCCTGCAACAAGGGGCGCCATCAAACACAGTAGAACTCGAAAAAGCAAACCCATGACGCAGGTCATGGCCTGCTGGCCGGCGACTTTCATACTGCGTTGCAGAGAGTTTCGTATTGCAGAGCGTTCCGTATTACAGAGAGCTCCGCATTAAAGAGAGTTTCGTAGCGCAGGAGGAAGGTGCCATGATCAAAGAAGCCCTGGTGGGCAACATCGTGTACAGCAAGTCCGACGCCATCGTGCAGGGCATTGCGCCCGACGAGGATTTTTCCCAGGGGGTCGCCCTGGCGGTGAGTCAGAAACATCCAGGCATCGTGGAGGATTTCGAGCAGTACCGGTCTACCGCGACCCCGGCGCCGGGCGGGCTGTGGGCCTGGCGCAATGGCGCCAGGCCGCAGGTGTTGAGCCTTTTCGTCCGCGCCGCCAGCGCCGATCACCGCGGCACGGGCAAGCTCGAGTGGGTCGACAAGGCGCTTGCCGAGCTGCGGAAATACGTGCAGGAAAACCAGCTCAAGAGCGTGGCCCTGCCCAAGCTCGGCACCGGCGCCGGCGATCTCGACTGGCGCGAAGTCAAGCCTCTGATCGAGAAACACCTGGGCGACCTGCCGACCCGGGTCTATCTCTACACCATCTTCAATCCGGTGATCGAAGGCGTCGAGGATTGAGCGGCGAGTGATCGGTTACTGAAGGAACGCCGGGGCAGCCATGGGAGGGTTGCCAGGGAGGT
>DASUDS010000039.1:0-7605 GCA_036275455.1 Porticoccaceae bacterium
GTGTGCGCCACGCCATGGGTGCGGTGGCGGCGGGCGGCTACCGGATCGCGGCACACTGTTGGTTCCATCCGGCGCCCAGCGGCACCGCCTTCGTGGTGCATGGCTACTTCGATCACGTCGGCCTGTACGGCCACCTGATCCGCCACCTGCTGGGCCGCGGCTGCAACGTGGTCGCCTTCGATCTCCCGGGCCATGGCCTGTCGGACGGCGAACGGGTGACCATCGCCAGCTTCTATCACTATGTGGCGGTATTCGAGGCGTTGCTGGATGCGGCCAGCGGCCTGCCCCGCCCCTGGCACGGCATCGGCCAGAGCACCGGCGGCGCGATCGTGCTCCACCATCTCTTGCGCGCTGCGCAACACCCGTTTGCGGGGGTGGCACTACTGGCGCCGCTGGTGCATCCGCGCCGCTGGGCGATCAACCGGCTGATCTATCTCGCCTCCCACCGTTGGCGCCGCCAGATCCCGCGCGAGTTCGTTGCCAATTCCGGCGATCCGGCATTTCTGGATTTCATCGCCAACCACGACCCGTTGCAGGCCCGGCACCTGCCGCTGGAATGGATCGGCGCCATGAAGCGCTGGGCCGAGGAGCTGCACGAATTGCCACCTTCGCACCGGGCGGCGAGCGTGATCCAGGGCGATGCCGACACCACCCTGGACTGGCCCTACAACCTGCGCTTGCTGCGCGGGAAACTGCCCAACGGGCGCTTCCACCTGCTGCCGGGGGCACGCCACCACCTGGTCAACGAGACCGCACCGATCCGTGAACAGGCGTTCGCGGCGCTGGGGTTTTGAGTCATGGCGGAAGCGGACCTGCTCGCCCGCCTGGCAGCCATCGTCGGCGACCGGTATCTGAGCACCGCGCCCGACGATCTGAACCACTACGGCACCGACCGCACCCGGCACTGGCCGCCGGCACCGCTGGCGGTGGTACGGCCCGGCAGTGCCGCCGAAGTGCAGGCCATGGTCCGCTTTGCCAATCGCGAGCGGCTGGCCATCGTGCCTTCCGGCGGTCGTACCGGGCTGTCCGGCGGTGCGGTCGCCGCGCGCGGCGAACTGGTACTGTCGCTCGAACGCCTGCGGCACACGCTCGAGGTCGATCGCGAGAGCGCTCTCCTGACCTGCGCGGCCGGAGTGACCACCGCCGAGGTGCAGGCGGCGGCAGCCGCGGCGGGGCTGTGCTATCCGGTCGATTTCGCCTCCGCGGGTTCGAGCCACATCGGCGGCAACATTGCCACCAATGCCGGCGGCATTCGCGTATTGCGCCACGGCATGACCCGCGCCAGGGTGCGCGGCCTGGAGGTGATTACCGGCAGCGGCGAGTGGCTCGCGCTGGGCCGCGGGCTGGCCAAGGACAACGCCGGCTACGACCTGTTGCAGCTGTTCATCGGCTCCGAGGGCACACTCGGGGTGATCTGTGCCGCCACCCTGGCGCTGGCGCCGCCGCCACCGCCGAGCGCGGTGCTGCTGCTGGGCGCCGCGGAATTGGCGGCACTGGTTCCCGTGCTCGCCGCGTTTCGCGCGCGCTGTACGCTCAGCGCGTGCGAGTTCTTTCCCGAAGTCGCCTTGGCGCGGGTGATCGAACGCAACGGCCTGGCGCGACCCCTTGCGGCGGCGCCCTGGTATCTGCTGATCGAGATCGAGCTGGCCGCGGCCGCGGATACTGCCGTCGAACCGGCGCTGGCCGTTTTTGAAGATCTTCGTGCTCGCGGCATGCTGCGCGATGGCGTGCTGGCCCAGGACGATGCCCACGCCGCCGCGCTGTGGCGGCTGCGCGAGGACATTTCGGACACGCTGGCCGCCTGGTCGCCCTGGAAGAACGATGTCGCGGTGCGCACCGCGTTGTTGCCGGCGTTTCTGGAGCGTGCGGACCGGCTGTGCGCCGAGCGGTTTCCGGAACTGGAAATGATCTGGTTCGGCCACCTGGGCGACGGCAATATCCATATCAATGCGCTCAAGCCAGCGGCCTGGAGCGCAGATCGATTTCGCGCCGAGGGCGAGCGCCTGAGCGCGGCGCTGGGCGCCCTGGTGCAGGAATTCCAGGGCAGCATTTCCGCCGAACACGGCATCGGGCTGCTCAAGAAGGCATTGCTGCCCTATTCGCGCAGCGCCGCCGAGCTCCAGCTGATGCGCGCCGTGAAACAGCTCCTCGATCCCAACCGCGTCCTGAACCCGGGCAAGATTTTCGACTGAGGTACCGCCATGACCTATCGCCACGTTTTCGCCGACGGCACCGCCTGCGACCTGCCTCCGGGCAAGGCGGTCTGCGTGGGGCTCAACTACGCCGCCCACGTCGCCGAGATGGGCAGCGCCAAGGCCGCCGAGCCGGTGCTGTTCATCAAGCCGCGCACGGCATTGGTGCCGCTCGCCGGAGAGATCGCGATACCCGTCGATCGCGGCGCCTGTCATTTCGAGACCGAGCTGGCGCTGTTGATCGGCGCGCCGCTGCGCGACTGTACGCCCGCGGCGGCGATGGCGGCCATCGCCGGGGTGGGCATCGCCCTCGACCTGACACTGCGCGACTTGCAGAAACAGCTCAAGGCCGCCGGCCAGCCCTGGGAGCGATCCAAGGGCTTCGACGGCGCTTGCCCGGTATCGGAGTGGCTGCATCCCGCCACCCTGGGGCCGCTCGAAACGCTGACCTTTTCCCTGGCGCAGAACGGCATGTCCCGCCAGCAGGGCCATGCGGCGGCCATGCTCACCCCGGTCCCGGAGCTGCTGTGCTACATGAGTCGCTGGTTTACCCTGGAGCCGGGCGACATCGTGCTCACCGGCACGCCCGAAGGCGTCGGGCCATTGGTGCCGGGCGATGTGCTCGAAGTGGTGCTGGCGGAGCGGCTGCGGGTGGCGACGCGCGTCCTGGCGCGCTGAAAGATCAGCGCGCGCCGAAGATCACCATGGTCTTGCCGCGCGCCGAGATCAGCTCCTGGTCCTCGAGCGCCTTCAGCACGCGACCAACCATCTCCCGCGAGCAACCGACGATGCGGCCGATCTCCTGGCGGGTGATCTTGATCTGCATGCCGTCGGGGTGGGTCATGGCGTCGGGCTGCTTGCACAGGTCGAGCAGGGTGCGCGCGACGCGCCCGGTGACATCCAGAAAGGCGAGATCGCCGACCTTGCGGGTGGTGTCGCGCAGGCGCTTGGCCAGCTGTTTGCTCAGCGAGAACAGGAAATCCGGCTGGCGCTGCGCCAATTGGCGGAAGCTCGCATAGCTGATTTCGGCGATTTCGCACTCGGTCTTGGTGCGCACCCAGGCACTGCGGTCCTGCTGGTCGAACAACCCCAGTTCGCCGAAGAAATCCCCGGTGTTGAGGTAGGCGACGATGATCTCGCGACCTTCATCGTCCTCGATCAGCACCGTCACCGAACCCTTGATGATGTAGTAGAGGGTTTCGCAGGCGTCGCCGGCGTGGATCAGGGTGCTGCGCGCGGGATAGCGGCGCCGGCTGCAGTGGACGAGAAACTCCTCGAATTTGGGGATGTGCGGGCTGATGGGCTGCAACGCCAAGGGGCCTCCTTCCACTGTTATCGGCTACGGTTATCCAAAGCTGTTGCCTACAGCTGTTATCGACCACTGTTATCGAACACGGCCACCTGCGCCGTTCCTGATCAGGAACGGCAACGCGCCGGAAAATCGCACTTTGATGAGCCAATTGCAAGGCCGCGAGGTCAACCGGTACGGCGACGGGCTCCAACGCTGGTTATGATAGGCGGGCGTATCAATGGGGGATCAGTACATGAAAGCGGTGGTCAAGTGGGTCGACAACGCCATGTTCGTCGGAGAATCCGGCAGCGGGCATGCGGTGGTAATGGACGGACCTGAGGACCATGGCGGGCGCAATCTGGGTATCCGACCGATGGAAATGCTGCTGATCGGCATGGGTGGCTGCGCCAGCTTCGATGTCGTCAGCATTCTGCACAAGGCACGCCAACCGGTGCGCCACTGCCGTGCCGAGCTGGCGGCGGAGCGCGCCAACGAGGTTCCGGCGGTGTTCACCCGGATTCACATCCATTTCGTGGTGACGGGTTCCGGATTGAAAGAGGCGCAGGTCAAGCGCGCGGTGGATCTCTCGGCCGAGAAATACTGTTCCGCGTCCATCATGCTGGGACGCGGCGGCGTGGCGATCAGCCACAGCTATGCGATCGAGCCTGAGTGACGCAAAAAAAAACGGGGAGCCGAAGCTCCCCGAAAAAGTCATTACAGGGGGGTTTAGGAAGGAGAGCGTCCGGCGGGCTCCTAAGGACCCATCACAGCCGGGCACGCTGCTACTTTCGGGCAAGCCGACCCATGATTCAAATGGAATGTTTTCATTTTATATATAAATAACAAGAATTATTCCGCTGTGGCTTACCTCAGCGGCCGCTGGCTGTATAATCGCCGAAAGCAGTTATTTTCTCAGCCATTCTCGAAGATTATTGAAAATGACCATCAATACCCTGGCCCGGGTGGATCTCAATCTGCTCGTCGCCCTGCAAGTGCTGCTCGAAGAGCTGAACGTGACGCGCTCCGCCGAGCGCCTGCATGTATCGCAGCCGGCAATGAGCAAGACCCTGTTGCGCTTGCGTGCCGTGTTCGAGGATCCGCTGTTCACCCGCAGCGGGCGCGGGCTGGTGCCCACGCCGCGCGCGCTGGAGCTGAAAAGAGCCTTGCCCCAGCTGCTGGAGGGCATCGGCGGACTGCTGATCCGCACCCAGTTCGAGCCCGCTACCTACCACGGCCATGTGCGCATCGTGGCGCCAGAATTCATGGCTGTGCAGGTGATGCCGCAACTGGTGCGCGTGCTGGGCGACGAAGCGCCCGGCCTGTGCATGGCGGTCTCCAACGCCGAGGAAGACTACATCGGCGAGCTGGAATCGGGGGCTACGGATTTCGTGCTCGAGGTTCAAAAACCGGTGCCGCGCGGCTGTCTGGTCACTTCGCTGGGCAATTTCACCCCGGCGGTATGGATGCGCAGCGGCCATCCGCTGGCCAAGCGCGATTTCGGGCTCGAAGACATGCTCGAATACCCCTTCGTGCAGTACTACCTGCTGCTCGCTGGCCGGGTCGAGGCCGCCATGGAGAGCCGCTTCGACAAGCTGATCGCCCGCATGGGCAAGAACCGCCGCAAGGCCATGGTGACCAACCAGCTGATGACGGCCCTGGATGCATTGCATTCGAGCGACTGCCTGATGCTGGCGACCATGGACGACCTGAAACAGGAAAGCGAGTTCTATCAGATCGTGCGCAAGCCCTACCCCGCCGATCTGGAGCACGACCCGGTGATTCCGGCGGCCCTGGTCCAGCACGAGCGCACCGCCAATTCGCCGATGCACAACTGGATCAAGGACAAGATCCTGGGCATCGTCCAGGGCATTCGCGCCGAGCGCGACCAGGAGCGTGCCAGCAAGGCAACGGCCTAGCCCGGGGTGGCTCCGCCCAGCCGATGGCTCAGGCGCGATAGCTGAGCGCCGTCATCACCCTGGAGACTAGGGTCATCCCCGCCTGCACCGGGCCGGGAAACAACAGCGCACCCGCGCCCTTTGCGCGATGGGCATGCGCCGCCTCATCCTCCAGCATGCGCGCCACCAGGGCGCGGCTGCGTTGATCCGCAGCTGGCAGGCGTTCGAGGTGATCGCGCAGGTGGAGGCAGACCTGATCTTCCGTCGCGGCCACGAAACCGAGTCCGAGGCGCTCGCCGACCAGCCCGGCTGCCGCGCCCAACGCGAAGGATGCCCCGTACCACAGCGGATTGAGCAGGCTGGGTGCCGCGTCCAGTTCATCCAGCCGCTGCTGGCACCAGGCCAGATGCGCTTCCTCCTCCGCCGCCGCCGCAGTCATCTCGGCATGGATTGCGCTGCCTTCCGCACTGAAGAGCGCCTGCGCGCGGTACAGCGCCTGGGCGCAGACCTCGCCGCTGTGATTGACGCGCATCAGCCCCGCCGCGTGGCGGCGCTCCGTGGCATCCAGCTCCGCCTCGGGCAGCGCTGCCGCCGGAGACGGTTCGGCGGCAGCCGTGGATGGCGCGACCACTACCCGCAGACCATGGTCCAACTCGGCGATCAAGCGGTCGAGAAGCGACAGGCTGGGCGCTGACATCAGGCGACTCCGCGTGGGATTGGCACCATTGTAGCGAAGTGCGACGGAACGCAGCGCCGCGCAACCAGCGATCCCACGATGCTCTGCGAGCCACGGCTGGCTATGATTCGCTCTGCTTTTGGGAGACCAAGCGATGCCCGATGCCCGCGATCTCGCCCTGGTGGTGGCCAGCGGCGTACCCCTGGTGGTGATGGAAACCCACGACGAGCCGCGGGCGATCGATCTCCTCGCCCGCGTCGCCCAGCAACAGCAGCGCGAGCTGTTCCAGTGGACCTGCACCGACGGGTTGCGCCGCGTCGGCTTTGGGCTACAGGTGGAACAACCCGCGGAATACGCCGAGGCCGAAGCCCTGCTGCGTCATCTCAAGGAGCGCGCTGGCCCGGGACTCTACGCGCTGTGCGACCTGCACCACTGGCTGCACGGGGAACAGCCGCGGCTGGTGCGGCTGCTCAAGGATGTCGCCCTGCGTCAGAACGCTGCCGCCGTGACCCTGGCGCTGATCAGCCACCGCCTGCCGCTGCCGCCCGAGTTGGCACGGCTGGCGGCACGCTTCGAACTGGTCCTGCCCGACGAGGCCCAGATCCTTGGCATCGTGCGTGACGAGGCGCGCCGCTGGGCACGGCTCAAGCCGGACGCCAAGGTGCGCAGCGACGACGCCACCCTCAAGCGCCTGGTGGCCAACCTGCGCGGCCTGTCCCACAGCGAGGCGCGGCGGTTGGCACGGGCGGCCATCGTCGATGACGGCGCCATCACCGAAAGCGATATCGAAGCGGCCAACCGCGCGAAATTTCGCCTGCTTGACGCCGATTCCGTGCTGAGCTTCGAGTACCGCACCGAGCGCTTTGCCGAGATCGGCGGCATGGCCAATCTCAAGGCCTGGCTGGCGCTGCGGCACACCGCGTTTGTCGATACCGGTGCGCCCGGCACCGATATCCCCAAGGGCATCCTGCTGCTCGGCGTCCAGGGTGGCGGCAAGAGCCTGGCGGCCAAGGCGGTCGCCGGCCTGTGGGGGATTCCGCTGCTGCGTCTCGATGTCGGCGCGCTCTACAACAAGTATCACGGCGAGACCGAGCGCAACCTGCGCGAAGCACTCAGGCTGGCCGAAGCCATGGCGCCCGCGGTGTTGTGGCTCGACGAAATCGAAAAGGGCCTGAGCACCACCGATCAGGATGGCGGCACCTCACAGCGGGTGCTGGCCACCCTGCTGACCTGGATGGCCGAGCGCACCAGCCGGGTGTTCCTGGTCGCCACCGCCAACGACATCGCCCGACTGCCGCCCGAGCTGTTGCGCAAGGGTCGCTTCGACGAGCTGTTCTTCGTGGACTTGCCGGATGCCGCCACCCGCGAAGCCATCCTCGCCATCCATTTGCAGCGCCGAGGGCTGGCACCGGAGCGCTTCGACCTGCCGGCGCTGGCGGCGCTCTCCGAGCAGTGTTCGGGAGCGGAGCTGGAGCAGGCCATCGTCGCCAGCCATTACGGCGCCCGCGCCCGCGATGCCGAGCTGGATCAGGACGCGCTCGCCGCAGAGCT